>DAIRVP010000089.1:0-21395 GCA_036802765.1 Candidatus Rokuibacteriota bacterium
CATCGGCATGTTGACGACGATAGTCTCGACTTTGGTGATTCTCATTTCGGCCATAGTGTATCCGGCCCGGTGACGTGCAGGTCGCTGTGGCAGACGCCGGTGGTCGCCGTGCGCACGAGCACGCCGCACCGCCGCGGCTTGTCGAACTTCGTCAACGGCTCGTGTACCTTCCGAAAGACGGCCGTCTGCATGTTAATGCCGGTCACCCCGTCGTCGTCTGGGCATATCGTGGCATCACCTCGGTAGCAAACAGCTCGATGGAGCGCATGGCCTGCTCGTGGCTGAGATCGCCCCACTGGAACGAGCAGACGAAGTAGTTGGCGCCGGTGGCGACGTACTCGTCCATGTACTCGCGCAGGGCGACCGGCGTGCCGGCCAGCGCCACGCCGCCGAGGCGATTGGGATGCGAGCCTTGCTTGACCTGGTCGAAGCGCTCGAGCTCGGCGTCGATGTCGCGCCGCAGCTCGCGGGTCGGCAGGCCGGTCGGGCGATCGCCGACGAAGCCGAACGAGCCGTCCTTCGTCGACATGAACTGCGTGAGGTTGCGCTTCTCGGCCTCCAGCCGCCGCGGCGCCGCGAGGTTCCAGCGATACTTTTCCCACGCCGGTCCCGCGGCGGCGAGCGCCTCCTCGTCCGTCTCGGCGACCACCAGGTGCACGACGAGGCCGATCATCGGCTCCTCGCCCTGCACCGTGCGCGCGCCCTTGCCCTGATGCTCTTCCCACGCCGCGCGATAGCGCGGGACCGCCGCGGCCAGGCCGTCGAGCGAGCCGACGATGATCGTGTGCATGCCGTCCATCGCCGCGGTCACGGGATTGCGCATGTACCAGAGCGGCGGATACGGTGCCTGGAGCGGGCGCAAGTACATCGGCAGCTTGTCGAAGTTGTGGAAGCGCCCGGCGTACGTCAGCTCGTCATGGCTCAAGCCCTCGCGGACAATCGCCAGCGTCTCGAGATAGCGCGCGTAGTTCGTCTCCGGATCCGCTTCCTGCCCCCAGAAGTACGCCTCCATCACTCCGCCGCGGCCCACACCGATCTCCAGCCGACCGCCGCTGAGGTGATCGAGCATGCTGATCTCTTCGATCAGGCGCAGCGGATGGTGCAGCGGGAGCACGTACACGCAGGGGCCGAAGTGCAGCCGTTGGGTGCGCTGCGCGACCGCGCCGAGAAAGACGTTCTGCGAGGGCGCGAGGCTGTGGATGGCGGGCGTGTGATGCTCGGCGAGGTGATACGCGTAGAAGCCGGCGGCGTCCAGACGCTCGATCTGGAGCAGCCGTTCTCTGTAGATCTGATCCAGGCGCAGCCCGGGCACGGGCTCGATGTGGTCGAAGACGCCGAATCGCATCCCGGCGCTCACACCTCGATTTGAGCCAGCTCCACGGGAGCGGCGACGTGCGTGCTGGCGCCGCGTTCGGCCAGCCACGTCTGGACGCGAGCGAGCTTGGCGTCGATGGCGGCGTCGTTCTGACCCGGATCGTGGTGCACCAGATAGAGCGAGCGCACGCGCGCGCGCCACGCGAGCTCGGCGACCTGACTCGCGGAGGAGTGTCCCCAGTGGATGTGCTTGCCGTACTCCTCGTCGGTATAGGTGCAGTCGGTGATGAGGGCATCGGCGTCCCGGCAGAAGTTGGCCAGGCGCTCGGTGTACTCGTCCGAGCGAAACTGCGAGTCGGCCGGATAAAGCTCGTTGTCCGTGACGTAGCAGAGCGTTCGGCCCGCGTGCTCGAGACGGTATCCGAGGCAGTTGCCGGGATGGCTGAGGAGCATGGTCCGGACACGGACGCCGCCGATCTCGTGCTCCCCCTCGGCGAGGTCGCGATACCGGACGTCGGCGGCGAACTCGCGCGTGGTGATCGGAAAGTACACGCCGTCCATCTGTGCCGAGATGAGACCGCGCATCGTGATGTCGCCGTGCGACGGGCCACAGACTTCGAAGCTGTTGCCCTGCATGTAGAACGGCACGAAGAAGGGCAGCGTGTTGATGTGGTCCCAGTGCGGATGCGAGATGAGCACGCGCGCGTCGAGCCGAGTCCGGCCCCCAGCCAGCAGGGCGTCCGACAGCGCGCGGATGCCGGTGCCGGCGTCGAACACGAAGAGACGGCCATCGGGAAAGTCGACGCTCACGCAGAGCGTATTGCCGCCGTAACGTCGCGAATCGGGGCGCGACACCGGCAGCGTGCCGCGTACACCCCAGAAGTGCACGCTCAGCGTGCCGGCGACGAGGCGCTCGACGTCGGCCGCGAACGTCGCCGGTGACAGCGGCTTGACGAAGTACGCGTCGGCGCCCATCTCCAACGCCCGGCGTCGCTCGAACGGGAAGGCCTTGGAAGACACCACGATGAGGCGCGTGTCCGCGAGATCCGGCATCTCTCGCAGCCGCCGGCACAGCTCGTAGCCGTCGAGGCCCGGCATCATGAGGTCGAACACGACGCAGTCCGGCCTCACGCACGGAATCTGGGCGAGCGCTTCCTGGCTGGCCGTGCTAATGATTGCCTGGTGTCCGGCCTTCTCGAGGAGCGCGCCTGTGATCTCCGCCTGCGTGCGACTGTCGTCCACGACGTACACGGTCAGCCTGGTGGCCATCGGCGTCCTCCAAGGACGGCCATCGTCGGAGACGCACGGGGCCGTGTCAAGTTGAGGCCGATTCCTTGAATCGATTGCTGGCTCCCGCCGTTCTGTTGATGCAACGTCTTCGTTACGCGCCAAAGTTTCTGCTGCTGAGTCTTCTCATCGCGATCCCCCTGGGCCTGCTGACGTCGCTTTGGCTGTCCGAGCTCGGCCGACGGCTGGACGATGCCCGCCAGGAGCTGCGCGGGGTGACGTACCTGACGGGCTTACGTGGGCTGCTGGAGCCGCTGGCCGAGGCCGAGACCCGTGCCGCCGTCGCCGGCGCCCGCGACGATGGCAGCGCACTCACGGAGCGGCTCGAGATGGCTGCCGCCGCGGTCGACGCGGTCGATCGGCGCGTGGGTAAGCGACTGGGGGTAACCGAGCTGTGGACGGCGCTGCGGGTGCGCGTCGTGCACCCCGCGGTGAGCCCCAGCATGCTGATCGCGGAGACGTCAGCGCTCGTGAACCACGTCGGCGACACGTCGCGCCTCACGCTGGACCCGCAGCTGGAATCCTATTACCTCATCGACGCGGTCGTCGTGAGACTGCCGACGCTCGCGCGTCAGGTGAATGCCCTCGGCGCGGCGCTGATTCGCGAAGCGGCGGCGCCAGGCTCCGACCACGCCGACGCGCTGGTGGCTTTGCGGCTCGCGGAGAGGCAGAAGGAGGCGCTCGACCGCGGCCACGCCGTCGCGTTCCGCGCCACGCCCGCGCTCCGGCTGACGGTCGAGCCGGCGCTGATGGCGACCTGGGAGGCGGTCGATCAGCTCGCGGCATTGGCACGCCAGACCAATCCGCCGCCGACTATCGACGACGTCATCGTCCGTCACGACGAAGCGGTCGCGGCCGTGTGGGCGCACTACGACCGCGCGGCGGAAGCGCTGAGCGGACAGCTGCGCGAGCGCATCGCGAGCCTCGAGACGCACCGAACGCTTCTGCTGGTGCTCGTCGCCGGCGTCGTCGCGGTCGTGATCTATCTGTGGCTGGGCTTCTACGTGAGCCTGCGCCGGGCCATGCACGCGCTCGAACGGTCCGCACGCGGCATGCAGAGCGGCGACTTCGGCGCGCCGGTCCGCGTCGAGGGTCAGGATGAGCTGACGCGGGTCGTCGACGCGTTCAACACGGTCGCCTACCGGCTCCGCGAGGAATGGAGCCGCGCCGAAGCGGCCACCCGCGCCAAGTCCCAGTTCCTCGCCGCTATGAGCCACGAGATCCGCACGCCGATGAACGGTGTGCTGGGCATGGCTCACCTGCTGCTCGATACGCCGCTGAGCGACAGCCAGCGGCGCCAGGTCGAGGTGCTTCGTGACTCGGGGCAGGCACTGCTCACCATCCTCAACGACATTCTCGACTTCTCGAAGATGGAAGCCGGCCGTCTGGCGCTGATGGCCGAGGACTTCGATCTCGCACGCGTCGTCGCGAGCGTGCAGGCGCTGATGGCGCCCCGCGCGCGCGAGAAGGGCTTGATCCTGCACACGGACGTCGCGCCCGATGTGCCGACGGCGCTGCGCGGCGACCCGGGCCGCGTTCGCCAGGTGTTGTTGAACCTCGTCGGCAACGCCATCAAGTTCACGGAGTCGGGCGAGGTGCGCGTCGACGTGATGCTGGCCGGAACACCTTCGGAGCGTGTGCCGCTGCGCATCGCCGTCAGCGACACCGGCATCGGCATCGCGCCCGAGGCGCAAGCCCACCTGTTCCAGGAATTCACCCAGGTCGACACCAGCGCCACCCGCCGTTTCGGTGGCACCGGGCTCGGACTCGCGATCTGCCGCCGCATCGTCCAGGCGATGGGCGGCGAAATCAGCGTCGAGAGCGAGCCGGGCGCAGGCGCGATCTTCGTGGTGGCGGTCACGCTCGATCGCGCGCATGCACCGATCGCGACGGAGGTCGAGGCGCCCTTCACTGCGGTGACGCCATTGCGCATTCTGCTCGCGGAAGATCATCCGGTGAATCGACAGGTGGCACTCGGGCTGCTCGCGCGTCAGGGGCACGCGGTGGACGTGGTCGCGGACGGTGCAGCGGCGGTGGAGGCCGCCCGCGGCGGAAGCTACGACGTCATTTTGATGGACGTGCACATGCCGGTGATGGACGGCATCGAAGCGTCGCGGATCATTCGGGGCTTCTCCGGCGCCGCCGGCCGCGCGCCGATCGTCGGGCTGAGCGCCAGCGTGCTGAAAGAGGAAACCGAACTCTGCTTCGCCGCCGGCATGGACGAGTTCCTCGCGAAGCCCATCGATCTCGCCGCGCTCAGCCGCGTGCTCGCACGTCTCGGAACCGCCGCCGCGACGACCGCAGCGGCGACGCCGCCGGCGGCGCCGAGTGCGCCCGCCGCCGACACGCTGCTCGACACCACGTATCTCTCCGCCCTCGTCGATGCGCTCGGCGCCGAACGCGTGGCCGCGTTGGCGGAGGCCTTGCCCGAGGAGATCGAACCGCACGAGCGGCGCCTGATGACGGCCGCGCCGGGAACCGATCCGACGACGCTGCGCCCGGCGGCCCACGCGCTCAAGGGTGTGGCCGCGAACCTGGGACTGGCGGCGCTCGCCGGGCTGGCGGGCACTATAGAGGAAGCCGCGGTTGCGGGCGATGCCACGCGCGTCGCAAAACTCTGCCTCGAGCTGTCGCCGTGCACGGCTGTATCGCTCACGGCGCTGCGTCGTTTTCTCACGCCTCGATAGTTGACAAACTTTGCGCCCCGGAATGTCGGGGCGGCACAAACTCCGGCCGGCTCGCGACGGGTTGACGCAACGACGAGGGTTTCGGCGACGTCGCCGGGATGGCGGGGAACTTGTAAGAACGTCTAGCCGCTATGGGGCTCGGAGGGATGTCGATCTCGACGCGCTTCGCGCTCGTCTTCCTCCTGGCGCTGGCCCTGGTCGGGGCCGCGTTCTATCTGATCCTCGACCGCATCTATCTCAACGAGCTCAAAAGCCAGGCGGAGACCGTCGCCGACAACGTCGACGCCTTCGGCACGTGGGTCGCGCAATACGGACGCGTGTGGGTCAAGGACGACGCACGCAGCTATCTGGGCCATCTGCCACTGCTGCAGGCCGACGACGGCGTGACCGGAACGCCGGGCGCGCTGAAAACCGTCAACTTCTATTCGAAGAATCCCGCGCTGGCGCAGCGCGAGTTCTCCGAAGTCATCGCGCGCTCCGGCTCGCCGGCGCAGTTCCGTTTGACATCCCACAACGTCATGAATCCCGGCAACGCGCCGGACGTGTTCGAGCGCGTGGCGCTGCAGCGAATTCGTCAGTCGGGCCTCAAGGAATACTTCGAGCTGACGGAGGACGGCTTCCGCTACGCGCGGACCGTGTATCACAAGCCCGCGTGCATCACGTGTCACGGCGACGTCGATCGCGCGCCGAACGACGTCAAGGTGCGCTACGGCACCACCAACGGCTTCGGATTCAAGACGGGCGACGTGGCCGGCATCATCAGCGTGAAGCTGCCCGTCCGATCGTTCTGGCGCCTGGGCCTCACGGCCGTCGGCGGCGGTGAGCTTGGCATCGTCATCGCCGCCTTCCTGATCGCGATGCTGTTCGTGCGATTCGCCATCGTGCGTCCGGTGAAGCGCCTCACCGAAGCCAGTCACCAGATCTCGCTCGGGCAGCCTGCCAACCTCGGTGTGGGCCGCATCGCCCGGAACACGCGTAACGAGGTCCACCAGCTCGCGCTCGCCATCGACCGTCTGCGGCGCAGCATCAACATCGCGATGCGCAAGCTGGGGGAGGACAAGCCCGGCGTCGACGCGCCGGTGGAGGCCCGCCATGACCGGTGATGCGCTACGCAGCTACGATGAGCTGATCGCCGAGCTCCGCCGTCTGGGCCTGGAGCGACGCACCGGCACGATCTTCATCGCCACGGCCGACAACGAGAGCGGTCAGATCGGCATGCGCGACGGCCTCATCGTGCACGCCCGCTTCCGTCGCAAGACCGGCATCGAGGCAGCCTACCTGCTTCGCAAGATCGGCAAGGCGAGGTTCAGCTTCACGAAAGATTTCGTCGAGACGACGGATCCGTCGCTGTCCGCCGGCGGGGTGATCGCCGTGCTGACCGATGTCGAGATGCCAGTCGCCGCGCCACACGTGGCGCCCAACGACCACGAGGCCGTGCGGCGCGTGCTGACGAAGGCGCTGACCGAGTATCTCGGCCCGATGGCCGCCGTCGTCGTCCGCGACCAGCTCCGCGACGCCGAGCGCGCCGGGCGCGAGCCCGCCGACGTCGTCAACACACTCGCTCGCAGCATCGACGAGCCGGCTTCCGCCTCCGAGTTCAAGCGGCAGGCCGCGGCCGCCCTCGCGCGCGTCGCCCGTTCTCACCGCTGACCTGATACTCTGGGCGGCCAGGAGACCAAGCCATGGCCGACCGCGCGTTGACCGGCATGCGGATTCTCGACCTCACCCAGTTCGAAGCAGGCACCACCTGCACCCAGTTCCTGGGCTGGCTGGGCGCCGATGTGATCAAGATCGAGCCGCCCGGCGGCGAGCAGTCGCGGCGTAATCGGCCGGAGGTGCCGGGCCTCGACGCGATGTTCTTCCTCGTCTTCAATTCGAACAAACGCAGCGTCACGATCGATCTCAAGCACCCCGAGGGACGCGGCCTCTTTCTGCGCATGGTGGAGCGCGCCGACGTCGTCGTCGAGAACTTCGCACCCGGCCTGATGGAGCGCCTCGGGCTCGACTACGACCGACTGCGCGCGACCAATCCGCGCATCATCGTCGCGCGGATCAAAGGCTTCGGCCTGTCCGGACCGTATGCGGAATACAAGAGCTTCGACATGATCGCGCAGGCGACCGGCGGCGTGATGAGCGTCACCGGTTTCGCCGACCGCGAGCCCGTGCGCTGCGGCGCCGCCATCGGCGACACCGGGACCGGCGTGCACACCGCGGCGGCGATCATGGCGGCCTACATCCAGCGTCAGCGCACCGGCCAGGGCCAGCTCGTGGAGGTGGCGATGCAGGAGGTCGTGGCCAACTTCCTGCGCGGCCGCTACGTCGATCACTACCGCGATGGCAAGCCGAGCGAGCGCCGGGGCAACGGCCTCGTCGGCGGCGTACCCGGCGGCGCGTATCCGTGCAGCCCGGGCGGACCGAACGACTACGCCTACATCTATGTCCAGACGATGAACGCCGACATGTGGCGGGACTTCGCGGGCGCGATCGGCCGTGAGGATCTCCTGACCGACGCGCGCTGCAAGGATGCCTCGGCGCGCTGGGAGCATCGCGACGCGCTGAACGAGATCATCTCAGCGTGGACGCGCGCGCGGACGAAGCACGAGGTCATGGCGATCCTCGGCAAGGCCGGCGTCCCGTGTGGCGCGGTGCTCGACACCGGTGAAGTCCTCGACGACCCGCACCTCAACGCGCGCGGCCAGATCCACACGCTCGAGCACGCCACCCGCGGGCGGCTGCGGCTGCCCGGCTGTCCCGTGCATCTCTCGGCGTCCGAGGCCCCGACGACACCGGCGCCGCTGGCGGGCGAGCACACCGACGAAGTGCTGCGTGAAGTACTCGGGCTGTCCGCCGACGAGCTCGGCAAGCTGCGCGGACAGCGCGTGCTCGGCTGAGCGCCCTCAGTCCAGCGCGACGCAGCGCACGGTCGGCAGGCCTTTGAGCGCGAGGTGCCAGCGGCCGCCGGCGTCCTCCGAGCGGTAGACGCGGCCGTCGGCCGTGCCGCACACGACGAGACGGCCCGCGGCCACGAGGCAGCCGGTGTCGACGTTGTCGTCGAGCCACTCGGGCAGACCCACCCGACAGCGCTCGAAGCTCGCACCGTCGAGCGGCCGGCGATAGATCGCGGCGCGACGTCCGCGCGGGCCGGTGGAGACCGAAAGCAGCACCGAGTCGTCCGCCACCGCCACCGCGCGCGCGTAGTGCGCGTGCAGGCCTTCCGTCTCGAACGTCCATGCATCGCCGCCGTTGCGACTGAGTCCGAAACCTTCGGCGCTCGCGACCAGGACGATGTCCGGACGATCGGGATGTGCGACCACCTGGTGGACGTCTTGCTCGATGTCCACTGTCGGCGTCCACGACCTGCCGCCGTCGCGCGAGCGCACAACGCCACCGACGTGAACGTTGACGTGAATGACGCCGTCGCGCGCGATCGCGATCGAGCGGACGTCGGCGGGATCACCCCACGGCGTGTACCAGGTCTCGCGGC
This sequence comes from Candidatus Rokuibacteriota bacterium, assembly GCA_036802765.1. Lineage (GTDB taxonomy): Bacteria > Methylomirabilota > Methylomirabilia > Rokubacteriales > CSP1-6 > AR12. Next base: position 8,773 of record DAIRVP010000089.1, read on the forward strand.
CGGCCACCGTCTCGAACGTCTCGACCCGCTCGAGGCCTGAGCGACCGAGTGCAAGCAAGTGCGCTTGCTCAGTGCCGACGAGCACGCCGCCGCGCGTCGGTGCGACGCACGTCGCCGGCAGGCCGTCGATCGTGGCGCGCTGCGTCCATCCCTCGCCGTCGAATGCCCACAGCGCCGAGCCCTCGATCAGAGCCCAGAGCGTCCGGCCATCGACCGCGAGCGCGGTCACCGCGCGTGCGGCGAACGCCTCCACCGGGGCAGACGTCTCGTCCTCGAGCACCCAGAGCCCGCTGTCCGTTCCGACGAAGATTCGCTGAGCCATATCTGATGATACGCTCGGCCGCCACGAGCGCATGACGACCAATCGGATCAAGACCGACCTGCTGCTGATGCCGATGAGCGCGCGCTGGAGCGAGATGCGCGCCGGCGCCCTCGCGGCCGAAGCCGCCGGCTTCGACGGGCTGTGGACGTGGGATCACCTGCGCGATCCCGACGGCGATGACGACGGGCCCGGCGTGCCGGAGGCGTGGACCGTGCTGACCGCGCTCGCGGAGGTCACGTCGCGCGTGGCGCTCGGTCCGCTCGTGCTCAACGTCGCCAACCGCGCCCCCGGTGTGCTGGCGAACATGGCGGCGACGCTGCAAGCGGTGTCCGGCGGCCGTCTTCTTCTCGGGCTCGGCGCCGGCGGCAATCGCCGCACGCCGTACGCGTCGGAACAGGCGGCGATCGGCCAGGACGTCGCGCCTGACGCGGTCCGCGCGCAGCGCGTGGTCGATGCGATCGCGCTCATGCGGCGGCTCTGGACCGGCCAGTCGGGATTTCTGCGACCGGATCCGCCGCCGCCGATCATCGTGGGTGGGTTCGGACCGCGCATGGCTGCCATCGCCGGCGGGCACGCGGACGGATTCAACACGCAGGCGTTTCACCCGCGGCTGCGCGACCTCGTGGAGCGCGCGCGGCAGGCGCGCGCGGCGAGCGACCGCGCGGCTTCGCCGTTCATCGTGACGGTCTTCGCCGGCCTGGACAAAGGATGGCTGCGACCGGACTCACCCGCGCGGCAGCGTCTGGCCGAGGCCGGCGTCGAGCGCCTCATCCTGCTCGTCGCGCCGCCGTTCGATGCCGACGAGATCCGCGCGGCGGGCCAACTGCTCGGTCCGCCGGCCACGTGAGCGCGGTCGGCTGATCGGCCTACGAGGCGAGCGCGTACGCCTCGTCGATGAGCCGCACCACCGGCACGAGATCGTGCACGCTGATCGGCGGCGTCCCACCCCGCCGAAAATGATCGAGGATGTCGCGCACGCAGTCGGGATAGAGCGTCGCCGGCTGCTCGCGGAGCGTTGATTCGCCGTCGCGGGTGACGAGCCGCAGCGTGTCGTCGTGATGCAGGATCAGGATCGCGTCGCGGCCGGCGATCTTCCATTCGCCATCCGTGCCGGCGTACGGCACCGTGTTGCCGACCTCAATGGTCCCGAGGATGCCGCTGCTCGAGCGCAACAGCACCGACGCGTAGTCCTCGACGCGCTGGCCGTGCACGCGCGCGCTGAGCTGCGCGCCGGTGACCTTCGCCGGCTCGCCCGTGAGATGCAGAAAGAGGTCGAGCCCATGCGAGCCCAGATTCCGCAGGCACCCACCGCCCGCGAGCGCCGGGTCGAGCATCCACGATGAGCCCCAGCCGGGATAGCGCGCGGACGTCGGGCGATTGAGGCGAAAGTAGAGATGCGAGAGCGGGCCGAAGCGTCCCTCGGCCAGCATGCGCCGCGCGCGCAGGACGAACGGCTGATAGCGCTGCGAGAGCGGCACGGCGACGAACGCCCCCTTGCTCGCCGCCTTGGCGGCGATTGCCTCGACGTCCGCAGCCCGAACGCCCATCGGCTTTTCCATCATGAACGGATAGTCGTGATCGAGCAGGAAGTGAGCGGTCTCCGCCATGCGCGCGTGCTGGCCGAGGGCCACGACGAAATCCGGCCGCGTCTTCTCGAGCATCGTGCGGTAGTCGGTGAACACCGGCGGGCCGCCGAGCGCCGCCGCGCGGTCGGCGGCGACGGCGGCGTCGGGATCGTGCAGCCCAACCAGCCGCACGTCGTCCATCCCCGCGAGTAGTCGCAGATAGGCGGCGTCGTAGAGCGAATGCCAGTGGCTGACCTCGATGGCCGCGACGCGCAGCGCGGCGGCCATTCAGGCGCGGACGGCGCGCACGAGCGCTTCGCAGCGGTCGAGCACCGGCAGAATTTCGTCGGCGCCGGCCGGCGGGAGATTGAAGACCAGCCGCGCGACGCCGGCGTCGCGATAGCGCAGCACGAGCTCGCGGTCTTCGGGCACGCCGAAGATCGTGATCGGCAGCGTGTCGGGATCGCGTCCGGCCTCAACCGCGAGCTTGCGGAAGGCCGGCAACAGGCCGAGCACGTCGCCGTAGGCCGGACGGCGCGCGTGCGGCACCCAGCCGTCACCGAACGCGATCGCTCGGCGCGCGCCGTACGGAAACGCGCCGCCGACGATCACGGGCGGGTGCGGTTTCTGCACGGGCTTGGGCCACGTCATCATCGGCGGGAAGTCGACGAACGTGCCATGGTACTCGGGCTTGCTGCGCGTCCAGATCGCCTTCATCGCCTCGACGCGCTCGCGCATCACCTCGAACCGCTTCGCGAACTGCGTTCCGTGATCGGCCATCTCCTCCGCGTTCCAGCCGGCGCCGATGCCGAAGAGAAAGCGGCCGCGCGAGATCTGATCGAGGCTCGCGACCTGCTTCGCCGTCTGGATCGGATCGCGCTGCACGACGAGGCACACGCCGGTGGCTACGCGCAGGCGGGTCGTCGCCGCGGCCGCCGCCGCGAGCGCAACGAACGGATCCATGACGTCGTAGTACTTCTTCGGTAGCTCGCCGCCCTGCGGAAACGGCGACCGCCGCGAGAGCGGAATGTGAGAATGCTCCGGCGCCCACAACGATTCGAAGCCGCGATCTTCGAGGACACGCCCGAGCTCGACCGGTCCCATCGAGTAGTCCGTGAAGAAGATCGCCGCGCCGATCTCCATCGTCGTCGTCCTTTCTCTGTGCTCTCTATCGATCGGCCAGCGGCACGATCGCGTACACCCGTGGCTCCTTGCCGATCACGCGCGTCACGTGACCGCGGCCCGTCAGGTCTTCGGCCAGCACCACGTCGCCCGGCTCGACGCGCGCGATCGTGCCGTCGCCGACCTCGATCTCGGCGGCCCCGGACAGCGAAATGGAATACTGGCGTCGCGGCGCGCAATGCCAGTCGAGCACGTAGCCCGGGGGCGCGACGCGAAACGCGATGCCGCTGGCCGCCTGCAGCGGTGTTCCCTGACCGTGCGCGCCCTCCACGTCGCGGAACGGCTCGAGCGCCATCGGAAGCTCCGCGATGTGCGACTCACCGTCCGCACCGCTGTACACACGCCACATCTTCGCCATGGCGACGCATCATAGTGCAAGATGGCGGCGATGGCGCGGCTGAACGTCGGCGTCCTGGGGCTGAGCCACGATCACGTGTGGGGCAACCTCGCGGCCCTGCACGACGGCGAGCGCGGGCGTCTCGTGGCCGCCGCCGAGCCCGACCCAGCGCTGTGCGATCGCCTCCGCGCGCTGGACGGTGGCGTCGCCGTGCACGACTCGTTCGATGCGCTGCTGGAGCGTCGCGATCTCGACGCGGTCTTCGTGTTCTCCGACAATCGCGCGTCCGCAGAGCTCGCCGAGCGCGCGCTCGGCCGCGGTATTCCGGTCATGATCGAAAAGCCGATGGCGGCCGACCTGCCGGGCGCCCGCGCGCTGCGTGCTGCGGCGCAGAAGGCTGGCGTCGTGCTCATGGTGAACTGGCCGACGGCGTGGCGTCCGGCGCTTCGCCACGGGCTGACGCTGGCGCGCGACGGCGCCGTAGGCGCGCCGGTGCAGCTGAGTCATCGCGGCGGTCACGCCGGCCCACGCGAGTTCGGATGCTCGACCCAATTCTGCGACTGGCTCTATGACCCGCGACGCAACGGCGGCGGCGCGCTCGTCGATTACTGCGGTTACGGCGCGGTCCTCTGTCGCCTCGTCCTGGGCCGCCCCGTTGCGGTGACGGCGGTCACGCCGCCACCGCGAAAGCCGGACCTCGTCGCCGAGGACAACGCGGTCGTCGTGCTGTCGTATCCGTCCGCGCTCGGCCTGCTCGAAGCCAGCTGGACGCAAATCGGCGGCGAGCCGGCGTTCGCGATGATCGTGTACGGCGAGCGCGGGACGCTGATCGTGCACCAGCCGCGACCCACGCACGAAGGCGAGCGCGCCGGCGTAGGACGCGTGCAGATCGTCACTGCTCAGGGCAGTCGCTTCGTCGAGCGGCCGGCGCTTGCATCGGACGAGCGAGACGGTCCGACGCACTTCCTGGCATGCGTCGGCGACGGCCGCGAGGTCACGGAGTTCTGCGCGCCTGACGTCGGCTGCGACGTTCAGGAGGTGCTGGCCGCCGCGCTGCGCTCCGCGGAGACCCGGCAACAGGTGACGCTGCCGCTCGACTGAACGTCAGTAAGCGATCGGCGCTCCGCCGCTCGCGCGGTAGTGCGTCGCGTATGCGTGCCGGCACCGGTCACGGAGCAGCGCCTCGTCGATCGGCGCGCTGAAGCGTGCCGGCGAGATGTCGGAGCAATCCAGCGCCGGCGCGCCGTCGACGATCCACTGGGCGATGGCCTCGCCGAGTGCCGGCGACACGCTGAGACCGCCGACGCAGCAGCCACTCATCACCCACGCGCCGCTCACACCGCGCAGCGGCCCCACGAGATACCGGTCGTCCATCGTGAGCGTCGGCAGTCCACCGCGGTGCTCGGCCACGCGAATCGCCGGATCCTGAAAGATCGGGAACTGCTCGCGCACGCTGCGCGCGAGCCGCCACAGCACGTCGATGTCGAGCGGCAGTCGGGCGATGTCGTCCGGCAGCGCTTCCGGCTGCACCGGATCCGCCTCGTAGCCGCCGAGCATCAGCCCGCCGCGCTCGTGGCGCACGTAAACGTTGGCGTCGATGACGCGCGCGATCGGAAAGTGAGGACCCACACCGGCGATCGGCTCGGTGATCAAGAGCTGATGGCGCGTCGGCACGACGGGCAGCGCCGCGCCGAGCGCCGACGCCACCAGCCGCGCCCACGCGCCGGCGGCGTCGACGACGACGCGCGTGGCGATCGTCCCGGCCGGCGTGCGCACACCCTCGACACCGTGCGGACCGATCTCGAAACCCGTGGCCGCCGTGTGAGGGAAAAGCTCGGCGCCCAGTTTTTCGGCGGCGCGGCAGTAGCCCAGCGGCAGCTCGGACGGTTCGACGTTGCAGTCGGTCGGGCTCCACGTCACCGCGACGATGCCGCGCTCGCCGAGGATCGGCAGCCGGCGCTGCGCCTCGGCGACGGAGATGAGCTCGATCGGCACGCCGACATCGACGCCGCGCGCGACTTCCCTGGTGAGCTGCTCGGCGTCGCGCTCGGTGCGCGCGATCTTCAGTGCACCGCTCTGCGTGAAGCGCAGCGGCTGACCGGTTTCTTCGGTGAACACCGCCAGCTTGGCGACCGCGCGCTGCGCCAGGCGCGTCAGCGCGGGCGTCGCGCGCACCTGGCTGGTGAGCCCGGCCGCCCGGGGCGACGTCTGCGACGCCAGCGCGGCGCGCTCGAGCACGGCCACGCGAACTCCGCGCCTTGCCAGGTGATACGCCGCGCTCGCCCCGAAGGCACCGGAGCCGATGACCACGACGTCGGCGGAGGCGATCACTTGCCGCCGAGCGTCCGGAAGGCTTGCGCGGCCGCGTCCCGGATCGACGCCTGCTCGGATGGGGACTTCATCAGCACCTGCAGCGTCGGCAACGACTGATTATCACCCTGCGCCGTCACGTACTGGATCGCGCGCAGCCGGAACGACGGCTCTGCGTCCGACGCGATCACCGCGCGCATGAACGGCACCGGGCGCTCGTCGTTGAGCGACGTGAGCGCGCGAAACGCCATGTCGCGCCCCCGTCCGTCGATCGCCGATTCGTTGAAGATCTGCACCAGTCCGCTCACGCCCAGCGGGCGGCCCGCTTCCGCCAGCCCATACGCCGCGCTCAGGCGCACGAACCGGTCGTCGCCGGCGTTGGCGAGGATGTGCTCCATGACCGGGACCGATTCCGGCGTCTGCAGCTGACGCAGCCCCGAGGCGGCGGCGCGGCGTAGCAGCACGTCATCGTCTTTTTCGATGATGTCCTTCAGCAGCGGCAGCGACTGCGGAACCTGAAGGCTGCCGAGCAGCCGCGCCGCCGCGCGCCGCTCGTCGCTGTCGTTGCCGGCGCTGAGCACCTGCATCAGCGCCTTGCCCGCCGCGTCACCCATGCCGCGCAGCTCCTCGACCAGCTCACGCGCCCGTCGCCAACCCTCGCGCCCCTCGCCGCCACCCCGCGTCGCCTCCAGATAGCGATAGAACCGATCGAGGGCGGCCTCCACCGTCGCGGGCGCGGCTGGCTGCGCGGCGCGCGAAGCTCCGCGGTCCGCCGTGCTGCGCCCGCGGAGCTCTTGCAGCATGCGCTCCTCGCGCACGGTCGCGGTGAGGCCGACGTCGCTCTGCGCGGCGCCGCGGCGCGCAGCGGGTGTGGCCGGCGTCGCCGACACCCGGTCGGCGGAAACCTCCTCGCGCGCGTGCAGACGCGCCTGCAGCGTGGAAATCTGCTGGCGAAGATGCTCGGCTTCGCGCTCGGCCTCGCGCGAGACCGACGCCTTGCCTGTCATACCGGCGATCACCCAGCCGCCGAGGAAGGCGACGATCACGGCAAGCGGCCACAGCAGGCGTGCCATGGCCCGGCATGATACCCTGCGCGCCGTCGAAGAGGACAACCCGTCAAGGAGGACACCGAATGACCTCGCGCAGGCAATTCGTTGAAGCGGCGGGTATGCTGGCTGGCCTCGTGTTCGTGGGCTGCGATCTCCTGGCTGCGGCCTCGGTGCAGGCGCAGACGCGCCGCCGCGAGGTGACGGTCGGCGGCCGTCGCGTGAAGACCGTCGACGTGCACGCGCACTGCGCGGTGCCCGAAGCGATGGCCCTGATGGGCATGAAGCTCGCGGGGCCCGGCTCGACGCTGCCGCCGCTGCTGCACATGGCCACACAGGCGTCCGAGCGGCTGCGCGCGATGGACGAGCAGGGGATCGACGTCGAGGCGCTGAGCATCAATCCCTATTGGTACAAGGCCGATCGCGACGTCGCGACGCAGGTCTGCAAGATGCAGAACGAGAAGCTCGCCGAGGCGTGTGCGGCGAACCCCGACCGTTTCGTGGCCTTCGCGACCGTGGCGCTGCAGCATCCCGACCTCGCCGCGCAGCAGCTCGAGGAGGGCGTGAAGAAGTACGGGCTGCGCGGCGCCGGGATCGGCGGCAGCGTCAACGGCGAGGAGCTCAGCGATCCGAAATTCCACCCGTTCTGGAAGAAGGCGGAAGATCTCGGCGTGCTGGTCTTCATCCACCCCCAGGGCAATGGCGTGGCCGCCGACATTCCGAATCGCCTCAAGGGCAACGGCCTGCTCGAGAACGTCATCGGCAACCCGCTGGAGACGACGATCGCGCTGTCGCACCTGATCTTCGAGGGCACGCTGGACCGCTTCCCCGGCCTGAAGATCTGCGCCGCGCACGGCGGCGGCTACCTGCCCTCGTACGCGGGGCGCTCCGATCAGGGCTGCAACGTGTTCCCCGACCGATGCCCGGGCCCGAAAGACGGCCCGCTGAAGAAGAAGCCAACCGAATACCTGAAGCAGATGTACTACGACAACATCCTCTTCACACCTGAGGCGATGCGTCACATCATCGCCGAGGTCGGCGCCAGTCAGATCGTGATCGGCACCGATTTTCCGTATCCGTGGACGAAGACCGCCATCGATCTCGTCCTGAGCACGCCGGGGCTCAGCGACGATCAGCGCACGGCGATCCTCGGCGGCACGGCCGCGAAGCTGCTCGGCATCAAGACGTAGCCGCCAGCTGCACCATCGTCGGCGTGCCGACCAGCGTGGTGCGGCGCATGTCGCGCGGCTCGTGCACCGGGAACGGCCGCGCGCGATGCATGGTGCGGCGGTTGTCCCACATCACGAGATCGCCCACGCGCCAGCGGTGGGCGTACACGAACAGGCGCTGCGTGGCGTGCTCGACGAGGTCGCGCAGGAAGGCGCGCGCCTCCGGCACCGGCCAGCCGATGATGCCGCCGGCATGGGACGACAGGTAGAGCGACTTCCGCCTGGTCGACGGGTGCGTGCGCACCAGCCGCTGCAGCACGGGCGCGAAGCGCGCGCGCTCCTCGTCGGTGAAGTCCGTGAAGCCGAGCTGCTGCCGCGAGTAGATCTGCGAGTGCTCGCAGACGAGGTTCTCGACCTCGGCCTTCGTCTCGTCGTCGAGCGCGTCGTAGGCCGTGCGCATGTCGGCAAACTCCGTGTTGCCGCCCTTGGACGGGATGCGCCGCGCGTGCAGCAGTGAGTACATGGCCGGGATCGCCTTGAACGAGCTGTCGGAGTGCCACAGGCGATTGCCGATCCCGAACAGCCGTCGCCGATCGTCGCGCGCGAACACCTGATGGTGCTGGTCGAGGTTCGACACGTCGGCGAACGTCGTCGGCAGCCGATACTCGTCGGGCGCGCGCAGGCTCGTGCCGATCGCGTGCTCGATCTCGCCGAGACTGCGGCTGAAGGCGAGCTGCTCGGCGTCGTCGATCGGCTGGTCGTGGAACACGAGCACCCCGTGCTCGTCCATGGCCTCGTGAATGGCCGCCACGTCGTCGGGCGAAAGCGGCTTGCGGAGGTCCAGCCCTGCGGCCTCGGCGGCGAAGCACGGGCCGGTCTGACGCGTCGTCAGGCTGCTGCTCATCGAAGCGTCTCCTTCAGCGATCGAACCAGGTGAACATCAGGCGGCTGCCCACACCGTAGCCGTCGTGGTTGCGAAAGCCCTTCACGTACCCCGGGTGCACGATGTAGCGCGGCCACATCGGCAGGTACACGTAGTAGGTCTTGTCGGCGAGATAGCGTTGGATGTCGAGCACGATGTCACGGCGGCGCGCCGGATCGAGCTCGCGCCGCTGGGCGAGCAGCATGCGGTCGAGCTCGGGGTCGTTCACGCGGCTGCGATTGCGCGGTGAGCCGCTGAAGAACGTCTCGTACAGCACCTCGTCGATCTCGGTGGTGCCGGCGCCGAACGGCCCCATCGCCATCTTGTCGTACTTGCCGAGGAACGTCATCGTCGAGTATCGCGCGTTGTCCTCAGGCTTCAGCTCCGCCGTGATTCCCACTTGCGCGAGGTTGTCGACGGTCAGCTCGTAATAGCTGCGCCACGGCGCGGCGAACCCGGGCCAGTGCGCGAGCGGCACGCTGAGCCCGCGGCCGAAGCCCGCCTCGGCCAAGAGCCGCTTTGCCTCGGCGGGATCGTGGCCGTCGAGGTACTTGCGCCGCGCCGGCTCGAGCGTCGCCGCATCCAACTTCCACGAGGGCATCGCGCACGGCACGGGACCGGAGTCCAGGCAGCCTTCGCCGTAATGCAACGACTCGCGCCACGCCTTGCGATCGATGGCCAGCGAGACCGCTCGGCGCACGCGCACGTCGTTGAACGGCGGGTGATCGGTGCGCATGTAGATGTGGGCGACATCCATCACGAGCTGCGGCGCGACGGTGAAATCCGGGTTGGTGCGCCGGAACGACCGGCCTTCCTCGGGCGTCAGCCATCCCCACCAGTGCGCGATCTCCAGCTTGCCGGCCCGCAGCATCGACAACCGCGTGGCGTTCTCGGGGACGACTTCCACCGAGACGCCGTCGAGGTACGGGAGACCGGGCATGTGGAAGTGCGGATTGCGCTCGTAGATCGCGCGCACGCCGCGCTCGTAAGAGCGCAGCACGAACGGCCCGGTCCCGATCGATGCCTCGGCGCTGTTGAAATCCTTGAATCGCTCCTCGGCCTCGCGCGGGAGAATCGCGCAGCTGGCCGTGTTCGACAGATGATTGAGCAGCGGCGCATACGGCTCGCGGAGCACCAGGCGCACCGTGTAGCGGTCGAGCACGTCGATGGACTGCACCGGCTCGAGCCGCTGGCCAACGGGCGAGCGCGCGCGGAAGCGCTCGAGCGACCACTTCACGTCGTCGGCCGTGACCTCGCGGGCGTTGACCGGCGGCTTGTTGTGGAATCGCACGCCGCGACGGAGCTTGAACACGATCGTCGTCGGGTTCGTCCACTCCCACTTCTCGGCGAGATCCGGAAGGATGCGGTGATCGCTGGGTCCGCGCAGCTCGGGGCCGGCGGGCAGCCGCACCAGGCAGTTGTAGACCAACGTCGCGTACACGTGCGTGGCGAACGCGGCGTGCACGTGCGGATCGAGACTCGGCGGCTCCGGGGCGGGCATGCGAAACACGCCGCCGCGCTTCGGTGTCGCGTCTGCTGACTTCGGCGTCGCATCAGACGCCTTCGGCGTCTGGGCGAGCGCGGCCGTCGCCGTGAGCAGGAGCAGACACGCGGCGAGCACACCGATCGCTGAGCGGGCGTCGAGGATGGGCCAGATGCGAGGCGGCGAGGGAGCGACGACCGAGGCGTACGTGGTTGTACGTCGCAGGGAGGAGCGACCGAGCCAACGACGCAGATGGCCCGTCATCGGCGCCCGCGGTGCATTACACGCGACGCTGCAGGAAGTCCGTGACCAGAGGCCAGGCGAGATCCGCGTAGTGCGGCTGGAAACCGTCGTTGTCCGGGTGGCGGAACCCGTGATTCGCGTCGGAGAAGTAGTGCCACTCCACGGGCTGGCCATTCGCGCGGAACGCCTCCCACAGCGGCGCCTGAATAACGGGCGTGGCGATATAGTCCTTGCCGCCTGCGAACACGAGCGTCGCGCACTTCAGCGTCGGCGCGAGCTTGAACGCGTGGCGCGGGCGATGCGAGGTCTCCGGCTCGTCGCGCACGGACGGATAGTAAAGGACGATCGCCTTCACGCTCGGGTGATCGGCCGCAAACGGAATCAGCAGCCGGCCGCCCATGCAGTGGCCGATGCACGCGGTCCGCGTCGGGTCCGAGCCCATGCGGCGGATCAGGTGCTGCCACGCCTCGTCCATCTTGCCCAGGAACTCGGTGTCGCCGTGCTTGGCCTGCAGATCCGCCCCCTGGCCGATGTGGTTCGTGCCCGGAATGCCGAACATGTTGAAGAGGCTCGGCACGAGCACGTTGAATCCCAGCTGCGCGAGCCGATACGCGTCGATCTTGTAGTCGGCGGTGACGCCGTGAGCGTGATGCACCATCATGACGCCCGGACGCGTGCCGGCGCCGTCCGGCTGCGCCATGTAGCCGCCGATGCCGTCCGCCTCCTGCGTGAGCATGCGCGCGGTGATCGTCATGTCCGGGCTCCTTGTCCGTGAGACTCGCGATCGAAGACCAGCGGGACGTCGCGATCCTGCCTGCCGCGCTCGAACATCGCCAGCGCGTCCGGACGCTCGTAGTAGATCTCCAGCGTGTTGCCGTCGGGATCCTGGAAATACACGCTCTGCTGACTGACGTGGTCGATGGTCCGCGTGATCTCGACGCCGTGCTCGCGCAGCGAATGATAGGCGTCCTTCAGTGCCTGCTCGCTGTCGACGCGGAACGCGACGTGACCGAGCCCGCGGACACCCGGCGTCTGCTGCCTCGCGGCCTCGAGATCCTTGACGGCGAACAGATCGATCGCGTGGCTCTGTCCCTTGAGCGCGAGGAACACGCCGCCATGCTCGGGGTCTTCCTCCAGCACGTGGAATCCCAGGACCTCGGCGTAGAACTTCTTCGACCGCTCCAGATCGAGCACGCGCAGGAGAACGTGGCCAAGCCCAGTGAGGTGGACCATCATCAGTGCTCCTTGATCGAGACGCGCCAGTGGATGCGGTCTTCTTCCGGGGGATAGTCGCCCGCCGCCTTGTGATAGGAGCAGCGGTTGTCCCAGATGACGATGTCGCCCTTACGCCAGCGGTGCCGATACTCGCCGTCGGGCTGGATCATGCGCGCGGTCAGCTCGTCGATCAGCGCGTTGCTCTCGGCGTCTTCGAATCCGTCGATGCTCAGGATCTTGCCCGGATCGAAGTAGAGCGCTTTGCGGCCGGTCTCGGGATGCGTGCGGATGATCGCATGGCGCACCGGCGTCCAGTCGCGGTCTTCAGGGTTCAGCAAAGCAGTGGCCTTGCGTCGCCCGCCATACGTGAAGACCCCCTTCTTGCCGTCGAGCTGCTCCTTCAGCCGTGATGGCAGTCCCTCGTACGCCGCATACATGCTGGCGAACAGCGTGTCGCCGCCGTGGCTCGGCACGGCCAGCGCGTAGAGCTGCGTGGCCTTGAACGGCTCGGCGTCGTACGCGCCGTCGGTGTGCCAGCCTTCCGCACCGCGCCGATAAATGGCTTCGTCCAGCACGCCGTCGGGACGAAACTTGTTGATGCCGAGCACGGTGATCTCGGGAAAATCGGGATGCCGCGTCGACTTCGACGGATGCGGAGAGATGACGCCGAAGCGGCGGCTGTAGCGCAGGAAGTCGTCGATCTCGAGCTCCTGCCCGGGCACGACGACGACGTTGTGGTCGAGCCACGCGCGATAAATCGCCGCGAAGCCCGCGTCGTCGAGCCTTTTCACGTCCACGCCGTGAATCTCGGCGCCGATCTGCTTGCCGA
>DAIRVP010000090.1:0-21306 GCA_036802765.1 Candidatus Rokuibacteriota bacterium
CCTCCGAGCGTCACGATCTGATGTCACAGGAGACGCACGCGGCGCGCTGGATCGGATTTCGTCAGCCCGTGCTCCGTGTCGCGTTGGAGAAGCGGGGCAAGACGTTCGACTTCACATGGCAGGCGCACGAAGCGGCCGGGCTCGGCCAGGTGTGGGAGGAAGACGAGTTCTGGATCGAGCTTTCGTGGCGTATCGATCCCGACGGCACGCTCGGCATCAGGAAATACTTCGAGTCACCAGATCGCCCGGGTGAGAAGGTTCGCATCGAAGAGATCTACCGCTGGATCTTCGAGCACAGCGTGCCGGGGCTCCCGGCGGCGGCCAGAAAGGAAGGGCTCACGCCGCTCGCGTACATGCGCAAGTACGGCGCGTTCCTCGTGGAGGACGCCGTCTACCGTACGTACGAGACGCCGCAGGAGGGCGGTGTCGTCGTGGACGGCGTGGCGCGCGTCGGGTTTCCGACGCCGTCGAAGAAGCTGGAGTTCTTTTCGAAGACGCTCAAAGACTGGAAATGGCCCGAGCACGCGGTGCCCGGGTACATCCGCAGCCACGTGCACTGGTCGAACATCGATCGGGCGAAGGGTGAGATGGTCTTGCTGCCGACCTTCCGGCTTCCAACGCTCATCCACACACGCTCGGGCAACGCCAAGTGGCTTTATGAGATCTCGCACACGAACCCGCTGTGGCTGCATCCCGAAGACGCCGCGCGCCTCGCCGTGACGACCGGCGATCTCTTGAAGATCGCGACCGCGATCGGCTGGTTCGTCGACAAGGTGTGGGTCACCGAGGCCATTCGGCCCGGCGTCGTCGCGTGCTCGCACCACCTCGGTCGCTGGCGGCTGGCCGAGACGACCGGCGGCGAGCGCTGGTCGACCGCGCTCGTCGATCTGCAGCGAGAGGCCCCGGGCAAATGGCGGATGCGCCAGGTCCACGGCATCGCGCCGTTCCAGAGCGCCGATCCCGATTCGGAGCGCGTGTGGTGGCAGGATGCCGGCGTGCACCAGAACCTCACGTTTCCCGTGCAGCCGGATCCGATCAGCGGCCAGCACTGCTGGCACCAGAAGGTGAGCGTGTCGCGGCCAGGCCCCGAGGACCGGTATGGCGACATCTACGTCGACACCGACAAGTCGTTCGAGGCCTATCGGCAATGGCTGGCACTCGCACGCCCGGCACCGGGGCCCGGCAACCTGAGGCGGCCGCTCTGGCTACCGCGCGCGTTCAAGCCCGACCCGTCCGCCTTTCGGCTCGAGCCGTAGGCGCCTGCCGAGAGTCGTAGTAGAAGTAGGGACCAGGAGGACACCATGGCCGAGACACTGACCCGTCGCACGGCGCTCGGGCGGCTCGGCGCGGTCGGCGTCGCCGTTGCCACCGGCGCGCTCCAGAGGCCGGCTCCGGCCGGCGCCCAGGCCGCGTCAGCGACCGCGCTGGGGCTGCAGGAGCCCGTGCAGGACGCGCTCAAGCGCGTCTTCGGCGGTCGCCCGATGAAGGACGGCACCGCCCTCATCAAGCTCGACATCCCGCCGATCGCGGAGAACGGTGCGGTGGTGCCGGTGAACGTCGAGGTGACCGCGCCGATGACGCCTGCCTCGTACGTGAAGACGATCTGGATCGTGGCGGACAAAAACCGCATCCCGATCGTGGCGAAGGCCACGCTGACGCCGGAGTCCGGCCAGGCCTTCGTCGGCGCCAACATCCGACTGGGCGAGACGACCGACGTGCGCGCCGTTGTCGAGCAGAGCGACGGCACGCTGCTGATGGCCAAGCGCGAGGTGAAGGTCACCGTCGGCGGATGCGGGGGCTAGGATGAGCGACATCGGAAAGATCCGCATCCGCGTACCGTCCAACGTGAAGGCCGGCGACGTCGTCCGCGTACGCTGCCTCGTGATCCACCCGATGGAGCGCATCGAGCGCGACGCGCAGGGCAAGATCATCGATCGGAACTACAACTACATCACGCGCGTGACCGCGACCTATCTCGGCAAGCCGGTGGCCGCGTTCGATCTCACTCAGAGCGTGAGCGAGAATCCCGCGTTCTCGTTTGCGCTGAAGGCGACGGCTCCCGGCCCCGTCAAGGTCACCTTCGTCGACACGCACGGCGGGAAGTACGAACGCACCGAAGACATCGTCTTCGGCTGAGCGTTCGATGCGGTCCCTGACACGAATCTGCTGCGCGGTGGCGATCCTCGCCGCCGCCGGGGCAGCCGCCACACGCGACATCGTGCCTGCCGCGGCGCCCGCCTGGGTGTCGCGTGCGATTCCCGAGGCGCGTGGCGAGATCAACGTGGGCGCCGACGGCAAGCGCGTCGCCGTGCGCTACAGAGGCTGGTCGACCCGCGATTTCGGCACCTTTCGAACGTATGCCTACGACGACACTCGACCCGAGCCGGCGCCACAGCTGGGGCCGCTGCCGGCGGGCGCGGTAGGCGATCCCAAGCGAGGGCGCGCGCTGTTTCTGGATCGGCAGAGGGGTCCCTGCACAGGGTGCCATCTCGTTCCCGGTGACGATGTCTGGCCCGCGGGCAGCGTCGGTCCCGACCTGTCGACGTTCGGCGACCGTCATCTGCCCGATGCGCTGATCTATCAGCAGCTGTGGGATCCGCGCCTGACGTACCCGTCCACCGTAATGCCGCCATGGGGCGCGCAGAAAATCTTCACACCCGCCGAGCTCGTCGACCTCGTCGCGTATCTGAAGACGCTGCGCGGCCCGGTTCCTGCCGAGCAGGACGCCGACCGCAATCCATTCACGCGGCGGCGCAGCACCGGGTTTGGAGACAATCTCGACCCGACCAACAACCCCGCGGTGGTCCGCGCGGAAGACGCCGCGGCGGTTTGGAAGGCGCCCGGCCCGAACGGCAAAGCGTGCGCCGACTGTCACGCCGGCGGGCCACAGCAGGCGATGCGCGGCGTGGCGACGCGCTATCCGCGCGTGGTGGCCGAGCACGGCCGGGTGATGGGGTTAGAGGACTTCCTGGCCGTCCACGCGGAGGCGACGACGGGACGCGCGCTGCCGTCCGAGAGCGAGGCCAACGTCGACGTCACGGTGATGATCAAGATGGCCTCCAATGGGCTGCCGGTCGCCATCGATACGACCAGCTCGGCGGCACGTGCCGCCATCGAACGTGGCAAGACGTCGTTCTATCGCCGCGTCGGTGAGCGCAATCACGCGTGCGCCGATTGCCACACGACGGACAGTGGCGCAAACAAGTTCCTCGGCGGCCGGTTCCTCGCGAACGTCGCCGATGGGATGACGCGTCACTTCCCGACCTGGCGCACGAGCCAGAACGAGGTCTGGGACATGCGCAAGCGGATGCAATGGTGCATGACTCCGCTCGGCGCGAACATGCTCGCCGCGGACTCGGTGGAATACGCGGAGCTCGAGTTGTATTTGACGACGTTTGACGTCGGCAAGGCGATCAACACGCCCGGCATCCGGCACTGATCGGGGAAGGAGAGGCACATGAAAGGCATCCAGATCGATCGCAAGCGGCACCTGGCCGATGAGCCGAAGACAGGGCACAACCGCTGGCATCCCGATATCGCTCCGATCATCGAGGTCGACGAGGGCGAAGAAGTCGCGCTCGAGACGCGGGACGCGCTCGACGGGTTCCTCACGCCGAGCTCGACGGTCGCCGATTTCCAATCGGTGCCGCTCGGCGCCATCCATCCGCTGACGGGTCCCGTTCTCGTCAAGGGAGCCCGTCCGGGCGACTTGCTCGAGGTCGAGTTCGTCGACATCGTGCCGCAGCGCTGGGCGTTCAGCATGATCATGCCGGGCCTCGGCTTCCTGCGCGACGTGATGACGACGCCGTATCTGGTTCACTGGACGCTGACCGACGGCTGGGCCACCTCCGAGCAGATCCGCGGCGTCCGGATTCCTGGTGCGCCGTTCATGGGCGTCTCCGGCGTCGCACCGTCCAGTCAGGAGGTCGACGCGTGGGCGCGACGCGAGGCAGCCGTCGCCGAGCGCAAGGGCCTGGCGCTGCCGCCCGACGCTGTCGGCGCCGTGCCGGCGGCGGGGACGCCTGCAACGCACGGGCTGCGCACGCTGCCGCCACGCGAAAACGGCGGAAACTTCGACGTCAAGCAGCTGTCGAAGGGCGGCAAGCTGCTGCTGCCGGTCTCGGTCGAGGGCGCGTTGTTTTCCACCGGCGACGGCCACTTCGCGCAGGGCGACGGTGAGGTCTGCGTCACCGCGGTGGAGATGGCGGCCACCTGCATCGTGCGGTTCCGTGTTCGCCGCGGCGAGGCGGAGCGTCACAAGATTCGCTGGCCGCGATTCGAGCGCAGCACCTACTTCGTCGACCCGCGATACGCCGCGCCCGAGCGCTTCATCGCCACGATGGGCATGCCGGTGACCGATCAAGGAATCAATGAGGGCGAAAATCTCAACCTCGCGTGCCGCAATGCGATTCTCAACATGATGAGCCTGCTGCAAGATCGAGGTTTCTCACGCGAGCAGGCATACGTGATCTGCAGCGTGGCGGTCGACCTCCGGATCAGCAACGTCGTCGATCTGCCGAACGTCGTCGTGTCTGCGCTGCTGCCGGAGGCGATCTTCAGCGCGTGACATGAGCCGACCCCTCGTCACCGCGCTGATGCTCACGCTCCTCGCCGTGGCGCCGGCCGCCGGCGCCACGGTCGACGAGCTCGCCGGGGCGCTGAATCTCGTTCCGCTGCACGGCGCCGTGCCGCCGTCGTTCGCGCTCGAGCGTCTCGCGGACGGCAAGACCGTCGCGCTGTCGTCGTTGCAGGGCCGTCCGGTGCTCGTCTATTTCTGGGCGACCTGGTGTCCGTATTGCTCGCGCGAGCTCCCGTCGACGATCGAGCAGGTCCACCGCGAGTTCGGGCCGCGCGGCCTGGCCGTGCTCGCGGTGAACATGGAAGAGTCGCGCGAGAAGGTGCGCGCCTGGGTCAACGACCGCAAGCTGACGATGGACGTGCTGCTCGACATCTCGGGTGCGGTGAACGGCGCGTGGGGCGTCGCCTACTCCCCGGTGGTCTTCGTCATCGGGCGGGACGGCCGGCTGGTCGCGCGCGCGATCGGCACCCGCGACTGGACCGCGCCCGAAGGGCGCGCGTTCTTCGAAGCGCTCATGGCCCGGTGATCGACGTCGTCGAGACCGACATCCTGATCCTCGGGGCCGGCGGCGCCGGACTCACCGCGGCGTTGCACGCCGCCGACGTGTCGTCCGCTCTGTCGATCGCCGTCGTCGTCAAGGGCCTGTTCGGCCGTGCCGGCTGCACGCGCATGGTGCAGGGCGGCTACAACGCCGTGTTGACGCCGCCCGACTCGCTCGAGGCGCACCTCATGGACACACTCAACGGCGGCGGGTGGATCAACGATCAGGAGATGGTGTGGCGCCTCGTGACCGAGGCGCCGGGGCGTGTGCTCGAGCTGGAGTCCAGCTACGGATGCCTGTTCGACCGCAACGCGGCGGGACGCATCCACCAGAAGCCGTTCGCGGGCCAGACGCACGACCGCACGGTGCACAAGGGCGATCTCACCGGCATCGAGATCATGAACCGGCTCACCGAGCAGGCTCAGGCGCGCCCAGCCATTCGACCCTTCGAAGAATGCCGCGCGGTGGAGCTGTTGCGCGACGACGACGGCCGCGCGGCCGGCGCGCTGCTGCTCGACATTCGCACCGGACGCTTCGTCGCCGTGCGCGCCACCGCCACGCTTCTGGCCATGGGCGGCGGCCCGACCATGTATCGGGTGATCGCCTGCTCGGCCGACAAGGCGGCCGACGGCATCGCGCTCGCGTATCGCGCGGGCCTGACGTTGCGTGACATGGAGATGATTCAGTTCCATCCCACCGGCCTGGTGATTCCCGGATCGCTGATGACCGGCGCGCTGCTCGAGGAGGGATTGCGTGGCGCCGGCGGTCAGCTCCGCAACGGTCGAGGCGAGCGCTTCATGGAGCGTTACGATCCGGTTCGTCTCGAACGCTCCACGCGCGACCTCGTCTCGCGCGCGTCGTTCCTCGAGGTCACCGAGGGTCGCGGCACGCGCAACGGTGGCGTGTGGATCGACGTCTCGCACCTGGGCGCGGAAGTGGTCGAGCGGAACTTTCGAGGGATGGTGCGCCGCTGCCGCGACTTCGGCCGCGACCTCGCGCGCGGACCCGTCGAGGTCGGGCCGACCGCGCATTTCATGATGGGCGGCGTCGTCGTCGATCCCGACTGCCGCACGGCGCTGGAGGGCCTGTTCGCCGCCGGCGAGGATACCGGGGGCGTGCATGGCGCAAACCGTCTCGGCGGCAATGGTGTCGCGGAGTCGACCGTGTTCGGCGGCATCGCGGGCGACGTGATGGCGGCGTTCGTCGCCGGGCGATCGCGGCCGCGCGTGAGCCCCGCCGCGCTGGAGGCGGCGGCGGCGCGCGCCACCGCACCGCTGGGTCAGGGAGGCGCCGCGGAGGTGTATGAGATCCAGCGCGAGCTGCGCGACGTCATGTGGGAGCGTGCGGGGCTCGTGCGCGACGCCGAGGGCTTGGTGGTCGCCGCGGCCACCGTCGAGCGGCTGGCCGAGCGGCTCACGACCGCGGGCGTGCCCGGGCACGGCTCGCTCAACACTGCGTGGCAAGACTGGCTGAACATCGACAGCCAGCTCACGGCGGCGCGGCTCATCATCGCGAGCGCGCTCACCCGTCGGGAGAGTCGCGGCGCGCACTGGCGGCGGGACTTCCCCGTGTCGGCGGCGACGCCACCCGTCAGCGTGCGCGTTGCCGCCGGCGCCGACGGCGCGCCGCGCGTCTGGACCGAGCCTGTCGCCATGACTCGCGCGCAGCCACCGGTTGGCGCCCCGCGGCCGGTGGCGGTAGAGATCGGGGACTGACCGTGGCGAAGGTCAGGCGGGTGATAGGATGCGCCGCATGCCGGCAACCGTTCTGTCCCGGCGCGAGGTGCTCGTCGGCGCCGGGGCGTTGGCCGCCGTCGCGTTCGTCGCCAGCGCCCGCGCGCAGAGCGGGACGATGACGAAACGCACCCGGCTCGTCATGCTCGCCACCGGTGGCGGCCCGCGGCCTCGGGCGGGGCGCGGCAATACCGCGCATGCCGTGGTGGTCGACGACGTCCTCTACGTCGTCGATTGCGGCAGCGGCGTCGCGCGCCAGCTCGTGCAGGCCGGCATCGCGCTGACCATGCTGCGCCACGTGTTCGTCACGCACCATCACTCGGACCACAATCTCGATTACGGCAACCTGATCATGCAGGCGTGGGCCAGCGGGCTGCGGACTCGGGTGGACACGTGGGGGCCGCCGCCGCTCGCGAAGATGACGCGCCTTTACTTCGAGATGAACGCCTACGACATCGACACGCGCATCGCCGACGAGGGCCGCGTGGCGCTGACGCCGCTGGTCCAGGTGCACGAGCTGACGCAGGGCGGCCCCGTGATGCAGGACGAGCGGGTGAAGGTCAGCGCAGCACTCGTCGATCATCCGCCCGTCGTTCCGGCGTTCGCATTCCGCTTCGATGCTCCGGACCGCTCGATCGTCTTCTCCGGCGACACCAACGTCTCGAACAATCTCGTTCGGCTCGCGAACGGCGCCGATTTGCTCGTGCACGAAGCGCTCTGGGTGCCGGCGGTGGATCGGCTGGTCGCACGCGTCCCGAACGCCTCGACGCTGAAGAAGCACATCATCGACAGCCACACGTCGGCCCAGGACGCGGGCCGCGTAGCCGCGGCCGCGGGCGTCAAGACGCTCGTGCTCTCGCACCTCGTGCCTGCCGACGACCCGACAGTGACGGACCAGATGTGGATCGACGCCGCGCGTGCGCACTTCAAGGGCGAAATCATCGTCGCACGCGACGGCATGGAGCTCTGAAGGAGGGACCGATGGCATTCGACGGCAACGCGTTCGTGGAGCGCTTCAATCGCGTGTGGAACGCGCACGACATCGACGCCATTCTCGGCATGATGACGGACGACGTGATCTTCGAGGCGTCGTTCGGCAAGGACCCGTGGGGCACACGGGTCATCGGACGCGCCAACGTGCGCCAGTTCCTCAAGGACATGTTCGACCGCATTCCCGATGTGCGATGGGACGAGACACGGCACGTCGCGCATCCCGATGTCGCCGTCGTGGAGTGGCTCACGACCGGCACGCCGCGCGGCGGCACGCGCTTCGAGGTCGAGGGCTGCGACGTCCTCACGCTGCGCGAGGGCAAGATCGCGGCGAAGCGCTCGTATCGCAAGGGCCGCGTGTGATCCTGCGCGGCGCCACCCTGATCGACGGCACCGGGGCGCCGCCGGTTCGCGACCGCGCCGTCGTCGTCACGGATCGGCGCATCTCGAGCATCGTGGCCGATCGACCACCGCGCGACGGCGCCGTGCTCGACCTGGGCGGGCTCACGCTGTTGCCGGGCCTCGTCAACTGCCACGTGCATCTGTGCCTGTCGGGCGACGCCGATCCTTCGCGGACACTGACCGACGAATCGTATGCGGCCACGGTCGTCAATGCCGTCGTGCGCGCGCGCCGCACCGTCGAGGCTGGCGTGACCACCGTGCGCGATCTCGGTGGCCGCGAGTACGCCGAGATCGCCGTCCGCGATGCCGTGCGCGCCGGCCTGGTCCCGGGCCCGCGCATTCTGTGCGCGGGGCGCGCGGTCTGCATCACCGGCGGCCATGGCTGGCGCCTGCTGGGCCGGCAGGCCGATGGGCCAGACGACCTGCGTCGAGCCGTCCGCGAGCAGCTGCGTGCCGGGGCCGACGTCATCAAGCTGATCGCGACGGGCGGGGTCATGACGCCGGGCGTGGACCCTCGTGCCGCGCAGCTCACCCTCGAGGAGCTGCGTGCCGGCGTCGACGAGGCGCACCGCGCGCGCCGCCGCGCGGCCGCTCACGCGATGGCCGACGAGGGCATCGCGTGGTGTCTGGATGCCGGCATCGACACGATCGAGCACGGCGTGTTCCTGACCGAGGCGCTGGCCGCTCGCATGGCGACGCAAGGGACCGCGCTGGTGGCCACGCTCGTCGCGCCGCACGCGATCGTCGAGGGCGGTCTCGCCGCCGGCATCCCGGAATTCGCGGTCACCAAATCCTTGGCGCTCCGCGAGCGTCATCTCGAATCCTTCCGGCTCGCGCTGAGAGCCGGCGTCACGATCGCGGCGGGGACCGACGCCGGGACGCCGCTCAACCCGCACGGCACGATCGTCCCCGAGCTGGCGCTCATGGTCGGCGCCGGCATGGCGCCGCTGCAAGCGCTTCGCGCCGCGACGTCGGTCGCCGCCCAGGTGCTCGAGATCGCGGCGGATACGGGCAGCATCGCGCCGGGGCTCGCCGCCGACCTGATCGCCGTCGAGGGCGATCCTGCGACCGATATCAAGGCGCTCGACGCGATCCGGCTCGTCATCGCCGACGGCCGCACGGTCCTGAACCGCCTGTGACGACTCCGCCGCCTGTGCTGCGGCGCGAGTGGACGAGCAGCGAGGGCTGGCGCGGCACACGCGTCGGTATGTGGGCCTGGCTCATCCAGCGCGCGGCCGCGGTCGGACTCCTGCTCGTCGTCGCGGCGCACTTGATCAATCCGTTCCGGCGCGGCGTGCAGGCGACGCTGCTCGCGCTGGTGTTGCTGCATGCGCTGCTCGGCGTGCGCGCGCTCCTGCTCGATGTCGGGCTGCCGCTGGCCTGGCACCGCACGCTGTTCATCGCGGCGCTGGTGTTGGCGGCGGTGATCTTCGCCGGGGTGTGGATGTTTCGCTGGTACTGAGCGAGCGAACGCTTCATAATCGCCGGGCCCGTCGACGGGCACCACCACGCTGTCACCAGGGAGGCCATGAAGGCCAGGACGTTCGCGCCCGTGCTGCTGCTGTGCCTCGTCATCGCCGGGGCTGCAACGGCACTGGCGCAGAGCACGGTCGACCCTGATCGCTTCTTCGGACTCGAGTGGTCAGGTGGCGAGCGTCGCGGCCGTCCCAACGTCAACGGCTATATCGTGAACAACTATCGTGTGCGCGCCGCCAACATGCGGTTGATGGTCGACACCCTCGACGCGTCCGGCAAAGTCGTCGAGTCGACGTCCGGATTCGTCGCCGACGTCCCGCCGGGCGCGCGCGTGTACTTCGAGGTCACCGTCAAGCAAAAGGCGCCGCGCTACCGCGTCACCATCACCGCCTGGGAGTGGCGGGAATCCGGAAATTAGTGACCCGGCTGAACGTGTTTCGCTGGGCGCCCGGCGAAGCGGAGCGGCTCGCCACGTACGACGTGCAGGCAGGCGCGGACACCACCGTGCTCGACGCACTCGTCGCGATCCAGCGCGAGCAGGATCCCACGCTGGCGTTTCGCTATGCGTGCCGCGTCGGGATGTGCGGCTCCTGCGCCATGGTCGTGAACGGCCGTGAGCGGTGGGCGTGCCGGACACGGCTGGCGGCCCTGGGCCCCGGTCCCATCAGCGCGCGGCCGCTCTATCACTTCCCGCTGCTGCGTGACCTCGTGGTCGACATGGCCGCGTTCGTCGAGCGCCAGGCGCGCGTCGCCGCCGCACATGTGCCGGCGGCCGACGCCGTTGCGTACGCGGAGATCGCGGCATCCTCGGCGGAGCGAGTCGAGATCGACGACGCGATCGAGTGCATCGGCTGCGGCATGTGCCTGTCGGCGTGCACGATGGTCGCCCACGATGCGCGCTTCGCGGGACCGGCCGCGCTCAACCGCGCTTTCACCCTGCAGCGCGACCGCCGCGATGCGGCCCACGAGGCGCGCTGGGCCGTGCTGCTCGACGACGACGCCCTGCCGCGCTGCCACGGCCAAGGCGGCTGCACCGACGTCTGCCCGATGGGCTTGTCGCCGACCCGCTCGATCATCCGGCTGCGGCAGATGGCCGTACGACGGCTCGTGACTGGCGCCGATCGGCGGCGCGAGGACGCGTGAGGAGACTCGCCGTGGTCGCGTGGCTGATCGTGGCGCTCGGCGCCGCGGGCTGCGTGAGCCTCACACCCGCACAAGAGCAGGCCGTCGCCGAAGTCCGTGCGATGGCCGACGACGCCGCGCGGATCTACGGCGTCTCGCGCATCTCCGTCATGGTCGGAAGCAACATGGAAGGCGTAGGCGGCTCATACCGCCGCGGGCTGTTCACGCTCAGCACCCCGATGCTCCGCTCGCGCCATCGTGACTCGATCGTCGCGCACGAGCTCGCGCACTATCTGCTCGGACACGACCGGGTGCTGCAGGGCACGCTCGCGCTCGACTTGCAGCGCGAGCAGGAGCTGCGCGAGCTCGACGCCAACGCCAAGGCGGTCGAGATTCTCGTCCGCGTGCGAGGCTACGCCGAGGAGCAGGCGCTCAGCCTCCTCTACGATCACCTGCTGGCGTTCAATCGGCTCGTCGCGGACAGGCGCACGGTGATCCCGTGGGGACATCGCGCGCCGTGCGAGGAGATGACCGACCTGCTCCAGCGCTTCCCAGCGCATCGCGCGTGGACCGACGACCTGCCATGTGGCCCATCGCGGACAGCAACGCCGACCGCCGCGCGGCGGCCGGTGACGACCACGACGCCACGAGAGAGCGCGAGCGGATTGCTGGTTCAGGAGCCGTCCTCGACGCCGCGCGCGCTCGGCGTCTTCGATCGCGGCCGAGACGCCGAGGTGACGCTGCGGCTCGCCGTGCCGGCTGCCGAGCGGCCGCTGAGCGTCGTGAGTCGCTGGTATGACGAGGCGGGCGTCGAGCGCCGCGTCGTCTCGCGCACCGTCGAGCCCTCCACCGAAGGCGGCGATGCGTGGGACACGCATACCGTGGCGATGTGGGAGCTGCGCCCGTACCCGGGACGCTGGACGGCGAAGGTCTGGGTCGACGGTGTCCCGGCGGGCGAGTACTCGTTCACCCTGGCTCGTTGAGCGGGGGTGTCGAGGGCGCGAGCCGGGCGAACTCCTTGCCCGGGTATGAGCGCCGCGTGTAGGCAAACAGCTCGTCGACGAACGCCTGCGCGTACGACGGCAGATGCCGACGCGGATCCCACACTGCCGCCGTGGAGCCGCCGATGGCGCGGCCGGCCCGCAGCAACGGCGCCACGCGCAGGCCGCTGCGGCTGAAGATCGTCGTCGACGGGACGACCGCGATGCCGTGACCGCCGCGGGCCAGGCTGACCAGCGAGTGCGGGTCGTTGGCCTCCAGCAAGACGCGCGGATGAACGCGCGCCGCCTCACACGCAGCGTCGAAGCGTAGCCGCGAAGCGAAATCGCGGCGGAGCAGCATCACCGTCTCACCGTCGAGCTCGGCGACCTCGAACGTTCGCCGCCGGCCCAAACGATGGCCGGGCGGCATCACGGCGAGCACCCAGACGGGAAACAGAGGACGCGCGCGCAGCTCTTCGCCGCTCGGCACCGCGCCGAGCGCCAGGTGCAGCTCGCCGCGCGCGACACGTCCGCGGAGCCGCACGCCGCCGTCCTCGACGAGCCGCACGTCGATCCCGGGCCACGCGCGGCGAAATCCGGTCAGGAATGCGCTGATCAGGCTCTCGAGCGTCTGCGCGGTGGCGCCGAGCCGCAGCGTGCCGGTGCGGCCGCCCGCGAGGGCGCCGGCGCGCTCGCGCAGGGCGTCGGCCGCGCGCAGAATCTCTCGCGTGCGCTCGAGGAGGTTTTCGCCCTCGGCGGTGAGATGCAGGCGCCGGCCGACGCGGTCGAAGAGCGGCAAGCCGAGCTCGCTCTCGAGATCGCGCACCTGGCGCGACAGCGCGGGTTGCGTCAGATGCAGCTGCACCGCGGCGCGCGAGACGCTGCCGGCATCGGCCACGGTGACGAAGTAACGCAGGTGGCGAAGCTCCATGCCTTTTGAGTATAAGCAAGCAGTAGAATTATGCATTGGATGTTGGGGTGCCGACGGGCGTACTCATGGGGGCGTGACGACGGCCACCTGGGATCCTGCGCAATATCTGAAGTGGAGCGACCACCGCCTCCGGCCGGCCGTGGACCTGCTCCAGCGCGTGGCGGTCGCCAATCCGACAGAAGTCGTGGACCTGGGCTGCGGCACCGGCAACGTGACCGGGCTCCTGCGCGCGCGCTGGCCGGCCGCGCACGTGACCGGCGTGGACGCGTCATCGTCGATGCTCGAGCGCGCGCGCGCCTCGGACCCGAGCGTCGAGTGGCGGCAGGCCGACGTCGCGACCTGGGAGCCGCGCGCGCCCGTCGACGTGCTGTTCTCGAACGCGACGCTGCACTGGATCGATGATCACGCCGCGCTGTTCCCACGGCTGCTCGCCCAGGTCGCGCGCGGCGGCGCGCTCGCCGTCCAGATGCCGCGCAACTTCGGCGAGCCCTCGCACACCTCGATCTACGAGGTCGTCCGAACCGGCAGCTGGCGCGAGCGGCTCGAGAAGCTGATCCGGCCGGAGCCGACGAAGCCGCCGGAGTACTACTGGGATCTGTTGCGGCCGCACGTGAGCGCGCTCGACGTGTGGGAGACGGTCTACACGCAGGCGTTGACCGGCGAACACCCCGTGGCCGAGTTCGTGAAGGGCTCGTGGCTCAAGCCGTTCCTCGACGCGCTCGACGTCGACGAGCGTCCGGTGTTCGAAGACGCGTACCGCGCGCGCCTGGCGCGCGCGTATCACCAGCGCGCGGACGGCACGACGCTGTTTCCGTTCCGCCGGCTGTTCATCGTGGCGCGATGCTGAGCGTTGTCACCTTGACCCGTCCGGACCGGCGCGTTAAAGTTATCCGTCACTTACGCCGCCTCTCTCCCGCGCGAGGGAGGCGTTCTTGTGCCCGCGAATAGGGAGGCCCCGATGTCCGCGCAGATCAAGTCGCTCTACGCCTCCATGCCCGACCGCCTCGCCCGTGCTCGCAAGTCGTTCGGTCGACCGCTCACGCTGAGCGAGAAAATTCTCGTCGCTCATTGCCACGATTTCGAGACCCAGCAGTGGGAGCGTGGCAAGGCCATTCTGAAGCTGCGCGTCGATCGCGTGGGGCTGCAGGACGTCACCGGGCAGATGGCGATCTTCCAGTTCATGATGTCCGGCCGCAAGCGCGTGGCCGTGCCGTCGACGATCCACTGCGACCATCTCATCCGCGCCGAGACTGGGGCCGCCGAGGATCTCAATCGTGCCGTGAGCGAGAGCGCCGAGGTGTACAACTTCATCCGCTCCGCCGCGCGCAAGTACGGGATGGGCTTCTGGCGTCCCGGTTCGGGGATCATTCACCAGGTCGTTCTAGAGAACTACGCGACGCCGGGCACGCTGATGATCGCGGCCGATTCGCACACGCCCAACGCCGGCGGCCTCGGCATGCTCGCCATCGGCGTCGGCGGCGCGGATTGCGGGGAGGCGATGGCCGGGCTGCCGTGGGAAGTGCTACATCCCAAGCTGATCGGCGTGCACCTCACCGGCAAGCTGTCCGGCTGGACGGCGCCCAAGGACGTCATCACCTATCTCTGCACGCTGCTGACGGTCAAGGGCGGCACCAACAAGATCGTGGAGTACTTCGGGCCGGGCGCCGAATCCATCAGCGCCACAGGCAAGGCCACGATCTGCAACATGGGCGCCGAGCTCGGCGCCACCACGTCGATCTTTCCGTTCGACGCCCGCATGGCCGCGTATCTGCGCGCCACCGACCGCGCCGACCTCGCAGCGTTGGCGGAGGCCGCGCGCGAGCACCTCGTGGCCGATCCCGAGGTCGCCGACAAGCCCGCGGCGTTCTACGACGAGCTGGTCGAGATCAACCTCGACACGCTGGAGCCCCACGTCGTGGGACCGCATTCGCCCGATCGCGGCCGGTCTATCAGCCGCCTGGGCGCCGAGGTGCGCCAGAACCAGTGGCCGGCGACGATCACCAACGCGCTCATCGGCTCGTGCACGAACTCCTCCTACGAGGACATGCGGCGCGCCGCGCACGTCGCGATGCAGGGTCTCAAGGCCGGCTTGAAGGCGAAGGCGAAGTTCCTCATCACGCCGGGCTCCGACCGGATCTACCAGACGATCAAGCGCGACGGGCTCATCGACACCTTCGAGAAGATCGGCGGCACCGTGCTCGCCAACGCGTGTGGCCCGTGCATCGGGCAGTGGAAGCGCACCGACATCGGTCCGAACCAGAAGAACTCTATCGTGTCGTCGTTCAATCGTAATTTCCCCGGGCGCAACGACGGCTCGCAGGAGACGCTGTCGTTCATCACGAGCCCGGATGTGGTCACTGCGCTGGCATTCGCGGGCACGCTCGAGTTCAACCCGCTGACCGACACGCTCACCGCGCCCAACGGCGAGCGCGTGCGTTTCACGGCGCCCGAGGGTGAGGAGCTGCCGCGTGACGGCTTCGCGCGCGGCGCCGAGGGCTACGAAGAGCCCGCGGCGGATCCCGACTCGGTGAAGATCGAGATTCCCGAGAACAGCGAACGCCTGCAGGTGCTGGGCCCCTTCGTGGCATGGGACGGCAAGGACTTCATCGACCTGCCCATCCTCGTGAAGACGAAGGGCAAGACCACGACGGATCACATCTCGCCGGCGGGCCCGTGGCTGCGATTCCGCGGCCACCTCGACAAGATCAGCGACAACATGTTCCTGGGCGCCACGAATGCGTTCACCGGTGAGACCGGCAAGGGCATCAACCCGCTCACGGGCGCTACCGGACAGCCATTTTCCAAGATCGCGCGCGAGCTCAAGGCCGCCGGCGTGCAGTGGATCGTCATCGGCGACGAAAACTACGGTGAAGGCAGCAGCCGCGAGCACGCGGCCATGTCGCCGCGCTATCTCGGATGCGCGGCGGTCATCGTGCGCAGCTTCGCGCGCATCCACGAGACGAACCTCAAAAAGCAGGGTGTGCTGCCGCTGACATTCGTCGACCCGGCGGACTACGACCGGTTCGAGCAGGGCGATCGCGTGAGCATCACCGGCCTCTACACGCTCGAGCCCGGCAAGCCGGTCACCGTGCAGATCAAGAAGCCCGACGGCCGGGTGGTCACCATCCAGGCCCGGCACAGCATGACCCGCGAGCAAATCGCCTGGTTCCGCGCCGGCTCGGCATTGAACGCCGGACAGGTCATCGATCCAGCCACCGGTGGACCGGCCAAGCTCGAGGAAGTGCATCTCGAGGCCCGAGACACCAAAGCGAAGCCAGGAAAGGACGTCTGATGGCAGGTAAGGTGCAAATTCCCAAGGGTGACAAGATCACCATCGAACACAGCAAGCTGCGTGTGCCGGACCATCCGATCATCGCCTTCATCGAGGGCGATGGCACCGGACCCGACATCTGGAAAGCGTCGGTCCGCGTGCTCGACGCGGCGGTGGAGCAGGCGTATCGCGGCAAGAAGAAGATCGCCTGGGCGGAAGTGTACGCGGGCGAGAAGGCGCAGGCGGTCTACGGCAAGGATTGTCCGCCGAACCTGCTGCCGGAAGAGACGCTCGACGTCATCCGCGAGTACCTCGTCGCCATCAAGGGCCCGCTCACCACGCCGGTGGGCGAGGGCTTTCGCTCTCTCAACGTGACGCTGCGCCAGGTGCTCGACCTCTATGTCTGCCTGCGCCCGGTGAAGTACTTCCAGGGCGTGCCGTCGCCGGTGAAGCGGCCGGACAAGGTCGACATGGTGATCTTCCGTGAGAACACGGAAGACATCTACGCCGGCATCGAGTGGGAGCAGGGCACGCCGGAAGCGAAGAAGGTCGTCGACTTTCTGCAGAAGGACATGAAAGTCACCAAGATCCGCTTCCCGAACACGTCGTCCATCGGGATCAAGCCGGTTTCCAAAGAGGGCAGCGAGCGGCTGATCCGCGCGGCGATCCGGTACGCGATCGAGAACAACCGCAAGAACGTCACGCTCGTGCACAAGGGCAACATCCAGAAGTACACCGAAGGCATGTTCATGAAATGGGGCTACGCGCTCGCCAAGCGCGAGTTCGGCGACAAGACGATCGGCTGGGACGAGTGCGGCGGCAAGCCGCCGGCCGGGAAGATCCTCATCAAGGACGCCATCACTGACGCGTTCCTGCAGCAGATTTTGACGCGCCCCGACGAGTTCGACGTCATCCCGTCCTGCAACCTCACGGGGGACCTGCTCTCCGACGCGCTGGCGGCCCAGGTCGGCGGTATCGGCATCGCGCCCGGCGCCAACATCAACTACGACACCGGCCACGCGCTGTTCGAGGCCACGCACGGCACCGCGCCGAAGTACGCGGGCCAGGACAAGGTGAATCCGGGTTCGGTGATCCTGTCGGGCGAGATGATGTTCCGCTACATGGGCTGGACGGACGCGGCGGATCGGATCATCGCTGGGCTGGAAGCCACGATCAAGTCGAAGGTCGTCACCTACGACTTCGCGCGGCTGATGGAGGGTGCCAAGGAAGTGAAGTGCTCGGAGTTCGGCACCGCCATCATTCAGAACATGGCGAAGCTCTGATGGCACGTCCCAAGATCACCGTGGTCGGTGCGGGCAACGTCGGCGCCAGCGTCGCGCAGTACGCGGTCGAGAAGGAGCTGGGCGACGTCGTCCTCGTCGACGTGATCGAAGGCGTGCCTCAGGGCAAGGCCCTGGACTTGTTGCAGGCCGGCCCCATCCATCGCTACGATTCGACGCTCGTCGGCAGCAACGGCTACGACGAGACGGCCAATTCCGACATCGTCGTCATCACCGCCGGGCTTGCCCGCAAGCCGGGGATGACCCGCGACGACCTGCTGTTCAAGAACGCCGAGATCGTTGGCTCCGTGGTCGAACAGATCGTGAGCCGAAGCCGCAACGCAATCCTCGTCCTGGTCACCAACCCGCTCGATGCGATGGTGCAGCTGGCGTGGAAGAAGTCCGGCTTTCCGACCAAGCGCGTGGTCGGCATGGCCGGCGTGCTGGACTCTGCCCGTTTCCGCACATTCATCGCGCGTGAGCTGAACGTGTCGGTCGAGAACGTGACCGCGTTCGTTCTCGGCGGCCATGGCGACACGATGGTCCCGCTGCCGCGCTACTCCACGGTGGCGGGCATCCCGATCACCGAGCTCTTACCGAAGTCGAAGATCGACGCGCTCGTGCAGCGCACCGCCAACGGCGGCGCCGAGATCGTCGCCCTGCTGAAGACAGGCAGCGCCTACTATGCGCCCGCCGCGTCCGCGGTCGAGATGGTCGAGGCGATCTTGAAGGACAAGAAGAAGATCCTGCCGTGCGCGGCATACCTGGACGGTCAGTATGGTGTGAAGGGGCTGTATGTCGGCGTGCCGGTCAAGCTCGGTCGCGACGGCGTCGAGCAAGTCATCGAGATCAAGCTGACTCCCGAGGAGCAAGCCGCGTTCGACAAGTCCGCCGCCGCCGTTCGGGAGCTGGTGGACAAGCTGAAGCTCTAGGTCGAGGACGGCCATGGCGAAGTCCATGAAGGCCAAGCGGGCGAAGAAGCGCGCGCCCAAGAAGGTCTCGCCGATCCCCGCCGGTTACCACACGGTCACGCCGTACCTCACGGTCAACGACGGTGCGCGCGCTCTGGATTTTTATGGGCGCGCATTCGGGGCCCGGGAGACCGTGCGCATGCCCGGGCCGGGCGGCAAGGTCATGCACGCGGAATTCCGCATCGGCGACTCGCTGGTCATGCTGAGTGACGAATTTCCCGGCACGAGCACGTCGAAGGCGCCCACGACCCTCGGCGGCACGACCGGATCCCTGTTCCTGTACGTGAAAGACGTCGACACCGCGTTTCGGAAGGCGGTCGACGCGGGCTGCACGAGCTTGATGCCGCCGACCGACATGTTCTGGGGCGATCGCTTCGGCAAGCTGCGCGACCCGTTCGGAAACGAGTGGAGCATGGCTACGCACACCGAGGACGTGCCGCCCAAGCAGATGGCCGAGCGCGCCAAGGCCGCGAGGGCGCAGATGGGGAGCGGCGCGCCATGAGAGACATCCACGTCTCGGCCATCGCCGATGCCGTCAAGAAGCTCTGCATGGAGGCGAACTGGAATCTCGAGCCCGACATGCTGCGCGCGTTCGATCGCGCGCTCGGCGTCGAGCGTTCGGCGGCCGGCAAGCAGGTGCTCACGATCTTGAAGCAGAACGCCGAGATGGCGCGCACGCGACAGATCCCGTACTGCCAGGACACGGGCATGGTGATCTGTTTCGTCGAGCTCGGGCAGGACGTGCACGTCACCGGCGGTGCGCTCTATGCGGCCATCAACGAGGGCGTGAGCCAGGGCTACAAGGAAGGCTATCTGCGCGCGTCGATCGTGCACTCGCCGTTCGATCGGGTGAACACGGGCGACAACACGCCGGCCGTCATCCACGTCGATGTGGTGCCAGGCTCGACGCTCAAGATCATGCTGATGGCCAAAGGCGGCGGCTGCGAGAACCGGTCGAAGTACACGATGCTGACGCCGGCGGCCGGCCTGCCGGGCGTGAAGGATTTCGTGATCGAGTGCGTGAAGACGGCGGGGCCCGACGCGTGCCCGCCGCTGATCCTCGGCGTTGGCGTCGGCGGCACGTTCGAGAAGGCGGCGATCCTTTCGAAGAAAGCCCTGTTCCGCGAGCTCGGCTCGCCGAATCCGGACTCCACGCTGAACGGGCTGGAGCAGGAGCTGCTCGCGCGGGCCAACCGTCTCGGCATCGGGCCGCAGGGCTACGGGGGCGACACGACCTCGTTCGGAATCCACATCCTCACGTACCCGTGTCACATCACGTCGCTGCCCGTCGCCGTCACCATCGAATGCCACGCGCATCGGCACAAGGAAGTGACGCTGTGAGGATGAGTGGACGACACAAGGAAGTGACGCTGTGAGCGTGAGCACCGCTTCCGACGGCATCAAGGATGTCCACACGCCGCTCTCCGATGGGGACGTGCAAGCGCTGAAGGCCGGCGATCGCGTGCGCATCTCGGGCGTCATCTATACCGCCCGAGACGCCGCGCACGGCCGCCTCTTTCCGCTGATCGAGAAGGGCGAGAGGCTGCCGATCGACGTGAAAGGCCAGATCATCTACTACACGGGGCCATCGCCCGCGCGTCCCGGCACGGTGATCGGCTCCGTGGGACCGACCACGGCCAGCCGCATGGACAAGTTCACGCCAGCGCTGTTGGGACTGGGGCTCAAGGGAACGATCGGTAAGGGCTATCGCGGCCAGCCGGTGAAGGATGCGCTGCGGCAGCACGTCGGCGTGTACTTCGGCTCCATCGGCGGGGCCGGCGCAGTGCTGTCCGAGTTCGTGAAGAAATCAGAGGTCGTCGCCTACGAGGATCTCGGCACCGAAGCCATTCGACGTCTCGAAGTCGCCGGCTTTCCCGCGATCGTGCTGTACGACTGCCACGGCGGCGATCTCTATCAGGACGGTCAAAAGATGTTCGCCAGGGAGGACGCAACGTGAGCGCTCGAGTGACGGCGGCACGGCCGCCGATCGCAGCGCCGCAGCTGCGGCGTGACGCGTGGTGGGCGCTGCCGCTGACGACGGCGATCGTGCTCGGCAGCTTCATCGTGTATTCGACGTGGGCGGCCTTCCAGAACGCGCACTACTTTGCGCCGCCGTACCTGTCGCCGTTTTACTCGCCGTGTCTCTCGGCCAAGTGCCTGCACGTCACGTTCGGCTGGGGCTTGCCCGAAATCTCGCTGCCGATCATCGGGGTGTTGTCGCCGGCATTCCTGATCCTCTGGGGCCCCGGCCTGTTCCGCCTGACGTGCTACTACTACCGCAAGGCGTACTACCGCTCGTTCTGGTTCTCACCGCCGGCGTGCGCGGTGCCTGACGCGCAGAAGCGCGGATACTCGGGCGAGACGCGGTTTCCGCTGATCTTGCAGAACTACCATCGCTACCTCTGGTACATCGCGGTAATCTTCATCGTGCTCCTGACCTGGGACGCCATTCTGGCGTTCCGCTTCCCGAAGCCCGGCGGCGGCGCGGAGTTCGGCATCGGCGTGGGCACGCTCGTCATGTGGATCAACGTGATTCTCCTGGCGGGCTACACGTTCTCGTGCCACTCGTGCCGCCACGTGTGCGGTGGCTATGTCGACGTCTTTTCGAAGGCGCCCACCCGCTATCGAATCTGGCAGTTCATCACGCGGCTCAACGAGCGGCATCCGATGTTCGCGTGGCTCTCGCTGTTCAGCGTCGGCCTGACGGATCTCTACATCCGCCTGGTCGCGATGGGAGTGATTCGCGACTGGAGGATCATCTGATGGCCAATCACGACTACGAACTGCACGAGCACGACGTCATCGTCATCGGTGCCGGCGGTGCCGGCTTGCGCGCGGCGATCGAGGCCGCCGCTCAGGGTGCGTCGGTCGGCCTCGTCTGCAAGTCGCTGCTCGGCAAGGCCCACACCGTGATGGCCGAGGGCGGCATCGCCGCTGCGCTCGGCAACGTCTGGCCGGAGGACAACTGGCAGGTTCACTTCCGCGACACCATGCGCGGCGGCAAGATGCTCAACAACTGGCGCATGGCGC
>DAIRVP010000091.1:0-21252 GCA_036802765.1 Candidatus Rokuibacteriota bacterium
ACGCGCCGCCCTCGCCCTTCTTGCAGAAGCCGTACTCCTCGAGCTGCAGCATCGTCGTGAACGTGAACGCGTCGTACGAGCCGGTGACGTCGACGTCTTCGGGGCCGATGCCCGCCTGACCGAAGACGATGTCCTTCGCGTAATAGCCCGCCACGCGCGAGATCGGCCCGTGCACCCAGTGATAGTCCACGCGTGGCTTGGACACGCGTCCCGCCACGCCCATGATGTGGACGGGGCGCTGCTTGAGATCGCGCGCGCGCTCCGCGGAGGTGACGATGATGCAGGTCGCGTTGTCGGTCTCGAGGCAGCAGTCCAGCAGGTGCAGCGGCTTGACGATCCAGCGCGAGCCGACGACGTCCTGCACCGTCACGCGCTCCTTCTGGATGGCCTTGGGGTTGTTCGACGCGTGCTTGCTGTGCGCGACCTTCACGTGCGCGACCTGCTCCGACGTCGTGCCGTACTCGTACATGTGCCGCATGAACGTGAAGGCGAACGTCTGGCCCGCGCTGCGCATGCCGAACGGCACCTGCGCCAGGTCCATCCCGCGCACCGGCTGTGCGGCGCGCGCGCCGGTGCCGCCGATGCGGAATTCGGAGTAGCCGTTCATCGAGCGGTAGATCGCCACCGTGTTGCACATCCCCGCTTCGATGGCGCCCATCGCGAGGCCGACCAGCGCCTCGGTGGACGACCCGCCGCCCATCACGTCCATGTAGAAATTGAGGCGGATCCCGAGGTCGGGCGCGACGTGGTTGGCGAAGGTGGAATCACCGCCCTGATAGTCGAGCACGCCGTCCACGTCGGAGGCGCGCAGGCCGGCGTCGAGGATCGCTTTGCGCATCGCCTCGACCGCCAGCGCGCGCGTCGTGCGGCCGGAGCCGCGCGAGTACTCGGTCTCGCCGACACCGACGATGCAGTACTTGTCTTTGAGCGTTTTCATCGCCACAGGCGAGCTCCTTTGGCTCGGATCAGATGAGGCGGCCGAGCGGACCGAGGTCGAGATTGAGATCTTCGGGGGCGAGGCCGAAGCGGCGGCCGATGTCGCGGATGGTTTCCTCCAGCCGCATGAGCGCCTGTCCCACGTCCTCCGTCTCCTGGGGCGTGAGCGTACCAGCCTCCATTCGGCGAATCGCCTGCCGCTCCATCAGCTGCCGCAAGAATTCTACGAGCGTGAGAACGAGGCGCGCCACCGAGCGCTGCACGTCCTCGGGATCCGCGTTCCAGCGCGGCGGCGACAGCTCGCCGACTCGCCGCTCCAGCTCCGCGCGGAGCGACTCGAGCTCGCGCACGTGCAGCGACGATTCACGTCGGCCGTCTCGCGGCTTCGGCGACGTCATCCCAAGGCCTCCGGCGCAAACGCGTAGGGCGGCCATGGCCCGGTCGCGACCACGCGGACGTCGGTCGAGACGAAGCGCTCGATAGCAGTCCGATAGGCGGGGGCGGCGCCACGATCGATGAGGTGATACACGCTGGCGAGGAGCGGCGCAGTGTCGTGCCGCGTCACCCGTTCCGCCCTCGTCAGCCCCTCGAGCGCCGGGCGCAGCGGCGCGAGCTCGGGCACTTCGCGGGCTCGTCGCCACGCCGCGCGCCGCGTCGCGAGATAACGCGCCCCCGGACCGGCATCGGCATCACTGGCCGCGTCTGCGACGGGGGCGACGCTCGCGGCCGCGTCGCCGAGCACGCGGAGCGTCATCTGCTGGCGTCCGGCCACCAGGGCCAGCGCCTCACTCAGCTCGCGCGCGCGCGCGTGCAGCACGTCCGCCAGGCTCGACTCCGACAGCACCGCGCCGAAACGCACCGGCAGGATGGCGTCGACGCCATCGGCAAGCCGACGAACGACTGCATCGTGCGCCCGCAACGTGGCCTCGCTCACCGCCGGCGGCTCTGACATCTCTCCGACGGCGGCGAGCAGATCACCGACGCGCACGAGGCGCAACGGCTCTTCGCGCAATCCCGCGCCGGCGTCCGGGGCCGGCGCGTCGCCGAGCAGCGCGTACACGTACACCTCGCTCATTTGCCGTCCGGCTCGTCCGGATTGTCGAGCCGGTCCGCCGCGCACAACAACAGCGACAACCGCGCGTAGACCAGGTCGACGCCGGCCAGGCCCAGCACCACATCGCCGGAGACGACGACGCCCTTGGTCAATAGATTGTCGATGACGTCCAGCAGCGAGCTGTCGCCGGTGGCGAAGATCGCTCGCGCGTCGTTGCGCGTGAGGGACCGTGGCCTCACCGGACATCCCCGACGAAGTTGTACGGCGGCCACGGGCCGGATAGCGTGAGCTCGTACCCGTGACGCGCGAGCCGCGTCGCCGTCGCGCGCGCCGCCTTCTTGAAGCGCGTGAGACGTGTCGGCGCCAGCAGGAAGGCGGCGTCCAGCACGAGGCGCGCGGCCCCTTCGACGGAATCCGGCGGCCGGCGCCGCGCGTCGTCCGCGACGCCGGCCAGCGACTCGAACGCCGCCTCCACATCCTCCCGACCGCGCGCGAGCGCTTCGCGAATCGCCTGCTGCTGCTCCTTCTTCAGGACGAGAAAGCGTGTCCCGGTGCTCACGCCGGCGGTCGCGCGGCGCGCGCTGGCGAGGCGTTGTCGTCGCGCTTTGACCTCGTCCAGATGCACGCGCACGCCCCATTCCTGGCGCCCGGCCACGCGCCCAACGACACGGTCGACGGCGTGACGCATGCGTCGGATGTGCTCGACGGCGCGCTCGTCGGTGTTGAAGAGAGTGAACAGCTTCAGCGGGATCGTCGTGGCCGACCGCGCGGCGAATTCCACGACCGCTTCGTGCGCGGCCGCACAGGACGCCACCCATTCGAGATCGCGCAGGCGTGCCTCCAGCGGCGCCCCGCCGTAGCGCGCCAATGGCGCGTCGCCGACGACGAGCCAGAGCCCATCGCCCGCGTCGAGCGCACGCACGCGTCCCGTCCCGGGTAGGCCGCGAGGCGCTCGCGTCAGCACCGGCGCCCCGCGCCGCTGCACGAGGCAGTACACATATGTCGCCGTCTCGTTGCCGTCGCTCATCCGTGCTGCTCGTGCCACCGCCACCTCCGAAGCCAGCGTCCGAGGCCCGCGATCCCGCACGGCGGAACAGCCTCGATGGGAGCCGAGATCATAGCGTACCGCCGCCCGGCGGCCGAGCGAACGGCGAGGGCGAGCGCGGCGATCTCGCGTGCCTCGACGGCGGCGGCGCGGCGACAGCGCGCGCAGCCCACCGGAGTGACCGCGTTGACGAGCACGGCGCCCATGGTGATGCCGAGCCGGCGCAGCCCTCGGACCAAGCGTACCGTCTCGAGCCGGGGCAGCGCGGCGGGGCGGGTGACGGCGACCACCCGCGTCCGCGCGGGGTCGCGGAGCAGTGCCGCCAGCTCGCGCAGATCGCGCGCGACATCGAGCAGGTCGGACGCCAGCTCGCCGAGACCGATCACGGCCCGGTATTTCAGCAGAATCGCGAGCAGTGCGTGGACCCACTCGAGCGCCGCGTCTGGCATAGCGAGCAGCCGGAGCGCATGCCCCGTCGGCGCCGTATCGAGGATCACGACGTCGTACGCCCGACGCTCGCGTCCCAGCACGGCTTCGACGAGCGAGAGGACACCGAACAGCTCGTCCAGACCCGGCGGGGCCAGATCGATGAGCTCACGCACGACGTCGCGGTCATACGCGACGTCGAAGCGCGAGCCGCGCAGCAGCGCGTCGAACACCTCGTCGACAGAGGTGCGGTAGCGCTCGCGCCGCACCGCGAACGCCGCCGCGGCGTCCAGCTCGCGCGCGAAGAGCCCGGGAACGCCGGGCACCGGACGCTCGTCATCGCCGAGCGTGACGCCGAGCGCGTCGCCGAGCGAGTGCGCAGGATCCGTCGACAGCGCGAGAACGCGCGTTCCCGGTCGGCGCTCGACCAGCGCCTCGGCGACGGCGGCCGCCGCCGAGGTTTTTCCCACGCCGCCCTTGCCGGCGAAGGCGAGCACCCGCACCCCCGGCGGTGCGAGCTCGTCGAGCCACGCCGGCGCCTCCCTCCGAGGTATCGCGCTTGCGACGGCGTGCGGGGCGCGGCGCGACGTCGGCGCGGCGGGTGTCCGCGTCGCAACGCGCGTTGCGCGACGCGCGAGGGCCGCGCCCGCGCGCCGCAGCGTCGCCGCCCCGCGCGGCTCACGACTCAGCGCGGGAAGCATCGACACGCGCCGCCGCGGGAAAAGGGAAGGCAGGCGCGCGATGATCTGCTGCTCGGCGGCGGCCCGCGCCGAGCACAACGCGCAGCGGCGGCCGACGGGAGTGACGCGGTTGACCACGATCTCGTCGACGGCGATGCCAGCCTCCTCGAGCGCCCGGATTCCGTCGCGCGCTTCCTCCAGCGCGAGCGGCTCGGGCAGCAACACCCACGTGAACCGGCAGCGCGCGGGATCGCGCAAGAGCTCGTGCAGCGCGCGCGCTTCGCGTTCGATCTCGGCGACGAGCGCATCGGCGGCGTCCCGTCGATGCGCGCCGGCCAGGCTTTCCCCGAGGAATTGATGCTTGGCCAGCATGTCGGCGAGCACGCCCGCGATCCGGGCGAGCGTTTCCGGCATCGCGAGCAGGCGGAGCGTGTGGCCCGTCGGGGCGGTGTCGATCACGACGTCCTCACGCGGCGACGCGGTTGCCAGTCGGTGAAGCTCGACGAGCCCGATCAGCTCGTCGACCCCGGGCAGCGACAGCGCGAGCAGCCGATCGATGTCGTCTTCGTCGAGGTACGTGCCCCGCGCGGCGATCATGCGCAGCGGGCGGCGGCGCGCAGCCAGCCAGCGTTCGAGCGCGCGGTCCGCATCCAGCTCGACGGCGCCGAGCGCGCCGCGGCGCGTGGGGACGCGCGCAGGGCGCGCGGAGAGGCGGCGTGCGAGGGCGTCGCCGAGCGAGTGGGCCGGGTCCGTGGAGACGAGCAGCACGCGGTGCCCGCGCTCGGCCGCCGTCAGCGCCGCCGCGGCGGCGGCCGTGGTCTTGCCGACGCCGCCCTTGCCGCCGAAGAAGCGGAATACCGCCGCCGGCGTCACCGCTCGGCGGTGGCGTCCTCGGCGTCGGAGTCGCCCGAACCGTCGTCGAATCGCGCCTCGATGCCCGTGATCCGCATCTCACCCGCCGTCGGCGTCGTCCCGAGCTGGCGCTCGCGGATCTCGCGCAGGCGTGCGAGCAGATCGGTCTCGATGGCGGCGAACTCCTTGTCCGAGATCTCGCCGAGCTCCAGGCGCATCTGCGCGGCCAGCAGCTCCTCGCGCAGGACGCTGTCGTCGTTGAGCTGGCTGTCGACGGCAGCGGCAATCTTGCTCAACACGAACTTCAGGCCGCCCACCAGGAGCGTGTCAATGATGATCACGACGTCGATGCTCCGCGACCCGCGACCGCGGCGATGACGGACGCGAGATGGTCCGGCGCGACCGGCTTGGAGACGTGCGTCGCGAAGCCGGCCTCGAGCGCCCGCGCGCGGTCCTCGACGCGCGGATAGGCGGTGACGGCGATGGCTGGCGTGTGTCGTCCGCGAGCGGCGTCGACGCCCCGCACACGCTGCAGCAACGCGTAACCATCGCCATCGGGCAGGCGAATGTCGCAGACGAGCACGTGCGGCGACTGCCGCTCGAACGTTTCGACCGCCTCTTGCACGGACGTCGCGATCAAAATGACGGCGCCGAGACTTTCGAGGCTGTCCTTGAGCCACAGCCGCGCGTCGACGTCGTCTTCCACCACGAGGATGTTGAGATGATCCAGGCGCGGCGCGCGCGATACCGCCGTGCCGGCCGGCGCCGTGGGTCTGGCGCCGCCGAGCGGCAGCGTCACCGTGACCACCACACCGGCGTTGTCGCCGGCGCCCTCGGCGCGGATCGTGCCCGCGTGGAGCTCGACGAGATGGTGGACGATGGACAGCCCCAGGCCTGGCATCGGCACCCGACCCGGACCGGAATCTCGTACTTCGATGACGAGGTCGCTGTCTGCGCGCCGAAGGACCAGATCCACACAGCCCTGTTCCGGCGTGACCTTGATCGCATTCGAGAGAAGACCGGCGACGATCTGCTGGAGTCGCTCGGGATCGGCCCGCACGGCCGCGACGCTGCGGTCGATCACGACGCCGAGGGCGATCGACTTGGCGGCGGCCGCGGCGCGCGCGGATTCGATGGCGGCGCTCAGCACGGACGCCGGCTCGACGTCGCGCACCGACAGTCGCAGCTTGCCGGTGATGATGCGTGACAGATCCAGGACGTCCTCGACGAGCTGCGCGAGCGACGTCGTGCTGCGCTCGATCGTCTCCATCGCGCGCTCTTGACGATCGGCGTCGAGCGCGCCGCGGCGCAGCCACCAGATCCACCCCATGAGCGCGTTCAGTGGTGTGCGGAGCTCATGCGAAAGAACGGCGAGAAATTCGTCCTTCGATCGGCTGGCGGTCTCGGCATCGGCGCGCGCCGCCTGCTCCTGACGCACCAGGTCCTCGCGCGTCCGTGCCAGCGCTTCGGCCCCTTCCTGGGCTTCCCGCGCGTGCGCCAGCAGCGTCACGATGAGCACGCCGACGCCGGCGACGATCGCCGCACGCGGCGGTGACGGGCGATCGAGAATGAGCTCGGAGACGACCAGCGAGAGTGCCGTGGCGACGAGTCCCGGACGCCGTCCGCCGTACCACGCGGTGATCACGACGGCCGCGAGGAACAGCGCCGGTCCTGTGCTCGGCCCGACGGACCGCAGGCCGGCCACGACGAGGGTTGCGCCGGCTACCGCGACAATCGCCACCGCGTAGGAGCGCGGGACCACGCCCACCAGTTTACCCTCCGGGTGTCGCCCGCTCGAGCTTCAGCCGGATGTTGACGAAGTTATAGGGGGGCCACGGCCCGGTGTAGCGGAAGGTCAGATGCGCGTACTTGGCGCCGACGGCCTTCACCTTCGCGTCGAACGCGTGCTCGCGGTCACGGGAGACGAGAAACGCCGCGTTCATGATCATCTTGTCACCGATCGGCTTGTTGGCGCGCGAGGCGACGGCGACGTCGCGCAGCGCTTCGAAGATCTCGCCGACGTAGCGCTCCGAGCGCGCCTGCAGCGCGCTCTCCACGAGCCGGCCGTACTGCACGCGCGCGAAGTACGTGGGGCCGCTCTGCGAGGAGATCTCGCCCTTGAGCTGGCGCACGTCGTCGTCCTCACGCTCGATCTGCTTGACGACCTCGTCGCGCTCCCAGAGCACCTTGAGGCCGAACTCGACCTTGTCTTCCATCTTGAGCAGCACGTCGATGAAGGCGCTGTAGGCGCCGCGTAGCAGCTCGATGATGTCCTCGCGCGTCTTGAACACGGTGCCGAACGACATCGGAATGACCGTGTGGTCCCGCATGACGGCCTCGTTCACGCGCTCGTGCGCCAGCACGTTCTCGCGCGTGGCGTCGAGGACCTCGAGCGGGGTGTCCGAGACGACGGCGGCGATGTCCTTGTAGTGGACCGTGGAGATCTCCGCGGGTGCGGCGCCGAGGCCGATGGCGCCGAAGCGCAGCGGGTCTTCGGACCGGATGACGCAATAGACGTACTTGCCGCGGCTCTCGACCGGCTTGGCGGCTGCCTTCGGGACCGCGGGCGCGACGGCGCGCGGCGGGGTCTCTCGGATGACGCGCGACCCGGCGGCCCCGTTGCTATCGCCGTCGTTCTTGTCCGCCTTGCGGGCAGGCCGGGTGGTGCGGCGCGGGGATTTCGGCTTCGGCGGCATCGTCAGCGTCCTCTCTCCGGACTCTCCGGTCGGCCTTTCAGCATCGAGGTGATCTCTTCCAGCAGCCGCTCGGGCAAACATGGCTTCGTGATGAATGCGTCGCAGCCGGCGTCCATCGCGCCCTTGGAGTGGCCGGCGAGCGCGTGGCCGGTGAGCGCGATGACGGGTGTCGTCCGCGTGCGCTCGTCGGCCTTGAGGCGGCGCGTCGCCTCCCAGCCGTCCAGGCCGGGCAGCGAGAGGTCCATGACAATGAGATCGGGCCTCAGCGCGAATGCTTTCTCCAGCGCCTCGTGGCCGTTCTGCGCCTCTGCGACGCGAAAGCCGGAGAACTCCAGGAACTGGCTGTACATCTCGCGGTTGTCGGCGAAGTCGTCCACGATCAGCACGAGCACGGGTTTCGGCGCCGGCGGCGTACGTTCCGCGTCCCGGGGCGCTTGCGGGCGGCGCTGTTTCATGAGCGCCTGACCTCACGCGGAACGACCAGCGTGAACGTCGATCCGCGGCCGACCTCGCTGTTGAGCGTGATGCGGCCGTCGAGTATGCCGGCCAGCCGTCGACAGATCGCGAGCCCCAGGCCGGCGCCGGTGTACTCGCGTGTCGGCGAGTTGTCGGCCTGGCGGAAGTCTTCGAAGATCCGATCGCGGTCCGCGGGCGACACGCCGATGCCTGTGTCGGCGACGGAGACGGCGATCTCGTCTCGCGACTCGACATACTCCGTGCGCACTTCGACCGATCCCTGCGGCGTGAATTTGATCGCATTCGTCAGGAAATTGATGACGATCTGCTTGATCTTTTGCCGGTCCGTCTTGAGCGGCGGTACGTCCGCGGCCTGCTCGCTCGTGACCTCCAGTCGCGACCGCGAGATGATCGGCTCGACCTCGGAGAGCACTTCGGCCACCAGGTCCTTCAGGTCGAACCGGCTCACCGTCAACGGCATCTTGCCGGCCTCGATGCGGGAGATGTCGAGGATGTCGTTGATGATGGCCAGCAGGTGGTGCGCGTTGCTGTCCACGCGCTCGAGGTTGCGCCGCTGGTGCGGCGTCAGCTCGCCCGTCACGCCTTTGAGGAGCATGCTCGTGTAGCCGAGGATCGCGTTCAGCGGAGTGCGGAACTCGTGCGACATGTTGGCGAGGAACTGCGACTTCGCGGCCGACGCCTGCTCGATCTCGAAGTGCGAGCGGCGCAGCAGCTCGTTCTGCCGAGTCAGCTCGGCCGTGGCCTCGCGAACTTTCTGCTCCAGCTCACTGGACGCGTGCTTGAGCTGCTCGTACAGGCGGTCGCGCTCGAGCTCCTGCGTGCGGTCGTGCAGGATCGTGACCACGGCCGTGACCTCGCCGTGCTCCGACACGATCTTGCCGGAAATCGCCTCCACGGGCAGCGGCGCGCCGGTGCGCGGGTCGACGAGCCCGATGGATCCGCTGCGCCGCATGGCGCCCGGCTCGAAGAACAGGTTGGAGACGAACGAGGAAAAGTGAGCGTCGTTCGCCTGTACTGTTAGTCGCGCTTCCGCACCTGCGTCGAGATCGGCGGTGAAGAGCCGCTCGGCGGGCGCGTTCATCATGACGATGTTGGCGTTGGGGTCGGTGACCAGGATCGGGTCGGCGACCGAGTCGATGATCAGATCCAGCCGATCCCGCTCGGCGCGCGCATCCGTCTCGGCCAGGCGAAGCTTGCGATAGTTCTCCTCGATCTCCTGCGTCGCGCGTCGGAGGTCGGTGACGTTGCGCAGGATCGACACGATGCCCGTCCCCTCGCGCGGGTCGACGGTGACGGTGCTGAGCAGCTCGAACAGCAGATCGGAGCCGTCCACGGGATCGACGAGCAGCAGCTCGTGGCGCCACGGCTCGGCGCCCTCGATGGCCCGCCGCGTGAGCGCCG
Organism: Candidatus Rokuibacteriota bacterium; assembly: GCA_036802765.1. Classification (GTDB taxonomy): domain Bacteria; phylum Methylomirabilota; class Methylomirabilia; order Rokubacteriales; family CSP1-6; genus AR12. Next base: position 9,568 of record DAIRVP010000091.1, read on the forward strand.
ACGAGAAGAGCATGTTGTTGAGCGCGACGGCGCGGCGGCGGCCCTCGCTTTCGTCCTCGCCCGCGGACAGCAGCGCCTCCGCGCGCGCGTTCGCGACCGTGATCCGCCCTTCGGTATCCGTCAAGAGGATGGGATCGGTGACAGCATTGATGATGCTGTAGAGCAGCGTGCGCTCGCGGAGACTACGCCGTTCGCCGTCTTCGCGACGCTGCGCGGCGCGCAGCGAGGTCAACCGCGGTCCCAGCAGGCTCGCGACCCAGCGCGCCTCGGTTTCGCCGCTGTCGCCGGCAGGCGCCACGAGCAGCAAGCCGACCGGATACTCCTCGAGCGTATGACGGCCGTGCAGCGGCATGGCGACCAGTTGGCCCGCTTGCAACGGCGTGCTCGGCACGGGCCGACCATTGCTGCCGAAGACGCTCACGCCGAGGCCGACGGTCGCCGCGACGAGCGGATCGTGTCCGGCCTCGAGATCGATGGCGAACGATGTCGCGGCGCGGCCGCGCACGCCGAGGGTGGCCACCGGACGGAGCAGCGTGATGTTGTCGGCGTCACCCACGAGGCAGAGCGCTCGCGTGACGCCCGCCGTCCGTCCAAGCCAGTCCAACGCGCGTTGGGCGCACGTCGCGACGTCGTCGCTGGCGAGGAGAGCCTCCGCTAACTTCAGCCGGTCGGACGGCTCGACCTTCGCTCGGCGCCGCGCCGCGGTTCGCACCGCGGCGTGCGCCTTCACGGCCTACGCAGTCTCCGCGCGGTCGTCGTTTCGCGGCGCGTGCCCGCGATCTGGGCGCGGAGCGCTGCGTTCTCGGCGATCACCGCGTCGGTGCCGCGGCCGTCGAGCGCGGGCCGCGATGCCGGTGTGACCGAGCCCACCGCTTCGGAGTACTTGAGGTACGTATCGATCGACGCCACCACGACTCGCGCTTCGACCGTGATGAGGTCGATGCCCACGAGCGAGACGCGGACCCAGGCATCGATGACGATGCCTTTGTCCAGCACCCGGTCGAGAACGTCGATGAGGCTTGTGCCGCCGCTAGTCCGTTCTACAGGCATCGATCAGTCTCCTTGCCGGTCGGCATCGCGACCGCCATCGCGTCGTGTGTTACCTCGACGCGACGTGAGCGACGCGACCTTGCGCTCGAGCAACCGCACTTGGCGGCGCAACTCCTCGTTCTCGGCGGACAAACGATTGCGGTTCGGGGCCAGGTGAGCGTCATACTTCCACCAGTCGAGACCGATCTGCTGCGCCTTGTCGATGGAGCACACGATCAGCCGAATGCGAATCGTGAGCAACTCGACTTCGGCGAGAGAGATCTTGACGTCGCCCGCCACGACCAAACCCTTGTCGAGAACTCGATCGAGTACATCGACGAGCCCGCTGGCGCGACCGTTCGAGAGCTGGAGATCCGTTCTCATCCGAAGGGTAGATCTTCCTCGAATCTTGCTTGGTTGGACGAAAGTATAGGTTGTTTAAGAACGCAGCAACAAGTCGTGAAAACTTTTTCCCACTCCGCCGAAGTGTCAGCGACGGTTGAACTTTACCTGCATCACCGGCCCGCGCGCAAGCGCGACCAGGATGGCGGCTAGGACGTTCGCGGCGGCGGCGACCTGAAAGATCAGACGGTAGCTTCCGGTGGTGTCGTACACGAGGCCGGCCGCGACGGGGCCCCACGCCGCGAGCGTCCCCGCGACGGCAAAGAGGAAACCCACGAGCGAGCCGGCCTGCTCGGCGCCGAACAGGTCACCGACGATGGCCGCAAACAGGGCCGAAATCGTCCCATAGGAAAAGCCGAACGCGACCGCCGTGGCGAGGAGCGGGTGCAGCCCCTGCACGGTGGCGAACGCGACGAACGCCACGGCCTGCAGGAGCATGGCGGCGACGATCGCTGGCCGCCGGCCCGTCCGGTCGGAGACGGCGCCCATGACGAGTCGCCCGCCCACGGCGCCGGCCCCCAGTGCGCTCACAAGCCAGGCGCCCGTACGGGCGTCGTACCCAAGGTCCCGGGCGAATGGCACCAGGTGGACGAGGGGAATGAAGACGGCCAACCAGGTGGCGGTGAAGGCTGCCGCGATGAGCCAGAAGGCCCGCGTGCGCATCGCGTCCCCTAGGGTCCATGCGGCGGCGGTCGATGCGCGCGACGCCCCAGTCGGGGCATCGTCTCCATCCGGCCAGAGGCCCATCGACCGTGGGTCGCGCCGCATGACGGCGGCGGCAAGGGCCAGGGCCACGAATACGCCGACGCCGAGCACGAGGTAGGCCCGACGCCAGCCTATCGCAGTGACCACACGGTGAGCGAGCGGCGGAAGCGCGAACGTGCCGAGCGAGGCGCCGGTGGAGGCGATGCCGACCGCCAGACCCCGCCGCCGCGCGAACCACTTCACCACGGTGCTGTGGCACGGCACATACGCGGTGCCCATGCCGAGCGCGCCGATCACCCCATAGATGACGTACGGTTCCCATAGGTGGTGGACCAATGCCATCCCAGCGAGTGCTGCGCCGAGGAAGACGGCGCCCGTGGTCACGACGACGCGGGGCCCCCAACGGTCGGTCAGGCGGCCCGCCGGAAATCCGACGACGCAGTAGCCGAAGGCGTAGAGCGAAAACACGCCCGCCAGGCCGGCGCGGCTCCACCGGAACTCGTCGAGAAGGGCGGCGAAGAACACGCCGAAGCAGTACTGCGCGCCGTACGCGGTGAAGAGGATGACGAAGGCGGCGGCGACGATTCGCCAGCCGTAAAAGCTCACTTCCGGCCGTTCTTCGCCACGCCGTTCTTGGGCAGGAGCTCCGCGAGGAATTTGCCGGTGTACGACCCCGGTGTCTGCGCGATGGCTTCGGGCGGCCCTTCGGCCACGATCTCTCCCCCTTCTTCGCCGCCCTCGGGACCGAGGTCCACAACCCAATCGGCAGCGCGGACGACGTCGAGATGATGCTCGACGAGGACGACCGTGTTGCCGGCGTCCACGAGGCGGTGTAGGACCTGCAGCAGCTTTTTGACGTCGTCGAGATGCAGACCCGTGGTCGGCTCATCGAGCACGTAGAGCATCTCGCCGGTCGCGCGTGCCGCCAGCTCGGCGGCGATCTTCAGCCGCTGCGCCTCGCCGCCGGAGAGCGTGGTGGCGGGCTGTCCGAGCCGCAAGTAGCCGAGGCCGACGTCCTGAAGCACGCGTAGCCGCCGGGCGAGCGCGGGCTGCGCGGCGAAGAAGTCGACGGCCTCGTCGATCGTGAGCGCGAGCACGTCACCGATGGACTTGCCGCGATGCTTGACGCCCAAGACGTCTGCGCGATAGCGGCGGCCCTCGCACTCCTGGCACGACACGTACACATCCTCGAAGAAATACATCTCGAGCTTCTGAAAGCCGTCGCCCTGACACGATTCGCAGCGCCCGCCAGGAACGTTGAAGGAGAACGCGCCGGCGCCGAGCCCGAGCGTTTTGGCGCGCGGCAGCGCGGCGTAGAGCTTGCGGATCTCGTCGAAGGCTTTCACGTAGGTGACGGGATTGCTGCGCGGTGTCCGTCCGATCGGCTCCTGATCGATCAGTCGTACGCCCTTGAGGTATTCGATGCCCGTCACGGCCGTGTACGCGCCCGGCGTGAGGAACTCGGTCTTGAACGCACGTGCGACCGCGCGATAGAGCGTGTCGTGCACGAGCGTGGACTTGCCGGAGCCCGAAACGCCGGTGATGACCGTCAGCGTCCCGAGCGGCAGACGAAGCGTGACGTCCTTGAGATTGTGCTCGCGCGCGCCGGTGAGGACGAGCTGCCGACGGCCCGCCCGGCGGGTGAGCGGGGGCGGGATCGACTCGCGCCCGGTCAGGTAGCGCGCCGTCAGGGAGCGCGTGGTCTTGCGGAATTCGTCCTGCGAGCCGCTGAAGACGATCTCGCCGCCGCGCTCGCCCGAACCCGGGCCGAGCTCGATGACGTGGTCGGCCGCCTCGATGAACGCGCGGTCGTGCTCGACCACGACCACCGTGTTGCCGGCCGACGCGAGCTCGCGGCAGAGGTCGGCGAGGCGCGCCGTATCACGCGCGTGCAGACCGATGGAGGGCTCGTCGAGGACGTACAGCGTTCCGACGAGCTGCGAGCCGAGCTGGTTCGCGAGATTGATTCGTTGCGCCTCGCCGCCGGACAGCGTCCGCGTCTGCCGACCCAGCGTGACATAGCCGAGACCGACGCGCAGCAGGAACGTCAGCTTGGCCGAGAGCTGACGGAGGATCTCACGGCCCACCGCCGCCTCCCACGCCGTCAGCTCGAGCGAGTCGAGCGTGGCCGTCGCGCGCTCGATCGTCAGCGCGGTGAACTGCGCGATCGTCAGGCCGGCGACCTTCACGGCCAGCGCGGCAGGCTTGAGCCGCGCGCCGGCACAGACGGGACACGGCGATTGCGTGCGATAGCGCGACAGGAACACGCGGACGTGGAGCTTGTAGCGGTACGACTCGATCTCTTCGAAGAACCCGTTGATGCCGGGGAACTTGCCGTCTCCTTCGTAGACGAGCCTCCGCTCGCGCTCGCCGAGCTGCTCCCAGGGCACCTCGAGATCGACGCCGGCGCGCCGCGCGGCTTTGACCAGCTCGCGCTGGTACCACTTGCCGGACGGATGCGTCCACGGCTCGACGGCGCCCGCACCGAGACTGCGCGTGCGGTCGGGCACGACGAGCGACTCGTCGTATCGCAGAACGTTGCCGAAGCCTTTGCACTCCGCGCACGCGCCCAGCGGGTGATTGAAGGAGAACAGAAGCGGCTGTGGGCGCTCCAGCGCGACACCGCACGCCGCACAACGGAACTCCTCGGTGAAGTCCCGCCGCGTGGCGCCCACGACGTCGACGGTCACGCGGCCGCCGCCTTCGCGCAGCGCCGTCTCGAGTGAATCCACGAGACGCGCGCGGCCGTCGCGGCTCAGCACGACGCGATCGAGGACGACTTCCACCTCGGGCGCGGTCAACGTCGCGGGGGGCGGCGCCGAGAGATCCACGATCTCGCCGCCGAGGCGGATGCGGGCAAAGCCCCGACGCGTGAGGCCCGCCCAGATCTCCGCGGGCGGCGCGCCGGCGGGCACCGGCAACGGAAAGGTGACGAGCGCGCGCGCTCCGGCGTGGTCCGCGAGCAGCGCGTCGGCGATGGTGGCCGCCGAATGGGTGGCGGCCGGTGCGCCGCACGCAGAGCAATACACGCGGCCGACCTTCGCGTAGAGCAGGCGCAGGTAGTCGTAGATCTCCGTCGCGGTGCCGACGGTCGAGCGCGCGGTACGCACCGGGTTTTTCTGCTCGAGGGCGACGGCGGGCCGGATCTGCTCGATGCGGTCGACGTCGGGTCGGTCGATACGCTCGAGAAACATCCGCGCGTACGTCGACAGCGACTCGATGTAGCGCCACTGCCCCTCGGCGAACAGCGTGTCGAACGCGAGCGACGACTTGCCGGAGCCGGAGACACCGGTGACCACGGTGAGCCGATCGTGGGGGATCTCGACGGAGACGTTTTTGAGGTTGTTCTGCCGGGCTCCCTCGATGCGGAGAGCCGGGGGTTGCGACATTCGAGCGGTCCTCCTGAGGTGGGTAGTGTACTGGAGGTGCTATGATGGCGTCCAGATGCCGGACGGAATCCACGTGCTCGTCGTCGATGACGACACCAACGTTCGGAGTCTGCTGGTCGCTGTGCTCTCGCGCTCGCCATTCACGGTCGTGGATGCGGCGTCCGGCGGCGACGCGATGGCGCATCTGGCGCGCGAAGAATTCGACGTCGCCCTCGTCGACGTCCAGCTGCCCGATCACTCCGGGCTGGAAATCTTGCGCTGGGCCCGCGACGCCGACATCGATGCCGAATTGATCGTGCTCACCGGCCACGCCGACGTCGAGACGGCCGTCGAGGCCATGCGGCTCGGCGCGTACGACTTCATCACGAAGCCGTGGAAGAACGCGGAGCTCCTCGAAGTCGTCGCCAAGGCCGCCGAAAAGAAGGCTCTGCGCCGGGAGAACTCCGCGCTGCGCGAGGTCATCACGCGGCGCGACGGACTGCCGACCATCATCGGCGAGAGCCCCGCGATCGGTGAAGTGCTCGGCGTGATCGGCCGCGTCGCGGGCACCGACAGTCCGGTGCTCATCCAGGGCGAGAGCGGGACCGGCAAGGAGCTGGTGGCTCGCACCATCCACCTCCGCAGCAAGCGCGCGAGCCGTCCGTTCGTGTCGATCAACTGCGGGGCCCTGCCCGACACGCTGCTCGAGACCGAGCTGTTCGGCCACCGCAAGGGCGCGTTCAGCGGCGCGGTGACGTCTCGCGTCGGCCTGTTCGAAGCGGCCAACGGCGGCACGCTGTTCATGGACGAGATCGGCGAGATGTCGGCGGCCATGCAGGTGCGCCTGCTCCGCACGCTGGATTCGGGAGAGGTACGACGCGTCGGCGAGGAGCGCGCCTTCCACGTCGACGTGCGCATCGTCGCCGCCACGGCGAAGGACCTCTCGCGGGAGGCGACTGAAGGGCGGTTCCGCTGGGACCTCTTCTATCGCGTGTCCACCGTGGTCGTCGACGTGCCCGCGCTGCGGCAGCGGCGTGAGGACGTGCCGTTGCTGGTCCAGCACTTTCTCGCCGCCAACGTCGGCGCGCGCAAACCGCTGGCGTTCGCGAAGGACGCCATCGACCGGCTCATGGCCTACGACTGGCCCGGCAACATCCGCGAGCTTCGTAACCTCGTCGAGCGAATGCAGATCCTGCACGAGGGTTCCGACGTGCACGCTGCTGATCTGCCGCCAGAGCTGTCGCGCGCTCGGCCGTCCGCGGTTGCCGAGAGCGAGTCTGATCCGGTGCTGGTGCCGCTCGCGGATGTCGAGCGGCGTCACGTCGAGCGGGTCCTGAACGCGACCGGGTGGAACAAGGCACGAGCCGCGCGCGTGCTGGACGTGGACGTCAAGACCCTGAACAAGAAGATCCGCGATTACAACGTCGAGAAGCGCTCCTAGGAGTTCTTCCGGCCCACCACGGAGATCCTCCTGGGTGCGCGAGGCGGAATGTTCTACTCGCCTTGTGGTGACAGGTAGTTACGGGGCTGCAGGCATGGCACTGGCGTTGCCATGACAATGCGGCGTGATGAGGAAGACACGACGCCCCGCCGACCAATCCCGAGTGAAGACACCCTCTTCTGACGTCATCCTGTGGCAGCCCAATATCGTGTTGGCAAGCCGCGTCGAGGCTCCGGCTCGACGGAAGCCTGTGACGCTGGCGGCGCCCACGGCCCAACCCGAATCGGGCGAGCCGAAGATCGTGGGGTCGATCTTCTCCCTGGCGGGTGCGGGCGCCGTCCTTGCGGCCCGAGCCGCAGAGACACGGGCACGGTCGGCCGAGGCGGACTCCGACCGTGAGCGGGTGTCGGCCGCGATGGCCGCGTATCGCCTTGAGGCATCGTTCGATGAGGCATTGACGGGCGCGTACCGACAGGTGACGGCGCTCATGGAAGAGCGGGGGTTGGCGTGAGAGATTCGGTCGCCGCGGCGAACTCGATGAGCTCCTCGAATGTGGTGTATCTGCCGGCCGCGACGCTGCCGGAACCCGTACCGACGCCCTCCCGGTGGGCGCGTCTGACCCGCACCTGGTGGCGCCTGCGCTTCGCGGTCGCCGGTATTCGGCTCGCGCTCAGGCCTGCGCCGACGCCTCTGTTCGCCGAGGATGAGGCGCTCGCGCTGCTGCACGGACAGGCGGAGATCATCGAGCGGCGCCCGCGCCAGACCCGGCCGGCCCGCGTGATCGATTTCGACGCTGCGCGCGCGCGGCTGCGCCCCGTCGCCGCGACCCAGTAAACAGCTCGGTGTCCTCACTCGCCTAAATGAGGGGGGTTTGGGGGGAAGCGGTACGGGTCCCCCAACTTGATTGAGGGTTTGGGGGAAGCCGTAGGGGTCCCCCGATCAGAAGGAAGTGGTTTGGGGGGAAGCGGTACGGGTCCCCCCAACTTGGTTGGGGGTTTGGGGGAAGCCGTAGGGGTCCCCGGGGAAAGCGGCACGGGCCCCCCAATCTGGTCGGTGTAGTAATCTCAGCGGCCGATGAGGTTGCGCGTCGCGGCTGTCTTCATCGCTGCGGTACTGCTCGGCGGCTGCTCCGAATCGTCCGACGATCCGCTCGCTCAGCGTGGACGGCAGGTCTATCTCTCGCAATGCACGCAGTGCCATGCGGTCGATCCCTCCCAGTCGGGTCCCGTCGGCCCACCGGTGAAGGGATCGCCACGCGAACTACTCGAGGCCCGCATCCTGCGCGCAGCATACCCGCCGGGCTACAAGCCCAAGCGACCTACGAGCGTCATGCCTGCGCAGACGGCGCTCGCGCCGGAAATCCCCGCGCTCGCCGCATACCTGAAGTGAAGTAGTGAGGCTGGGGCAGCCGCGCGGCTGCCCCATTGAAATTGGGGGACCCCTACGGCTTCCCCCAAACCCTCAATCAAGTTGGGGGACCCGTACCGCTTCCCCCAAACCCCCTCATCCGCGTGAGGGCTGACACCGGGTCCGGCGACTAGTGCATCAGGATCGCGAGGCCGAAGTAGAGGATCGCGGTCGTGATGAATCCGCCCCAGAACGTCCCGTTCAGCGTGCTCAGCATCTTCTTGCCCGCGCCGGCAGTGCCAACCATCGCGTTGTATTCCGCGGCCGCCATGACGACCAGGAGCAGGATCAGTGCCCCGATCTTCGCTCCGCGGCCGGTAGGCTCGGCCATCGTCAGGTGACTGGCAGCGCCCATGAAGAAGAGCATCGGAATCGACAGCAACGTGTTCGTGCGCGAGGCGAATCCTGCCCGCTGGCCGCGCGCAGCCGCTTCGGCAATGGCCTGCCCACCCTTCGACACCTGCGTGGCCGAGGCGATGATGACCTGTTGCGCGGGCCAGATGACGAACCAGACGTTGAACCACATCAGGCTGCCTAGCATGCCGCCGAAGAAAATCTTCCAGCCGTAGGCGGTGGCGAAGAACTCACGAACGCCGCCGTAGCGCGCGAACATCACGTGCAGGATGATGAGCCAGCCCGTGATGAACGTGAACATCGCGCCCCAGCGGAACCACCAGAGGGCGCGGCCGACGAGGCTCCCCACGATCATGCCGGAGCGGACCTGCGGCTCAGCGGTCGCGAAGAACGGCGTCTGCACGAAGTTGAAGTAATACAGCATGCCGATCCACGTGATACCGGCCAGGAAGTGCAACCACCTGAGCAGGAACTGCAGCCCTTCACCGCTGGCTAGCGACATGGGCCCGCCTCCCCTGGGATGCGGATTGTGGGACTACTCTTCGTCGTCGTCCTCATCCTTGTCGTCGTCTTCGTCGTCGTCGAGATCGTCGTCCTCTAGGTCGTCCTCCTCGAGGTCCTCGTCCTCGTCTTCATCTTCGTCGTCGGCATCGGCGTCGAAACCGTCATCGTCTTCGTCGAAGTCTTCGTCGTCCTCGTCATCCTCGAACTCGTTGTCGACGTCCTCGTCGTCCTCATCCTCCTCGTCGTCCTCGTCCTTGTCGAGGTCGTCCTCGTCTTCGTCGTCGTCTTCGTCCTCGAGTTCCTCGTGACGAAGCGTTGGGTCGTCGTGCCAGGGGTGTCGCCGGAACTGCATTGAAGAGTCCTCCGAGCCGTGCTCTTGAGTAGCCGAAAACCGCGACTTCGGATTGCCCGTGCGGATTATAGCAAAGCGTTCTTCGCACAGCGCCGGCATGATTTAATGGCGGCGCAGACATGGGCCACGACCTCCTTGCGGCCATCGCCGTCAGCGTCGTCGCGGCCGCGGCTCTTGCACTTGTCGCGCGTACGCTACGCCAGCCACTGATTCTCGGCTATATCGCGGGCGGCGTGGTCCTAGGCCGTCATCTGGGCCTCGGCATCGTCAGCGACGAGGCGAGCATCGAAGTCATCTCCGAGATCGGGCTGATCTTCCTGCTGTTCATCATCGGCCTCGAGATCGACGTCCCGCGCGTGCTGCAGGCAGGCCGTACGATTCTCGTGCTCGGAATCTTGCAGTTCCCGCTCTGTGCCGGGCTCACATGGTACGCGCTCAGCGGGCCCGTAGCGCCCTTCGGCGGCCGCCTGGACGGTCTCTACATCGCGGTGGCGCTCGCCCTGTCTTCCACGCTCATCGTGGTGAAGCTCATTTACGACAAGCTCGAGATCGCGACGCTCGCGGGGCGGCTGACGCTCGGGGTGCTGATCTTCCAGGATCTGTGGGCGATTGCCTTCATGGCTGTCCAGCCCAACCTCGATCGCCTCGGTGCCGGGCCGCTCCTCGGCTCGCTCGGAGCGGGAGCGCTGCTCGTCGCGACCGCCGCGTTGCTTTCACGTTCGGTGCTGCCGACGCTGTTCCGCGCCATCGCCACCTCGTACGAGCTGGTGCTCATCACGTCCATCGCGTGGTGCTTTCTGGTCGCCGGCGTGGCGGGCTGGATCGGCCTGTCCTTCGAGATGGGCGCGCTGCTCGCCGGGCTCGTGCTTGCGGCCTTGCCCTATGGCATGGAAGTGGTCGCACGGCTCTCGGGCGTCCGCGATTTCTTCGTGACGCTGTTCTTCGTCACGCTCGGGCTGAGGATGCCGGCGCCGTCCCGCGACACCCTGTGGCTCGCCGGTGTGGCGGCGCTCCTCGTGATCCTCACGCGGTTCGCCGTCATCTTCCCGCTGAGCGCGCTGCTTCGGCTCGACGTCCGAACGGCGACCGTCGTCTCGATCAACCTCGCGCAGGTCAGCGAGTTCTCTCTCGTCATCCTCGGCGTGGGCGCCGCCTATGGCCACGTGAGCGCCGAGGTCAGCGCCGTCGTGCTGTACACGCTGCTCGTCACCGCGGTGCTTTCCACGTACAGCATTCTGCACAACCACGCGGTCGCCTCCGCGCTCGGGCGAGCGGTGGCGCGCACGGGTCTGCCTCAGCTCATGGGCCGACGTCGGCGCCCACCGCCCGCGCCGACGGCACGCCGTCAGGACATATTCCTGCTCGGCTGCTCACGCGAAGGGCTGGCGTTCCTCGAGCGACTCGGCCGCGCGCGTTCCGGCATGAAAGGGCGGATCCTCGCCATCGACTTCAACCCTGAAACGCTTGAGCGCCTGCAGGCCGATGGCGTGGAGTGCGTGTACGGCGACGTCTCGCATCCCGAGACGCTACGTATGGCCGGTATCGAGCACGCGTCGGTGGTGGTCTCGAGCGTCCCCGACTCGTACCTGCGCGGGACGACGAATCTCATGCTCTTCCGTGTCGTGCGCTCGCTGGCGCCAAAGGCGCGCATCATCGTCACCGGCGATACGCTTGCCGAGGCGTCCGCGCTCTATGCCGAGGGCGCGCACTACGTGCTGATTCCGCCGGCCCTCGCGGCCGAGCACCTGTACGACCTGCTGGCGGAGGTGTCCGACTCTACGCTCGCGGCGGCACGGCGACGGCAGGCCGTCGAGGTCTTCCGCCGCTAGGCTGGTCGTGCGTCGGCGGCGTGCGGTACACTTCGGTGCTGCCCGGTCGTTCATGGAGATCCGGCGGTGTAGCTCAGCGGCAGAGCAGGGGTCTCATAAGCCCCGTGTCGGAGGTTCAATTCCTCCCACCGCCACCATACTTCCGAGCCAGCGCGCGGTTCTTTCTCTATGACGCCAATGCCGTCTCCACGACTTGCACCAGATGGTCGATATTGAATGGCTTGCTGATGTAATCGAAGGCACCGCGTCTGAATGTGGCGCGTGCGAGTTCGTCGTCGGTATTCGCCGTGAGCA
>DAIRVP010000092.1:0-21237 GCA_036802765.1 Candidatus Rokuibacteriota bacterium
CTCTCCCACGGCGCCGCCGACACGAGGGCAACAATCACCGACCACACGGCGAACGCTGCGAGGGGGGCCAGCAGCGGCCACGCACGCCATGAGCGGAGTGGGCGTATCCAGACCAGACACGCGGCGAGCGCCACGATCGACACTTCTGACAGCGAGATCGACGCGGCCAGGCCGAGGACCAGCGCGACGACGAGACCATCGCGGACTCGCAGCGAGACGCGTCGCTGCGTCAATATGCGTTCCGGTGGTGGAAGCCGAGCCAGACCGTCTGCAGCAGGATCTTGATGTCGAAGCCGAGCGACCAGCGCTCGATGTAATAGAGGTCGTACTCGATGCGCTTCTCGATCGACGTATTGCCGCGCCAGCCGTTGATCTGCGCCCAGCCGGTGATGCCCGCCTTCACCTTGTGCCGCAGCATGTAGCGCGGCACGCGCCGCCGAAAATCCTCGACGAACGACGGCCGCTCGGGGCGCGGGCCGACGAGGCTCATTTCGCCGCGCAGGACGTTGAAGAGCTGCGGCAGCTCATCGAGGCTGACGCGCCGCAGAAAGGCGCCGAAGCCGGTACGGCGCGGATCATCGGGCACGGCCCAGCGCGGCCCGGTCGCGGCTTCCGCGTCCGGAACCATCGAACGGAACTTGAGCATCGAAAACCGGCGGCCGTCGAGACCCATCCGCTCCTGCCGATAGAGCACCGGGCCGCGCGAGGTCAGTTTGATTCCGGCCGCGATGGCCAGCATGATCGGCGACAGCACGACCAGCGCGGCGGCGCCGACGACGATGTCGAAGACGCGCTTGAGCAGGCGATTCCAGCCGTAGAGCGGCGACTCGCGCAGGTGGATGATCGGCAGCGTCTCGAACTCTTCGATGCCGCCCCGCAGCGAGGCGAGGCTGAAGACGTCGGGCACATAGTGGATGGCCACCGGGTCGTCGCCGATGCCGTCGAGGATGGCGCCGATCCTCGGATAGTCGGCGTGGGGCAGCGCGATGATGACGATGTCGACCTGGTGGCTGTCCAGCACCGACCGAATATCCTCGGGCGCGCCGAGCCAGCGCGTCTCGCCGTCCTCCGGCTTGTCACCGAGCCGGCCGAGCACGCGAACACCGACGTCTGGCCGTCGCCGCAGGACGCGGAACACCTCGGCCGCACCGTCGCCGCCGCCCACCACCACCGCATAGCGCAGGTTGTAGCCGCGGCGTCGGGCCACGCGCAGCGCCTCGCGAAACACCACGCGGGACATGGTGGCGCCGACGATCGAGCTCGCCCAGAAAAGGCCGATGACCACGCGCGAGTAGTCGTAGCCGCGGAACACGAGGCTCATGATGGCGACGAGCACGAGCACGCCGAGGCTCGAGGCCTTGGTGATGTCCCACCACTCGCTGAGATGCGAGCCCAGGCGCAGCGGGCGATAGAGGTCGAATGCCTTGAAGGCGAACGTCCACACCACGAGGATCGGCACGAGCTGCAGCGTATAGTCGCTGAACGGCGGAATGTCGGTGCGCGGCAAGATGCCGGCATAGAAGCGCAGCCAGTACGCGAGCACCCAGCACACCGCGATCACCGCGATGTCCGCGGCCAGCGTGACCTGCTTGAACAGGCGCGCGTTAGCTTTCAGCATGCGCGTCGCGCCTGGAATTCGCCCCAGCGGCCGTCGAGATACTCGCGCACGCGCCGGCGGAACATCGCGGTGTCGAACTCGGCGGCGCGCGCCCGAAGGGCTGCCGGGTCGAAGCGATGCTCGGCGGCTTCAAAGTCCAGGATCGCCTTCGTCATCGCAGCCTCGGTCTGGTCCTCGAAGAACAGCGCGGTCGGCGGGGCTTCCGCGCGCCCCAGGCCGATCATCGTCTCGAGCGCTCCGCCGCGCGCCAGCGCGATGGTCGGCCGTCCGGCCGCGGCCGCCTCCAGCGGCACGATGCCGTAGTCCTCCACGGCGGGAAAGAGCACGGCGCGGCAGCGCGCGTACAGATCGGCCACCTCGGCATCGGGGCGCCAGCCGACGAATTCGACCGTCGGCCCCGCGAGCGCGCGGAGCCGGCGGGCTTCCGGGCCGGAGCCGACGACGAGCAGGCGGCGGCGCAGTCGGTTGGCGGCGGCCACCGCCAGATCGATCCGCTTGTAGGGCACCAGCGCCGCCACCACGAGGTAGAAATCGTCGGGCCGCGCGACCGGGCGGAACCGCGCGGTGTCCACGGGCGGGTAGATGACGTCGGCGCTACGTCCATAGACACGCCGGATGCGATCGGCGATGTGCTGGGAGATCGCGACGAACGCGTCGACGCCGTCGGTGCGGCGGTCCCACGCCCGCAGCGCGGCGGCGATCGGCGGCATCAGCGCGCGAACCGCCACGCTCGCCCGCGCCCCGAAATAATCGTCGTAGAGATCCCAGACGTAGCGCATGGGGCTGAAGCAGTACGACAGATGGAGCGCGCCCGCCGGCCGGCGCACGGCCTTCGCCGCGCAGTGGCTGAGCGAGATCACGAGATCGTAGCCGGCGAGGTCGAAGCCGCGCACCGCGGCCGGAAAGAGCGGCAGATAGCGTCGGTAGTGCGACGCCGCGCGCGGAAGGCGCTGCACGAACGAGGTGACGATGCGTCGGCGCTCGATGACGGCCGACACGCTGCCGGGCACGTGCACGAGCGTATAGAGCGGCGCCTCGGGGAACAGCTCGCAGAAGACTTCGAGGCAGCGCTCGCCTCCGCGCATGCCGGTGAGCCAGTCATGGACGAGCGCCACGCGCGGCCGCTCCGGCGCGCCGCGCACGCCGTCGCCTACTGCGCGCGCGGCCGGATACGTTGTCGCCAATACTCGAGAACATCGCCGAGCGTCTGCTCGAGCTGGATCCGCGGCCGCCAGCCCACTGCGCGCTCGATCTTCTCGTAGCTGCCACGCAACACGGGGATGTCCGACGGACGAAACCGCGCGGGATCCGGACGCACCTCGATGCCGCGCACCGTCGACTGCGAGAGGAGAAAGTTCAGCATGCGCTCGATGGACCAGTCGACGCCGGCGCACAGATTGTAGACGTCGCCCGCCGTTCCCCGCTCGAGCAGATCCCAGTAGCCACGCACGATATCGCGAACATCGGAAAAGTCGCGACACGGCTTGAGATCGCCGACCTCCACGACGGGCTCACGCAGACCGGCTTCGATTTCGGTGATCTGACGCGCGAAGTTCGACGTCGAGAAGTCCGCGCCTCGACGCGGCCCCGAATGGTTGAACGCGCGCGCGCGCACGATATCGAGGCCGTAGCTCTTCCAGTACTGAAAGCCCATGAGGTCCTGCGTGACCTTGCTGACGCCGTACGGCGAGAGCGGCCGCAGCGGATTCGTTTCCGTGATCGGCAGCTCATCGGGATACACGAGCCCGTATTCTTCGCTGGAACCGATGACGAGGAAGCGCGCCTGCGAGCCGAGCTGGCGAATCGCCTCGAAGAGGTTCACCTGGCTGATCGCATTGGTCAGCAGCGTCTCCGCCGGCGTCTGCCACGACGCGCCGACGAACGACTGCGCGGCGAGATGAACGATGTAATCGGGATTCGCCCGCTCGATGAGCTCCCGCGCCGAGGACAGCTCGCGCAGCTCTGACTGGATGAGAGTGATTCGTTCGCGAATGTGCTCGATGTGCTCGAGGCTGCTGCGCCAGCGCAGCGCGCCCACGACCTGCGCGCCCCGATCGAGCGCGAACTCCGCGAGATGACTGCCGACAAACCCGGTGATCCCGGTGATCAGGATCCGCATCCGAGCCATACTACTACAGCCCCAGCACCTCGCCGTAGAGCGCCTCGACCGTCGTCAGCATCTGCCGGATCTCGAACTCGCTGCGCGCCCGCGTGCGCTGCTCGGCGGCCAGCGTGGCGCGCGCGGCGCCGTCGGCGATCAGTCGGCTGAGCGCATCGGCGAACGCGTCCGGCGTGCCGGCCACCAGCGCGGGAGATGCGCCGCCCAGAAGCTCGCGGTGGGCAGGAATGTCGCTGGCGAGGACGGGAACGCCCAGCGCCATGGCTTCCAGCGGCGCGAGCGGCATTCCCTCCTTCGCCGACGTCGTGGCGTAAACGTCGAAGCCGCGGTACAGCCGTGCCGCGTCCAGGATCTCCCCTGGAAAGATCACGCGCCCAGCGAGCCCGAGCGATGCCGCGAGCTCACGGAGGCGGCGCTCCTCGGTGCCGCGGCCGATCAGGACGACGCGCAGCGCATCGTCGGGGACGCGCGCGGCCGCCTGCAGCAGCAGGTCGAGTCGCTTGATCGGATCGAAGCGCGCGGCGCAGCCGACGACCGGCGCCGACGGGGGCAGCCCGAGCGCGGCACGCGCCTCCCCCGGCTCCGCGGCCGCCGTGCCGAGGCGCGCGACATCCACGCCGTTGACGACGACGCGGCTCTTGCGCCGGTCGAAGAGGCGTAGCGCGAGGCCCTCCGCCTCCTGCGCGCGCGAGACGTTGACGATGACGCTCGTCCAGCGAGAGAGAAAACGCTCCAGCGCGAGGTACGCCGCCCGTTTCGCCGCGCCGTACCGCTCGAAGTGCAGACCATGCAGCGTGTGCACCGCGGACACGCCGAGCGCGCGCGCGACGAGCCGGCCGTAGAGACCCGCGCCCTTGCCGTGCGAGTGAATGAGCCGCACCCGCCGCTCGCGAACCAGCCGGATCAGTTGTCCGAGCGTTCCCGCGCTGAATCGGTCCGTCGCCAGCTCGACGGTCTCGATACCGTTCTCCCGAAAGCGATCGAACAACGCGCCGTCGTGCGGGCCCGCGACGATCGTCCGCCAGCGTCGCGCGCGCAGCCAGGTGGCGACGGCGAGCACGTGCTGCGGTCCACCGCCTGGCTGGGTGGAGACGAGCAGCTCGAGGACCGGACCGCGCGGCGCCGTGGGGTCGGGCGGCGTCGTCATCCGCGCGCGCGGCGCAGCGCCCGCCGCAGCGAGCCGGGCAGCGAGGCGGCGAGCATCGGCCGCGCGGCGAACACGACATACCAGGCGGGATATGCGCCCGCGCGCACCGCACGCCACCGCGCGCGCGCTTCCGCGCGCAGTCGATCGGCGTCGCGCGCCACCGAGATTCGGCCCGGCAGGAGCCGGCGGATGACCAGCGTGTCGGGCAGGTTCGCGAGCCGCGTGACCGCTGAGAGCCGCATCCAGAGATCGTAGTCCTGCGCCACGACAAACCCCGCGTCGTAGCCGCCGACCGCCTCGACGACGCTTCGGCGCATCGTCACTGTCGAGTGCACCATCGGGTTACCGCGGATCAACGCGCGACAAAGCGCGTCGTGGTCTTTGGGTGGCCGGACCACGCGGACTTCGAGGCCATTGGCGGCGATCTCCCGCGCGGCGCTGCCCACGACTCCGATGTCGGGATGCGCGTCCAGGAACGCCACTTGTCGGTGCAGACGCTCGGGCAGAGCGATGTCGTCGGCGTCGAGGCGCGCGACGAGCGGGGCGCGAGCCAGCTCGAGAGCCGTGTTGAGCGCGCGGGTGAGGCCGGCGCGCGGCCGGCGCTCCACGCGCAACCGTCGATCGTCGACGCCGGCGAGCACGGCGGGCGTGGCGTCGGCCGACCCGTCGTCCACCACGATGAGTTCGAAATCGGCGAGCGTCTGCGACAGCACGCTCGCCACCGCGTCTTTCACCCACGGGGCGCCGTCGTGGACCGCCATCAGAACCGAGACGCGCGGCGGGGTCACCGGCCGTTCTCCACGCGGCGGCGCGCCTCAACGGCCAGCGCCGCGGCGAGACGACGCACGAGCGAAAGCCGGCCGAGGCGACGCTCGGTCTCGAAGCGTGGGCGCGCCTCCGGGGGGATGATCACTGCGAAGTCCGCCGGAAGAGCAGGTTCAGATACGGCAGGCAGAGCGAGGGCGCCTGGCCGCACGCGCGGAGCCCTGCCACAGCGACGGCGAACGCGGGCAGCACCGCGCGCCGCGTGCGCGAGCGGGCAGTGTCCCGAAAGAATCGCCAGCCGTAACCAGCCGCCTCGGTGACGTCCTCGACACCGCCGTCACGCCAAGTTGGCAGGCACTCACGATACGTCGCGTTGCGCCAGCCGGTGCCGTCGGCCACGAACTCGGCATACGCCACGCCATTGAACTTCGCCGGCCGCCCCAGTCTCGCATAGCGCCACGCCAGCTGGGGCGGCAGCCACTGCACGACCGGCAGGCCGACGGAGTGCGTCTCGAGCGGAAACCATCGATTGGGCGTGTCGAGGATGGCGATGTGGCCGCCCGGGGTAAGCACGCGATAGTACTCGTCGACCTGGGCACGGCGCGTGCGCGCGGGCAGATGCTCGACGACGCCGAGGGCCAGCACGAGGTCGAAGGTGGCGGCGCTCCACGGCAGTGCGCACGTCTCCTCGTTGGTGAGCCGGCGAATCTCCGCCAGCGATGGCAGAGCGAGCTCTTCGCGCTTGGCTCGCACGATCTCGACGAATTCCGCGTCGGTGTCGAATGTACGGATCTCCGCGACCTCCGGCTGGTCGGCAAGCCACTCGGTGATGTGACCGAACGAGCAGCCGACCTCGAGCACGCGCAGTCGCTCGTGCCGGCCGGCTCGCAGCCAGCGAAACAGCGGAGCCAGAAAGTGGTCGCCGCGCGTGCGCTTGTAGTCGAAGTACGGCGGCGCGCGGCGCACCCCCTTGCGCTCGATGAGCATGCGCACGACGCGCTCGCTGTAGTTGGTTTCGTACCGCCGGCCCTCCACGGTGAGCACGCGCCGGTCGCCGAGATCATCAAGTCGATAGGTGTTGTCTTCCTGCCTCAATGACATCAGCGCGATTCGGCGATTCTGTCCACGTTCTGACTGCCTGAGGCCGACGCACCGCCGATTCGCAAGCTCTGCCCCGCGATGCTGACCGGAGCGATCTCGACCGGAAAGGGCAATCGGCTCGCGATTCGCTGGGTCGGGTCGTAGTTCCGGGCGATCCAGTCGATCAGCACCGGCGGCAACGGGATAGGGCCCACACGCACACGTTCTACCCGGAGCGCGAACGGTCGGTCGATCGCGGGCACGATGCGAACGCGGGCATCGAAATCGGGCCCGGCATGCGCAATGGCGACCTCGACCCGATCCTCGACGAGCCTGATGCGCACACCGCGTGCCTCCTTCAGCTGGTCAAGAAAGGCTTGCAAATCGCCGGCGGAAACCTCGGCGTGCTCGAGGCGCAGCCGACCGACATCGAGCAGGTCCAGGCGACCATCGCCGAGGCTGAACGGATTGACGAGCACGTCGTCGGCGAGGAGTCGGACGTTGCGCACACGGAGCGCCGCAGCGCCGCGGCGGGTGAGCTCGCCCACGGTCGCCACCGCCGCGGCAATCTCCACGCGCTGTACGCGGCCGCGTGCGAGCGCATCGTCGTACGTCAGCCGCACCGTCAGCCCCTCGACGTCCCGCGCCACCTCCGGCAGCCGCCGGCGGGTTTCCTCCTCGAATGTCCGGGCCAGAGCGCCGGGCGAACCGGCGACCGCGTCCGTCACACGGCGCGCGCGGAGCGTGCCCTTCGATCCATCGGGCAGCGCGAACTCCGCGATGACGGGATACACGCGCGACAGGTCGGGCTCGCGCGCGAAACGCTCCATCAACCGCTCGATCTTTGCCGCGGTCCATGAAGGTCCGATCGGACCGGTCTTCAGAACCACGTAGTCCACGCCGAGCGGCTCACCATCCCAGGCACGAAGGAAGCGAATCGGCAGTCCTTCACGTGTCGCGTAGTAGCGAAAATTGCTGACGGAAAAAAAGTTATAGTTCGGAACGACGCTCACGGTCACCGCGGCGCCGCGGGAGGCACGGCTGATGGCGCGGAGGATGTCTCGGTGGTGCCACTCGGTTCGCATCGGCGGTGTGTCGATGCCGGTTGGGACGCCGAGCATCGGTAGCCGAAAAGCGGGCGGGAGCCCGAACAGCGTTCCGGACACCTGCCCGGCGCCGACGACGATCAAGCCCGTCGCCACCCATGGCCGCCACCGCCTCCCAAGCGCGGAAACGGCGATCCCAGCGAGGACGGCGGCCATCGGAAGCAACGGCAGCGTATATCGAAGATCCTTATTGCGCACGAGCATCGACACGATGAACGGCGCGGCGAAGGCCGCGATGGCGAGCCCGCGCCGCTGGCGAAGCGCGACGATCAACCCGGCGAGAAGCAGGCCGACCGCGAGCACGCCGAGTTGCGTGAAGATCCACGTTGGATAGAACGAGAGCGCCGTCAGCGTGAACGTCTCGGGCTTTCCTTCGAGCATCGCGCCTTTGCCCGATCGATACGCCAGCTGAGCGGGCAGCCCGATCAGGCGCGGCCCGTACCAGGGAAGACTGAGCGCCGCGGCGACCGCAACGGCGAGCGTCGCGTTGAGACAACTCCGGCGGTTACGCTCGCGAATCAGCACCCAGACGATCGGCGCAAAGGCGTACACCGCGAATGTCGGCTTGGTCAGCATCCCGATGGCCCATACGCCGCCCGCCACAAGGGACCACCCGGGGTGCTGGAAGCCGTCAGTCCGGAGAACGACGAGGAAGGCGACCGCCGCCATCGTCGCGAGAGGAAGGTCGAGCTGAAATCGGGTGCCGCTATACACCACGAACGGCGCGGAGGCGAAGATCCAGGCTGCGGCGACGCCTGCTGTGCCGTCAGCGAGCTCACGGCCGAGCCGATAGATCACCGCCATGGCCACCCCGAGGAACAGGAGAATCGCCGACTGCGCAGCGGCCGCGTCGGAGGGCCACCACCGATAGATCGCCGCTGCCGCGCACGGGACGAGCGGAGGATAGAACGACGAGCGCTCGAGCACCGTGCGCACATCGCCCCGCGCCATATCCTGTGCGCACGTGACTACGCGCTCGAGATGGTTGGCGTGGTCCCATTCCGGCGGACGGCGATCGAGCGCCAGCCAGACGGCGGTCACCGCCACAATGAGCACCCAGGCGGCGGCGACGAGCGCCCATTCACGCCGCGTCTCTGCATCAGCGTTCGGAGCACGCCACAATGCGAGGCGCATCAGGCCGTCCCGCGCATCGACGATGAGTATATCGTCATGGCCGGATGTCGGGTTTACGCGCAACGACCAGGAAGCCCGTGCTGAAGCTCGAGAGGAAGGGCGAGCGCCGGACGATCGCGAGGTCGTCGGCGGCGATGAGCCCGAGCTCGATTGGACGGATCGTCGCCGCCAGCGGCCAGCGGGCCCATCGGCTCGGCACCTGCGCCACCGCCTGCCGCAGCTGGTTGGCGAGCGTTCCGAAAAATGCGGCCTGGGCGGCCATGTGCTCGAGTCGCAGGCCGGGTGCCGACAACAACTCGCGCACCCGCGTTTCGGTAAATCGATGGCGATCAGTCGGCCCATCGCTGCGGTGCAGAAATGGAACCGAGACGACCGTCGCGCCGCCGGGCCGCAGCACGCGGGCAATCTCACGGACGGCGGCATCGGGAGACGCGACGTACTGCAGCATCTCGAGGCAGACGACCCAGTCGATACTGTCATCGCGTACTGGAAGATGCTGAACATCGGCAACGACGTCCGGCTGCTCGGTCTGCGCAATATCGAGCCGCAGCCAGCTGACACCGATGTGGGGCTGTCGGAAGCCGCCGCGCCGCGTGCGCAGGGCGCCGATCTCGAGCACGAGGCCCGCAAAGCGACGGGCGTGATCTGCCAGCTCGGCATCGAGCAGGCGACGGCGGTGGCTGAGGCCCAGCGCTGCCGACACGATCAGCGAGCCGTTGCCACTCGGCGCAACAGCTCGATCTCCCCAGCGACAAGGCGTCCGAGGTCGTAACGCTCTTGCACCTCTGCGCGCGCGCGGGCGCCTAGCCGCGCGGCGAGCTCGCGGTCTCCCAGTATGCGCGCGAGGGCCTCGGCGAGCGCGCCGGGATCTTCGAGATCGAACAGCAGACCGGTCGCGCCGTCCACGAGGATCGCGCGATTGCCGCCGACGTTGGAGGCGACGCACGCCACGCCGCAGCTCATGGCCTCCAGGAGGACCTTGGGATGTCCCTCGGTCAATGACGGCAGCACGAAGACGTCGGCGCGCGCGACGATCGCGGGCAGCCGTCGATGCTCGACGACCGGAGTGAACTCCGCCTCCACGCCCAGCGTTTCCGCGTGGTCGGCAAGCTGCGTCCGCATGGGCCCGTCGCCAATGAAGCGCAGCGCCACGTCGAAACGGCCCGCAAGCTTCGCCGCTGCCTCCACGAGCGCACTGAGGTTCTTCTCGCGGGATAGGCGGCCGACGTACAGGATGCTGCGACGCTCCGACGTCGGTCTCCCCATCGGAGTGAAGAGCGTCGTGTCCACGCCGTTGGGGATGATATGGACGCGGTCGTCGCGCACGCGCCGGCGCGCGTGGGTGGCGAGCTCGGGTGTCGTGCAGATGACCGCGTCGGCGGCAGCGAGGCCCATCGCGATGACCGCCCGACGCAGGAGCCGGGTATGCGGCGAGCCGGCGAGCCGCTCGTACCAGAATCCGTATGTCGCGACGAACGGGATCCCGAAGTGCCGGCGCGCGATCACGGCCGGCAAGGCCCCGGTCATTTGAAACACGCGCAGCACCGAGCAACTTCGCAACGCGTCTGCGTAGCGAAACGGCATCGCCGCCGCGTACGCCCAGGGATGCCAGCCGCCGCCGGGATAGAGCCGCACTCGTCGGAGCAGCTCGGAATCAGACGTGAACTCGCCAAGCGACTCGTTCAGATAACTGAAATAGCGCACTTCGTCGAATGCCGCCGCGTATGGTCGCACGTAGCCGTCCAACAGGCGGGCGCCCTGTCCCGTCCGGGCGAGCTCGCCGAGCCCGCCGCGAATGGCCGGCAGCAGCCCGAGGATCATGCGCGCTGCGCCCCGGCATAGATTGCGACCAGCTGCTCCACGGTCTGATCGGACACGAACCCCCGACTGATATGCTCGCGCGCGGCCTTGCCCAGCCGCTCGCGGCGTGACGGGTCGTCCAGCAGCGTCGCGATCGCGTCCGCAAGCTCCTTGCGGTCACCGCGCTCGATCAGCAGGCCCGTGACGTCATGGATGACCAGCTCCGGCGTGCCGCCGACGCGCGTGCCAACGACTGGGCGAGACGCCGCCATCGCCTCGAGAATCACCCGGCTCAGCGCGTCCGGAACGATCGATGGCACCACCACGACGTCGGCGAGCGGGTAGAGGGCGAGTACCTCGCGATTGGGCAGCGGGCCGAAGCGACGGACATCGGCGGTGCCGTTCGTCTCGAGCGCCCCCTCGCCGACGAAGAGGAACGTCGCATCGGGACAACGGCTCGACAAGCTCTGTGCCGCGGCGACGAGGTCGGCGCTGCCCTTTCCAGGAGAGAATTTGCCGACGTAGAGCACGACCCGCCGGCCGCGCAGACCCAGGCGCTCGCGCAGGGCCTCCACGTCCGACGGCGGCGGCGGCGTGGACAGCGGCGGCACGTTGTAGACGACGTGGGTACTTCGCACTCCGTCGAACAGACCCGAACGGCGATAGATCTCGAGGATGCCGCGGCTGACGCCGATCACGCCGTCCACGCGTCGGAGGAAGCGCTGCTTGAGCCGACTATCGAGCCAGAAATAGAGGAAGGCCAGCTTGCCACGAAGCCGCGAGCGCCGTCCCGCGAGGTACTGCGTGAAGTACTCCTCCGAGCATTCGCGCCAGAGCTTGCGCACGCCGCAGTCCGTCGGCATGCGGTCGCCGTGGTGCAGACACATCGGTGCCGCGTCTACGATGCTTCCATCGCGGATGGTGAGGAACACCGGGACGCCGAGCCAGCGGCCGGCCAGCACACACGGGATGAGCGAGTGCTTGTTCTGCGCGTGGATGACCTCGGCGCCCGCGCGTCGAGCCGCACGCGCCACCGCAAGCGCGGCCCAGAGATAGAAGAGCGGGTTCGCCAGCCACTTCGGCGTCGCCGGCGTTCGGCCCGACGGCAACCGGCGGGGAAACGAGAAGCGGACGACGCTGACGCCATCCCGCTCTTCACGCGCGGCCGCGCCGTAGTTTGGCGTGACGATCGTCACCCGGTGGCCGCGTGCGGCCATCGCGCGCGAGAGCGCGTCGAGGCTCCACTCTGCGCCGCCCGGCGCGAACGGCGGGAAATACTCGTTGACGAGGCAGATGTTCATGCTCGCGTCTTCAAGCTCGCGCCCGAGCGAGCACGCGGAATCCCGTGCTCTCGGCGGGTCGCGCGAGCGCGGCGTCGTGCTTCCACCGGGCTAGGCGCGCATAGAGACGGATTGACAGCCCACCCGCGGCGTCGATGAGCCCGGCCCACGGGGTGTCGTACACCGTGGGTCGAATCGGCCCCTCGGGATCGAAGCCACCGGCCCGCAGCTCGGCGACGAACTCGTCCTGCGTGTACTCGATCTTGTGATCGGGGTCCGAGTACGCGAAAAGCCCGGCCTGTCGCAGTCGACGACGCCACGTCGTGTCCCGGTTGGGGCCCGAGACGAGCAGACGCCCGCCCGGCACGAGTACGCGACGGATTTCGGAGAGCACGGCCTGGCGGGGATGCAGATGCTCGATCACGTCGAGGAACAACGCGGCATCGAACGTCGCTTCGCGGAACGGAAACGGCTGGGTGAGGTCCCACGCGAACAGGCACACGTTGCGCCGGCCCAGACGCGCGGCGCCGCGAGCGGCGATCGCGAGCTGGCCAACGTCGTAGTCGATGCCGAACACGCGTCGCGCGCGCGCCGCCGCGGCGAGCGTGTGCGCGCCGTTGGCGCAGCCGACGTCGAGCACGACGTCGGACGGCGACAGGTGCTCGACGTACCACTCGTGCCACGGCGCGTGGACGAGGTGCTTGGGGTGGATGAAATGGCGGCTCTTCCCGGTATAGCGCGTGAGGCGCACGCCGACGGACTTCCCGCGCCGGTTGAGCACGTCGACCGCGGCGACCGCCAGGCGCGGCCACGGCACGCTCATCGGCGCGCCTGCTCGAGCCGAGCGGCGAGGTCCGCGATCGTCGTCAGCGCACCCGCCCGCTCACGCAGCACACCGGCCAGCCACGGCCGCCCGCGGACGACCACATCGCGGTCGTGCAGCGCGAGGACGGCCTGGTCCGGAATCGCGGTCATCCCCGCGGTCTCCGCGACTTGGTCGGCGTTCACACAAGAAAGGTAGCGAAGTCCGACCTCGGCCGCGCTCTCGAGCGTCGTGCGCGTGAAGACATTGCCAGGTGGCACGAACGTCACCACCGGCAAACCGAAGAAGTCCTGGAGGATGTCCTGGGCGCGTCGCACGTGCTCGCGATGGGTCGCGGCCGGTACCCAGCCGTGAAACTCGCGGTGATATATCCGGTTGCCCTTCCATGAATGCGGCAGATAGCGCCGCCCCTCGAGGACGCAGTGCGTGTAGCCGTGATGCGCGATCTCGACGAGCCCCCGCCGGGCGCACTCGCGCAGCGCGCGCGCGGCCGCCGGAAACTTGTCGGGATACGGCACCACGCGGCCGTCGCGCTCGACCCATCCGGCGGTGACGGCCACGGTCATACGTGCCGAGGCCGTCTGGAGCATCTCCGCGATTGCCTCCCAATCGCCAGCAGCGAGCTCACGATATGGGCCCCAGCGCTTGATCGGCGGCACGTATTTGAGGAAGAACGCATTGCCGGGAAACGGCAGCGACCAGGGCCCGAGCCGCACTCGCGTGAGGCCATAGACCTCGTGCGCCTTGGAAGCCGCGCCGACGTCATCGAGTCGCAGGGCGACGGCGGTGCCAGTCATCCAGAACGTCCTGATAAATCTGTTCGGTGGCGGCGGCACAATGCTCCCAGCGGAACATTCGGTCCACGCGCTCGCGGTTGGCGAGACCGAACTTTCGTCGGAGCATCGGCTCGGACAGCAGCAAGAGAATCTTCTCGACGAACGTCGCCGGCGCGTCCGGATCACAGAGGAATCCGCCTTCGCCGGCCGCGACCACTTCGGGCAGCGACCCGCGCGCGGACGCCACGACGGGGATCTCGCACGCCATCGCCTCCGCCACGCTGAAACCGAAGCCCTCGAGCGACGACGGAAAGAGGAAGACATCCGCGAGATTGAAGTAGTCGACCTTTTCGGCCTCGGGCACGTAGCCGGTGAAGACGACC
Organism: Candidatus Rokuibacteriota bacterium; assembly: GCA_036802765.1. Taxonomy (GTDB): domain Bacteria; phylum Methylomirabilota; class Methylomirabilia; order Rokubacteriales; family CSP1-6; genus AR12. The sequence continues at coordinate 14,032 of DAIRVP010000092.1, forward strand.
GAACCCGCGGGCAGCATGGCGGCCGCACGCCGACGTAGCGGCTCGAACAGCGGGCCGGCACCGGCGACGACCAGGCGGGCTTCCGGCGCCTCCCGAACGACCTCGCGCCAGATGTCGAGCAGCAGAGACGGATTCTTCCGTCCTTTGAGGCCGCCGAGGAACAGCACGATCGGCCGCTGCCCAAGACCAAAGCGCTCCACGAGCCCTGCGGGCCGCGGACGACGCGCGAAGCGCCGCTCGACGCCGTAATAGACGACGGCGAACTTTTCCGGCGGCACGGCGAGCTCGCGCCCGGCCTGCGAGCGCGCGAACTCGCTGCCGACGACGACACAGTCGGCGGCGCGCATGACCCGACCTTCGATGAGCGGATTGAGCCAGCCGGCGTCCAGATGATGGTGGTGTGCGATGACCGGCACGGGAAGGCCGTAGCGCCGCCGGGCCCACAGCGTCGCCGGCCCGATGAAGCGCAACGAGTGCGCGCGCAGCACGTCGAACGGCCGCGCGTCGTACAGCCGCTTGATCAGCGGCGGCAGCAGCACGGCGGCTACGGGCCAGCGAAGACCGCGGCCGATCGGCAGACGGTGCACGGTCCAGTTCGCGACGTCGGGCGGGATCCGCTGGTGACGAGCGAGCATCAGGTCGATCTGCACGCCGCGGGCGCCGAGGTAGCGCAGCAGCTCGCGCTCGTACGTCTCGCCGCCGGACGTTGTCCCAGGATCGACGCCGCAATGCGGGGAGCAGATTCTCATCGTTTCACGCGCCGGCGGCGCGGCTCAGGGCTCCGGCTTGACATACTGAGCGTCCACCGCGGCCGGCCCCTCGGGCAGGAGCGGCACGATCGGCCGCAGACTGGTGTTGAGATACGCGATGGTGGCCGCGCGCTCGTGCGCGCTCTCGGCGAGGTTCTCACCGCCCGCGTCGTCCACAAAGTTGACGAGCAGCCGGCCGCCCGGCTTCAGATGCTCGACCAGGTGACGCGTCACGGCCAGCGGATTCACGACATGCTCGAGGACGTCCAGGCACGTGATCACATCGTAGAGCCGCGTCAGCGGCAGGTCGTCGGCCAGCCCGGGCTCCTTGAACTCGACGTTCGACGTGTTGCGGAAGCGCCGGCACGCGAACTCGAGCGTCGGCGTGGGAAGATCGACGAGCGTGAATCGCCATCCCGGAAATCGCGGCCGCAACCATGCGGTGACGGGGGCGACACCGCAGCCGTACTCGCAAAAGTCGCCCGCGGCTCCGGCGCGCCGCAGCAGGCGCGCGATGCCGTGATAGCAGTCGTTGCGGTGATAGTACATTTGCCGCAGGATGAAGTAGTCCGTCTCGGCATAGAACGACCGGTAGTCGCTTTCGGTGCTGCGGGGCTTTCGCTCCCACAGCGTGGCGGCGTCCATTCGGCCGAGCGTGTAGCGGACCCAGAACTCCTCGATCGTCACCCCGCGGTAGTACGCCGAGAGCTCGCGGAGCCAGCCGCGACGCAGTCCGAGGCGCTCGAGCATCTGGTGGCGACGCCGACACATCAGGTCGCGTGTGAGTCGCACGACGCTCAGGCCCTCCGGAAGACGGGCTGAATGACCGGGCCTTCGAGCGCCGCCTCCAAGCGCCCGGTCTTGACGGCCGCCGCGAGCATTGCGAGCGATTCTTCGCACGCGGCCAGCGTTCGGTCGACGTCGTCGTCCGAATGCGCATACGACGTGTTGAAGCCGGCGCCGACCAGGATGCCGCGCTTGATCATCTCCTGTTGCCAGAGGCTCCTCATTGCCAGCGACTCGTCGCCTCGCTCGTCGGTGAACGTCGCGACCGTGCGCGGCGGCAAGCCGATGCACTGCGCGCGGCGCTCGAGGCCGGCCGCGGCCGCGAAACCGTTGAAACCGTCGCGGATCCGCTGACCCTGCCGCCACAGGTGCTCGATCACCGGGCGCGTGCGGAGCTTGCCGATGGTCGCGCGCGCAGCGGCCAGCGACACCGCTTCGCCGCCGAGCGTGAACGAGAAGAAGATCTCGTCGAAGATCTCCATGATCTCGCGCCGGCCGACGACTGCGGCCAGCGGATAGCCGTTGGCGATGGCCTTGCCGAAGCAGCCGAGGTCCGGCGTGACGCCGAAGCGCTCCTGCGCGCCGCCCAGCGCCACCCGGAAGCCGGTCACGATCTCGTCGAAGACCAGGACCGCGCCGTTGGCGCGCGTGAGGTCGGCCACGCGCGACAGGAAATCGTCGCGGGGCTCGACGACGCCGACCGGCTCCATGATCACCGCCGCCACCTGCCCCGGGTGCGCGCGGAAAATGTGCTCCAGGGAGCCGAGGTCGTTGTACGAAAACGGCTTCGTGAGCTCGCGCACCGCGGCTGGCACGCCGCGGTGCCGCGTCGTCGTGCCGATGTACCAGTCCTGCCAACCGTGGTATCCGCAGCACGCGACGACGTCGCGGCCGGTGAACGCGCGCGCGGCGCGCACGGCGCCCGATGTCGCATCCGAGCCGTTCTTCCCGAAGCGCACCATCTGCGCGCATGGCACGATGCGCGTGAGCAGCTCGGCGACCTCCACCTCGAGAGGATGCGCAAGCGAGAACGTCACACCGTCGGCGACCTGCGCGAGCACTGCCGCGTTGACGTCGGGATCGTCGTAGCCCAGCACGATCGGCCCGAGCGCCATCGGATAGTCGATATACTCATTGCCATCGACGTCCCAGACATGGCTGCCCTTGCCGCGCGCCAGGAACAGCGGCGCCACGCCCTGGACGAATTGCGTGTAGCCCTTGCTGAACGTCTGCGTGCACGACGGAATCACCGCCTGCGCCCGTCGGAAGTATTCGCGCGATCGCGCGAGCGATCGCTCAGGGAGCTGACCCATCGCTATCTCCTTCGAGGATTCACGTTCACACGGTCGTCTGCGCGCAGTGATCGCACGTAGCCCTCGTTGCGGTCGATTCCGGCGTTGATCCGAACGAGGTCCGGCTCGACGGCCAGGAGGTCGAGCACAGCCTCCATCCCGAAGATCGATCCGCGATCGAAGCGCGCGTACACTGCGCGGACGAACTCGAGATCGGCGGGCTCGTCGACCGTCCAGCGCAGATGCGCGCGACTCGGCTCGGTCGCGACGTTGGCCAGCCGAAAGGTGCCCGGGTTGCGCCAGATGTACGGCGTCACGTGCTCGCGATCGGATCGCAGCTCGGCTTCGCGCGACGCGCGCTCTAGCGCCTGGCGCGAAAACACCTCGGTGTCGAGGCCGTCGGGGTACGTCGGCGGATGCACGTTGCTGACGTAGTCAACGTCGCTGCGCCGCAGATACTCTGCGAGCACCAACCCTGAAACGTACGGGTCGAGCAGTGGGCAATCCCCGGCTACGCGCACGATGACAGCCGCCGAATGCTCCGCTGCGGTCTGACGAAAACGGGCGAGGACATCGGCCTGGCTGCCGCGCGTGCACGGAATCTTCCGCTCGCGTGCAAAGTCTGCGAGCTCATCGTCGGCCGGATCTACGGTCGTCGCGAGGACGACGCCGTCAACGCCCTTGATTGCGAGAGCGCGGTCGAGCACGTGAGCGATCATTGGCCGGCCGGCGATGTCGAGGAGCGCTTTGCCCGGCAACCGGGAGGAGCCAACTCGCGCCTGCACGATCGCCACGCAGCGCAGCGCCGTCATAGCGTGACCCACGCGCGACGCGCCGACGAGGTCTTCGCCGCCTCGACGAGCCGCAGCGCCGCCAACGCCTGGTCACCGCCGATCAGCGGCTGATCGTCGCCCGCGATGCACCGGGCGAAGTGGCGCATCTCTTCCACGAACATCTCGTTGTGGCTGAAGTCGAGCGGCTCGCGGAAGCCGAGCCAGCTGTCGCGTTCTTCGGTGAAGAGCGTGACGCGCGGCTCGATGTAGTCCCACACGATGACGCCGCGCTCGCCGATGATCTCGCAGTCCCGGCGATAAGAGCGCTGCAGATAGTCCAGATGCAGCTGCGCCACGACACCGGAGTGGAAGCGCAGCGTGACCTCGGCGAAGTCCTCCACGTCGATGGCGAGACCCGAGAGTCGCTCGGCTGTGCAGAAGACTTCCTTCACGTCTCCGAAGATCCAGCGCAAGTAGTCGAACTCGTGGATGACGTCGAGCAGGATCCCGCCGCCTTCGACCGCCTGCGAGCGGTAGAGTTGCCGGTAGTCGGCCCCTGGCTTCCACCACGGCAGATAGTAGCCGCACTGCGCGCGCACCGAGAGCACGCGGCCGATACGGCCTTCGTCCACCAGCGCCTTCACACGCTGGAGCGGCCGGAAGAACCGCAGATTGGCCCCCACGAGGACGAGGCGTCTCTGCGCAACGGCCGCGGCCAGCAGCTCGCTCACGCCCGCCGACTCGGCGGCCACCGGCTTCTCGATGAAGAGATGCGAGCCCCACGGCAGAATGATGTGCGCCAGCGGCAGATGCGACACCGGCGGCGTGCACACCAGAACGCCATCGAGCTTGGCCTCGGCGCCCGCTTCGAGGCTGGGAAGGACGTCGGCGCCCGACATCGCGGCGGCCTCTTCAGCGCGGCGATGATCGGTGTCGAAGACGACCGTCTCGTGGCCGAGCGCGCGGAGGTTCTTGAGATGACGCTGGCCGATCGAGCCGGTGCCGATGATGGCGAATCGCATCAGCGGCCCGCCGGGAGCTCCAGCACCGTCGCGCGCTGGCCGTCGTCGCGCGCGGCCGGTCCGACGACACGAAAGCCGCAGGCCTTGAATGTCCGGAGCGACGCCTCGTGGTCGTCGAGCACGAGCGCACGCGCCCGAAGGCGCGAGCAGAAGTCCCGGTGAAGCAGCCGCATGGCCTCTGACAGCATTGCCTTGCCATAGCCGCGTCCACGCCGCTCCGGCGCGACCACGATCGAGACCTCCGCCACGTCGCCGTCGATATCCACGCGCACTTGACCGATGGGCACGCCGCCGTCACTGAAGATCCAGATCGCCGCGCGGTCCGAGGCGAGCCGGGTGTGCAGCCACGCGCGATGCTCCGCGGCGGAGACGGTCGTGTTCGTGAACGACCGCCGGCGGGTCTCCGGGTCGTTGCGCCATCCGCGCAGCAGCTCGGCGTCGCTCGCTTCTGCTCTACGCGCCGTCAGGACCACCATCCACCACCATGCTCGCGACGATCGGCACGTTCGCCGCGATGTCCTGCGACGCGCGGCAGCGCAACAGCCGCTCGTACTGGCCCGGCGACAAACCGGGCGCGTTCGTACCGTTTCTCAGCACTGTGATGTTGCCGGACGAGAACCGCTCGCCCTTGCGGATCGCGCACGCCGCGAAGATCGACCGGCGCGCGAATGCGAAGAGCTCCTGCTCGACTTCGAGCACTTTTTTGTCGCCGGTCCCGAGCACGGCCTCGGCCTCGCGCACCGCGCTCACGAGCGCCTTCAGCTCGTGCGGCTCGACGGCGAACCGCTGATCGGGCCCAGGCATGCGGTTGCTCAGCGTGTAGTGCTTCTCGATGATGGCCGCGCCAAGAGCGACCGCGACGACGGGCGCGATGACCGGGTTGCGCGAGTGATCGGACAGTCCGACGAGACAGCCGGTGGCTTGGTGCAGCGTCACCAGCGCGCGGGCGTTGACGGCCTCCGGCGGTGTCGGATACGACGCCGTGCACTGCAGGAGCACCAGCTGCTCGTTGCCCAGCTCACGCGCCAACGCCACGACCGGCATCACGTCGTCGAGCGTAGCCGCACCCGTTGACACGAACGTCGGCTTGCCGAATGCCAGCACGCGCCGGATCAGCGGAAGATGACTGACCTCGTACGACGCGATCTTGAACGCCGGCACGTGCGGCTCGAGCGCATCGGCCCACTCCTCGTCGAACGGGGTGCAGAGGAAGTGCACCCCCCGGGCGCGACAGTGCTCGGCCAGCCGCGGCACCCAATCGAGCGGCAGCTCCATCGCCTCGATGATGTCGTAGATCGAGCGCTCGTCTTTCAGGTAGTCCGACTTGCCGGCGTTGCGTGGATAGAGCGTCCGCGCGCGGAAACCCTGGAACTTCACCGCATCGGCGCCGGCGTCGGCCGCCACGGCGATCAGTGCGAGGGCCTGCGGCAGGCTGCCGTTGTGGTTGGAGCCGGCCTCGGCGATGACGTAGCAAGGCGCGCCGTCGCCGATCCAGCGGTCACCGACCTTGATTCTCGTTGCGCCGCTCATTTCCGACGCCCCTCCACGAGCGACTGGACCGCGTCGAGCACGCGATCCGAGCACTTTCCGTCGTCGAAACCGACGAACTTCTCTAGGTATCGGGCGCGCGCGGGCAGCTCGAGCGGAAAGTCCGACACCCGCGCCGACCGCAGATCATTGAGCGTGGCATCGAGCGTGAGAGGGTAGACGACGCCGGGGACGTTGAACGTGTCGCCGGGCTTGACGCTGTGAAACCATTCCTGCCAGGGCGCCGGGAAGCCGAGATCGTCTCGCGAGGGCGCGATGCAGATCGACGGCACCGCGGCGTAGGCTGCCTCGTACGAGATCGTGCTGAAGCAGTGGATCACGAGCGACGCGATGCTCATGAGCTCCAGCACCGTGGTCGGATAATAGCTCTCGTCGTACAGCACCGCCTCGGCGCGCCGGGCAAGATAGCGCGGTACCGGATCCTTGGCGCGCGCCTTGACCACCAGCGCGGCCCCGTTGGCGTCGCAGAACCGGCGCACCGCGTCGACGACGCGGCGATCGGTCCAGCCGCGCGCGATGTGGTCACGATACTCTCCGCGTCGCGTCAGCGCGACGGCCAGTCGCTGGTGCAGGCGGTTTCGCGCGCCGTAGATGTGCCGCACCCAGAACGGCCGCGGATTGCTGCGGAACGGAAATGGCGCGTACAGAATGATGGGACGCGCAAGATCGATGCCGAATCGCTCGTGCAATCGCCGCCGCACGAGCGCGCGGTCGATGTCGTGCAGCTGGTCCATCTGCGGAAAGCCGACCACCGTGCCTTTGGCGTCGATGGTCCTCGCGATCGCGGCCGGGTCGATCGCGGCGAGCACATCGGGCCGATTGTGGAACAACATCCGCAGCGCGTCGGCGGCGCGCGAAGCCCAGTACGGCGTGTGGAACCCGATACCGTCGCAGCGCGAGCGGCCGTCGGGCTCGATGAGCGCCGCGACGTCGAGCGTGTACTGCAGGCCGAACCAGCGTCCCGCGCCCGCGGAGCCCGCGGCGGGGCCGCAGCCGACCGCGATCATCGCGTCGCGCGGCTCAGCGGCGAGCCGGC
>DAIRVP010000093.1:0-20865 GCA_036802765.1 Candidatus Rokuibacteriota bacterium
AGCGGCTTTGCGGAGATAGGGAAACGCTTCCTGAAGCTCACCGGCCTGATAGTGAGCCAGCCCGATCCGGCGTATGGCGAGCTCATTCGCGGGCTCCAGCGCCAGAACGTTGCGGTACTCGATGACCGCCTCTTTGTACTCCTTGCGAGCGAAGAACTTCTCGCCGCGCTCCAGATGCTGTGCCTTCTTCGCCTCGGGCGAGCGGGAGCAGCCGGCGCCGAGAAGCAGCGAGGCGAAGACAGCGAGGGCCAACGTGGACAGTGCTGTAAAACGCACCATCGGTGAAACCTCCTGAGGGTCCAGCAAGGCAATTGACAGGCTGTGCTTGGTCATAGCCGGCGGGGGGCAACCTCGCAAGGCCTATGCCTGACCTGGCGGGCCGTAACTTACAGGATTTGCAGCTTTACCGACACCCCGGCGGACTGCCGGTGCACGCAAAAATTGTGACGGCCCTCAACGAGCCGCAAAAGTTGCGTGCAGCGCCCGGGGGCTTAGACCGCGAGGATCTGACTTCGAATGGACGGGGGCGCCAGCGCCTCGGTGTCGGTTGCAGCGGCGCGATCAGGTGCCGGGATCGGTGTGTCGCCGGCCTGAGCGTACGCCTTGAGCTTGTACTGCAAGCACCGGACGCTGATGCCGAGCAGCTTGGCGGCCTCAGTACGATTGCCCTGCGCGCGCTGGAGCGTCCGCAAGATGTAGCGACGCTCGACCTCACGAAGCTGCAGGTCCGGCTCGAGCTGCAGCGTGTGCGCTGGAATACTGGTAAACGTCGGCACGTCCTCGATGAACAAATCGCGCTCGGTGAGCATGTCGCCTTCGGCGAGCACGACGGCTTGCGCGAGGAAATTCTCGAGCTGCCGCACGTTGCCCGGCCACGGCAGGGCCATCATGCGCTCCATCGCGGAGGGCTGCACGCCGCGCACCGGTTTCTTGTAGGCGGCCGAATAGCGCGCGAGGAAATGCTCAACGAGCATCGGGATGTCTTCGCGGCGCTCGCGCAGCGGTGGAACACGGATCACGACGACCGCGACGCGATAGTACAGATCCGAACGGAATGTGCCGGCGTCGGCGGCCTTCTTCGGATCTTTGTTGGTCGCCGTGACGAGGCGGATGTTCGTGCGGATCGGCTTCGTCCCGCCGACCTTGACGAACTCGCGGCTCTGGATCACGCGGAGCAGCTTGGCCTGGAGCGGCGGGCTGAGCTCGCAGAGCTCGTCGATGAAGAGCGTGCCGTTGTCGGCCTGCGAAAACACGCCTTCTCGATTCTCGATGGCGCCGGTGAACGCGCCCCGCACGTGACCGAACAGCTGACTCTCCGCGAGGCCTTCGGGGACGGCGGTGCAATCAAACGTGATCAGCGGGCCGTTGCGCCGATCGCTGATCGCGTGAATCGCGCGCGCGATGAGCTCTTTGCCCGTGCCGCTCTCGCCCCAGATGCAGACGTTCGCGTCGCCCGCAGCCGCTTTCTCGATACGGGCGAAGACGTCGAGGATCTGCTTCGAGCGGCCGACGAGCCCGTGGAATGTCGCACGATCGCGCCGCGACGGCATGCGCGCCGGAGGCGCGGGCGGACCGTTAGTCGCGAGTCTCTTGAGCACGTCTTCCAGCGCCGGCGTCGAGAACAGATGCGATTCGGCACGGGGTAGACGCAGCCGCTGCTCCAGGCCGAGCTGATCGGGGTGATCGACCATGAGGAACGTGGCGCCCGGGAACCGACTATTGTTCAAGCACTCCGCGATTTTGACGCCGTCCTCGTCGCGCGACACGCGAGCGATGAGAACGTCCTCGGGAGTCCCGGCGGCGAGCAGCGCGGGAAGAGACTTGAGCAACCCCACCGAGATGATCTCGTTTCCGGCAGGGGCGAAAATCGCTTCGGCGCAACGCGCGATCTCACGGGTGGGGTCGAGAATGATGAGCTGCAAGTAGCGGCTCCTTCCGGGGCTGTCGAGCCAGAGCTCGATGTTTTGCCACCACAACCAAGAGTCTGATTCATACCGTTGGTGGTGGGTGAAGTCAACGACAAATCAACGTCAAATCAATAACGTCAGCCTTTTGACACTAGGGGCCATTTGAGTCCGAAACGGTGATGATTGCGTGCGCTCGGATCTTCAGTTCCTGGTCCACTTCCGGGCGCAGACGGCGGTCTGCGCGACGGCGTTCGGGCGTGCGATGCGCGCCCCCTTGGCGCCGCTGAGCGAACCGGCGATCAAGAATGACCTCGACGGTGCCATCGCCGGAGAAGCGATCGCGCAGATATGCGAACAGTTCAGGATGATCGCGGGCAACGATATACATGGTGTGCCCCATCTGCGCCCTCGGTCCCGGGTGCGGGGAACTGCCTGGCCCGCGTCCAGGCCCGCGGCAACCGTGTCGGAGTGTCTTGGGCGAGCCGTCGGCGGTGGGTCGGTCAGGCTTATTGCGTGCCAGGTGAATTACCACACTGAGATGCGAGGTGTTTCGAGCCTGTAGCATCAAGGAACAGTAAACTTTTCCGACTGCGTGATCAGCGTTTTCTGCTCACGGGCTGGGCAGGCGCATGATCACAAAGCCTCGCGATTCCATCTGATCGTAAACGTCTGACCTTTCCCTGCGCTCGCCGTGAGCCGCGTGAGGCGCCCCCGGCGCTGCATTCTCGCCACCGAAGCGCCGATCGAGAATGACCTCCACGCCCTCGATTCCTGCGAATCCGGCGCGAAAGTAGTCATAGAGATCGGGCCGGGTCTTCGAAACCACGATGAAGATTCTCACGGGCCGCAGGCTACCACGACGACCGTTCGGGCTTGGCATTTGCATATCGCGCCACGTGGAATGGGCTGACCAATGAAGCGTAAAGTTCGGCGACGGCGATGATCGAAATCGCCGGAATTCTGGCCAGCGGCGCAGCTCTCGCGATCTGCTGCGGTGTCGCTTTTTACTACATCGACCCGGATGATCTGCGTCTGCGGCTCGGTGGGTTTGCTTGCGTCAAGCGCCTCGTCCAATCGATCGTTCTCGCCGCGATCCTCTTCGTCGGTTTCCGGACGATTTCTCCCGACGCGAACGTGGCTGAGGGCCCGGTCGTCGCGGGCCTCCTTCTCCTCGGCATGCTCCTCGTTCCGCTCCGATCGGTAGTGTTTCGTGGCGCCGAGTCGCGTGGGACGACCGAGCGCGTGTTGATTGTCGGCGCCAGCGAGCTGACGTTGCGGATCATCAACGAGATCGATCGCCGACCGGACCTGGGATACGAGATCGTCGGGATCATCGACGACGGTGGCGATGCGAGGCTCGCGCGTGATGGGCGTCTTGTCGGCCCGCTCGGCGGTATCTCGCGGATCGTCAAAGACACCAAGGCGAGCCGGGTGATCGTGGCCCTGGCCGAGCGGCGCGGCCGCCTGCCGGTCGCGGAGTTGCTCGATTGTCAGCGCCAGGACGTCATCGTCGAGGACGGAGTGCAGGCCTACGAGCGTCTGAGCGGTACGGTGCCGATCCAGTGGATCGCTCCCAGTCAGCTGCTCTTCGCCTCCGATTTCCCACGCTCGCGCCGCTATGAAGGCGTCGCTCACGCGTGCATGCGCGGGATTGCGTTGCTTGCCTTGATCGCCACCGCGCCGCTTCTCATTGCGATCGGCGCGCTGCTGAAGCTGCAGTCGCGCGGCCCAATTCTGGAAACGGAAGAGTGCGTGGGATTGCTCGGTCGTCCGTTCCGCCTGCTCGCATTCCGCACGACGCCGCAGACGCGGACAGCACACTGGCTGCGCACGCTGCGGCTGCATCGTCTGCCACAGCTCATCAATCTCGCGCGTGGAGAGCTGGCGCTCATCGGGCCGCGGCCGCTTTCGGTCTCGAGCGACGCATCCTTCGCGAGCGGGATTCCATATGACATGCTCCGACATCGCGTCCGGCCGGGTCTCACGGGCTGGGCCCAAGTCCGGAATGGCGACGCGCACGGCGTCGACGACGCGGCGAACACGTTGCGGCTCGATCTGTATTACATCAAGCACCGATGCTTGTCGCTCGACCTCCGCATCTTCGTTGACACGCTGAAGATGATGCGCGCCGCGCGCGGCGTGCGCGCAAATGCTGCGGCTCAGCGTGGACTGGCGCCCGGGCGCTCCTGACCGACGAGCGCGGTCAGGGCCTGCGCCAGCCGATCCAGCTCGGTATCGAGCGCTTTACACGCCGCCGCCGCGGCATCCAGATCGCCGTTGCGGCTGAGAATCTCCACCCGCGCCGCGGCCTCGGTGGCCACCGGCGCCGGAAAGTTGCCGACGGCGCCTTTGAGCCAGTGGGCACTCGAGGCCAGCGCCGCGGCGTCACGGCGGGCGAGCGCGTCCCGCAGACGCGCGCGCGCGTCGGGCGCGTGTTCGAGGAAGAGGCGCGCGATGCGCTGCTGAAGCTCCGCGTTGCCACCGGCCCGCTCGAGGAGGGCCGCGCCGAAATCGACCGTCGGCGCCGTCAGGCTCTCGAGCGTCTCGAACAGACGCTCGGCCTGGACCGGTTTGGCGACGTAGCCGTCCATGCCGGCGCCGAGGCATCGCTCGCGGTCACCCGGCATCGCGCGTGCCGTCATCGCGATGATTGCCAGCCGCTGACCCGTCGAGGCCTCGCGACGTCGGACCTCCTTGGTGACGTCGAAACCGTCGGCGCCGGGCATGTGAACATCGAGGATGGCGACATCGAATCGCCGGCGGTCGAGCATCGCGAGCGCCTGGACGCCATCCTGAACCGGCGTCACGGAATGTCCCCAACCGACGAGATAGCCGATCGCAACCTCGCGGTTCACGGCGTTGTCGTCCGCGAGCAGAATGGCCAGCGGGCGGCGTGGCTGCAGCGGCGGTCCGGCGGTCACGGGACGGGTCAGCGCCAGCGCGAGCGCGTCGAGCACTTCCGATTGTGAGAACGGGCGGGTGACGACGGCGTTCACGCCGAGCTCTGCGCAGCGCTCGCGGTCACCGCGGCGCGCGACTGCCCGCATGAGCATGACAATCGGCCCGGCGAATGCGTCGGCCTTGCGCAGCCGCTCGACCAGACGCAGGCCGTCCATGCCGATCAGGTCGATGCCGAGAAAGAGCACGTCGAACGGCCGGCCGGCGTCGCGAGCTCGGGCGACCTGCGACAGCACCTCCTGACTGCTCTCCGCTTGCGTCGTCGACAGTCCCCAGACGTCGAGCATGTCCACCAGCGCGGCGCGGTGCACCTGATTGGGTTCCGCGACCAGCGCGGCGAGCCCCGCCAGCTCGGGCGCCGGCGGCTCGGCGCGCGGCGGCGCCAGTCGCATGCGCAGCGTGACGTGAAACGTCGATCCGCGGCCGACCTCGCTGTCCACCCACAGCCGCCCCCCCATCAGCTCGGCGAGGCGCGCGGCGATCGTGAGGCCCAGCCCGGTGCCGCCGCGCGTGCGCGTCGTCGAACCTTCGGCTTGGGTGAATGCCTCGAAGATCGCCTGGCGTCGCTCGGGCGCGATGCCGATGCCGGTATCGCGCACGGTGAGGTGCAGGACGATGTCGTCGCCGTCGCCGGGCTCGAGGGTCAGCCGGACTTCGATCTCGCCGTCATCGGTGAACTTGATCGCGTTGCTCACGAGGTTCACGACGATCTGGCGCAGACGCACTGGATCGCCGACGAGCGTGTCAGGCACCTCGTCGGCGACGCGTATTTTCAACAGCAGGCCCTTGATATCGGCGGCCGGCGTCAGCGGGCGAAGCGCCTCCGTCAGCGTCGCGCGCAGCGCAAAGGTAATCGGCTCGATCGTCAGCTTGCTCGCCTCGAGCTTCGACACATCCAGGATCTCGTCGATCAGCTGCAGCAGCGTCTCGGCCGAGGTACGGACCATTGCCACGTGGTGGCGCTGTGCCGCGCTCAGGTCCGTCGACTCGAGCAGCCGCGTCCCGCCGATCACGCCGTTGAGCGGCGTGCGCATCTCATGGCTGACGTTCGCGAGGAAGCTGGTCTTGGCCGCGCGCGCTCGATTGCGCGCGGCATCGACGACCTCGGCCCCCTTTGCGGTGAACGCAAGGTAGATATTCGCGAGGTAAAGGATGCCGATCTTGACGGTCTCGGCAGGCCAGTCGATGGGCCGGTGCGCCAGCGCGACATATACGAGCAGCAGCACGTAGCAGACGATCGAGAAGTGGCCGAACAGCAGCACCAGCCGAAAGCTGGCCGTTCGAAGATCCGCAGCGCGAAGCAGCACGAGGAAAAAGAGCACGCTTCGCTCGGCCCCGGTGAGATAGATCACGAGCGTCCACACCACGACGTCCCCGAGCGCCACCGCGAGCCCGAGATCGACGCGGCCGGTCCGGCCATACCAGCGTGCGAGCGCCGCCCACGACAGCAGCGACCACGCGGCAAGGCCGCTGATGATCGCGACGACATTGCCGAGGGAGGCGCGCCCGGCGACGACGTTGTCGAGGATCGCGCTCAGCGCGAGGGCGGCACCGCCGGCGAGGCGGAACAGGGGATACCAGCGTGTTTGGAGTGCCCGCTCGGACGGCGGACCCCCTCGGGCCATTCCTCAGCCGGCGCGAAGCGCCTTGCGAACCCGAAGCAGCAGCACGTCCTTCTGGATGGGCTTCCGGATGAAGTCCACGGCGCCCATCTCGAGCCCCTTGATCTCGAGCTCCTCGCCGGGCTGGCCCGTGATGAAGATCACCGGTGTCTGCAGACCCTTGCGCGCGATGATCTCGGCGAGGGCGAGGCCGTCCAGCGCCGGCATGGCGATGTCGCTCAGGATCAGATCGAACGGACGGCCGCTCAGCTGAAAGACGGCGTCCGATCCGTCGCTCACCGCGGTGATGTCGTAGCCGGCCATGCCGAGAAATCCTTCGAGGACGGCGCGCGTGACCGGCTCGTCCTCGACGATCAAGATCGCCGCCCGATGTGGCGTTCCGTTCGGCTCCACGGCGGCGTTTCCGCGCGTCGCGAGAATCTTCTCGTGCAGCGCGCGCGTCTCCGCGTCGGGTTCGACGCCGAGATCGGCTGACAGGACTCGCTCGCACGCCTGGTACTGGCGCACCGCTGCGGCGCGCCGGCCGGTCTGCAGATACAGGCGCATCAGCGTGCGGTGTGTGGCCTCGCGCGTCGGCTCAAGCGTCACCAGGCGGTTGGCGCTCTCGATGGCACCGTTGAGATTGCCGGCGTCCATCCTGATCTGCGTGAGCTGATCCAGGACGGCGACCGCCTGGCGTCGCAACCGGTCGCGCTCGGCGGCCAGCCACGCTTCGAACGCTGGCTCGCGGAGCCGAAAGCCTTCGAGCAGGTCGCCTCGATACAGAGGCGCCGCCTGCTCGAGTGTCTCGACCGTCGCTTTGACGGCCAGATCGTCGAAGTCGGCGACGTCCACCGCCACGGCGTCGCGATTCAGCGCCACCGTTTCTCCGAGCGTGACGAGCACGTCCTCGGCGAGCATGCGTCGGATGGAGAAGATCGCCTGACGGACGCTGTGACGGGCCTGCTCCTGGCTGACGTCGCCCCAGAGCAGTGACGCGAGGCGATCGCGGCTCTGACTTTGGCCCGGGCGGACTCCGAGTGTAGCGAGCAGAGCCTGGATCTTCTTGCCCGGCGCGAGGGCAGTTGACCCTGAGGCAGACCGCGCTTCAAAGCTACCCAGGAGCCTCAGAGAGAATCGAGCCATCCCCGAACTCCGCCGACTATAGCACTGACGCGCGATTCGCGGGAAGCACCGTTGCTACTGCTTCCGACGAAGCCAGGCGAACAGACCGACGGCACCCGCCGCGGTACCAAGAAGGGCGATCGTCCCCGGTTCGGGCGTCGTATAAACCGGGCGATCGCTGGCGTAGTAGGTGGTCGTCGTCGGACCGTTTGACGAGCTCGAGCCGCCGCCGGAGTGATGTCGACCGCCGCCCCCACCCATCGCGAACGCATGCGAGCCGCCGAGCAGGATCGAGCCCGCAACGAAAATGGCCAAAAAGAGCTGAGGCATGTGGCGCTCCACTCAATGACGTGTCCCCGGCGGTCTCCAAACCGTGCGGCGCCGGCCCGCAGTCAAAACACGTGAGCCACCGCTGTGCATTTTGCGTTCCGCGGTTGGCCGGGTCGTGGATATCTCGGTCAGCAAAGGCGGAACCGCAGGCTGTAAAGTCGGGCGACAGGTCGTCGCTCCGCAAATTCTTCGGCCCGCGCCGACACCGCTTTCGCGCCCGGCGCTGCTTCGGGCCTATGGCAGCCCTAGAGCCGGCGGGACCGCCTCCAGTCACGGATCTGCTCGGCGTGCTCGCGGTAGTGGTGGGCGCTATTGCCGTCCACGAGCTTCCAGGCCGTCTTCCCGGGCTGAAATCGGTCCGCCGGCACACCCGCCGCCGCGTGCATGAAGTATTCGTGCGACTTGTCGAACTCCAGAAGCACGTCGGCCACCGGGGCATCCTTGCGGGCCGCGGCGAACTTCGCGTTCCACGCGTCCACGTCGTCGTAGGAGACGCCCGCGGGCACCGGTTTCTCGCCGCGCGCCAGCCGCTCGAGCGCCGGCCCCATCTCGCGGTGCCAGCCCGAAATGTGCGCGACGATGTCCTTGATCGACCACGTGCCGAGCCAGACCTCTGACATCTGCGCTTCGTTGAGGCCGGCCAGCGTTTCGTGAAAGGCCTTGTAGTCGCGCGCCGCCTGGTTTAGCAGCTCGTCTTTGGTGGCGGGCTCCGCCATGTTCGTCTCCCTAACCGCGACGGATGAAGTACCGCACGACCTCGCCGAGGCCAAGCGGGCGATTGATCGGCATGATCAGCTCCAGCGCGAGCTTTGCAGCGCCGCCGCCCACGCGGCTGTCGAGCGCGGCGAGTGTTAATCGATGACGCGCGCCGGACTGATCACGCAGCCAGTGTCGCAGACTGCGGGTGAGGTAGCGCGGCTTGGTCCGGTGAGCGGCCGACACCACGCGCCCGCCAGCGCGCTGCACCATCGCCGCCATCGTCGGCGGCGTGAAGTGCACGAGGTGGCGTGGAAAGTCCAGGCCGCTCCAGTAGCGGCCAAACAACCGTCCGCCGACGCCGCCGGCGTTGGGGACCTCCACGATCAACAGCCCGTTCGGCGTCAGCCAGTCGATCATCCGCTCGAGCGCGGCAACGGGACGAGTCAGATGCTCGACCACGTGGAACGACGTGACCACGTCGAAAGCGCCGGCTGAGAACGGGGCGTCGACGGGATCGCCGACGAAGAGCTCTGACGTCACCGTCCTCGCCTTGCTGGCCGCCACCGGGTCGATTTCGATGCCGGCCACACGCCATCCGACGAGCTTCATCTGGTTCAGGAAGCGACCGTTGGCGCAGCCGACATCGAGGAGACGTCCCTCGCCGATCCAGGGCGGAAAGTTCTCGCGGATCTTGCGGCGCCAAAGATGTGCCCATAGACGGTCGCCGAGCGTCGCATCACTGGCATCGAGGTGGCGATAACCAAGCCACGTCGCGAGCGCCCAGCGCACCGCGGGGCCGGCGTGTCGGAGCATGCGCGGCATTTCGGCGTCGCGGGTGTGCGGCGGGTAGTTTTCGGGATAGGCCCGGTCCATCTGGTCGTCACGCACGCGGGGATTCTGCTGAAGCAACCCGCAATCTCGGCACCGCGCGAGCGGAAACGTGCCCGGCACGCCCAGCGCGACGTCGCGCAGCCAGCCGAGGGTGGCCAGGTCTCGGCCTCCGCAGAGCGGGCAGGGGACACTCTCCAGCTCGAGCGTTGCCGACACCGATGCCATCGGAGGATGATTGTACGCTCGTGCCCACGCCAGCCCGCCGTGCCACGTTACGCGCCGCCCTCGGGTTCGCGGCGCAGAGTTCCAAGACGCCGGAGCTGCGCCTGCTCCACGCGTGGCTCGACACGTGGCGCGGCATCGGCGATGTCGTCGCCGGCATGGCCCGCCAGGACTTCGATCTAGAGCTGCGCCGGTTCGACGGCCGCGGGTGGCGGGCGACGTTTTTCCCCAGCGGCATCGAGCATTCGTTCACGGGAAATGCGGGCTCAGCGTGGGCGACGACGCCGTGGGAGGCGGTTCAGCGCGCCGCTGCGGCAACGCTCGCGCGGCTGGACGCGCTCGACGTCCGGCGCGACTGGACGGGCACCGACGAGTCACCGCGGTGACATCGACGATCGGCGCGCGACGTCGATGCTATGATCCCGCCCGCTGCGTGATGAGAGCTCGCGCGGAGAACTTAATGCGAACGGCAATGGCGGCGGTGACGGCGGCCTTGATGATGATGGCGTGGACCGCCACGGCGCAGGAGCGCGGCGCCAAACTCTCGGACGCGGCGAAGATTGCCCGAGCGATGAGCGCGGCGCCACCCGAGATCTCGCGGAAGGCGACGATCCTCGACATCGACGCCGATGGACAGATCAAGCCGCTGCGCGCGGGCACCAACGGCTGGGTCTGCATGACCGAGAGCAGCGGCGCTCCCATGTGCCTCGACAAAGAGTGGCAGAGGTGGGCCGACGCGTTGATGAGCAAGGCCGATCCACAGGTGAAGAACGTCGGCATCGCGTACATGCTCAAGGGCGACAACGGCGCCAGCAACACCGATCCGTACGCGGAGAAGGCGACAGCTGACAATCAGCGGATTGTCAGTGGACCCCACGTGATGATTCTGACGCCGGACGCGGCCCTGCTCGACGCGCTGCCGACGGATCCCAACGCCGGCGGGCCGTGGGTGATGTGGAAAGGCACGAAATACGCGCACATCATGGTGCCGACCGCCGCGATGCCGAAGCAGCCGGTCGCGAAGAAGTCCGTCAAGCCTGATACGAAGTAGTAGAGGCAGCGCCGCGAGCGCTGAAGTGAACGATCTCCCCGCGCTCGCTTGGCAGCGGAGCGCGGGGAGTGTCGCCGCACGTAGCTCAGTGCAGCGGAGTGACCGGCGTGAGCGCGTTCGCCGCCGCGGCCTCGGCCACCGCATCCAGGCAGTTCGGATGTCCGAAGCCGGTGTTCACGTTGAAAATGATGTTGTCGGGATGCGTGACGTCTCCGCTCACCCCGTTCGGAACGAAATCCAGGCCGAGGTTGTGGCGAAGCTCCCAGGCCACCATATGATCCCGGCACGAAGTGTCGCCGCTGATGCCGACACCGCCGACGCGCCGGCCCTGCTTGTCATACAGCGCGAGTCCCCGGCCGAAGACATTCACGCCGCCGATCCGTCCCCCGACCATAGGATCGTTCGACGTGCCGAAGGCCTGGGCGCTGCCGCGATACGCCACACCGGTGTCCACCGGGTTGCTGTGCTGTAGCCCGTAGGAGCTGCCTCCAGCTGAACGGCCTTCCATAGATTAGCGGTGGCCAGCGCCAACCCCTTGAAGGTGCTGTTGGGACCCTCGCCCGCTCTGAGACTGAGCCCGTTGGCGGTATTGGCTTTCTGCGCCGAGATGACGCGGCTGAGCAGCCACTGCGACTCCAGGTCGTCATTGCCGGTGTTGGCGACGGCGCACACCGTGCCGTCTGCGGCCACGATCGTCGCCCACATGTTGTTGTTCAGAATCAGGTTGACCTGGTCGTTGGCCGCGATCAGGCTTTGGCGCAGCTCACTCCAGCCGGGTAACGCGCCACACGTGCCGGGAGGCCCACCGGCATTCGCAGCACCCGCCGCGAGACCGATCGTCAGAGCGCAAAGAAAGACCGTCGCGCGTGTAAGCCTCATGAGTACCCCTCCTGATGACGACGTTCTCTGCGTGTCACGCGGGCGAGGGGGAGCGCTGAGCGCTGCGCCCACGGAGCGGAAGCGAAACTGAGCACGGCGCACCGCTGACCGTATGGTCGGGAGGCGGCGCGGTGTTGTCGGTCGGCGTGAGCTGTTTACGCAGCGATGTTGTCGGTTGGCCGGCCGGCACGCGCGGACGCGATCGCGCCCATACGGCGAAGGTCAACCGAAGACAATGTGTCGGCACCATATCGCAGTGGCTGCGGAAAGCGACGCCCGCGCTACGGCCGGAGCCGCGTGTAGCCACGCGCCATGCGCGCTAGTACGTCCCCGGCCGGATCTGCTTGTAGAGCTCCTTCAGCTTGTCGGCGGAGAAGTCGCGCGACTGGCAGACGCCGATGATCTTGCGCTCGTCGGCCTCGACCTTGGCCACCGCCTCGGGAATCTGGCCGGCGATCTCCTTCGGAATGTTCACCACGCCGTGCTGATCGGCGTGGATCAGATCGCCGGGCTTGACCCAGAGACCACCGACCTTCACGGGCAGGCCGAAGTCGATCATGTGGACGTACGCATGCGACACAGAGACGTGCGCGGCGGCGAACTGAAAGCCGAGCGCTCGCACCTCTTCAAGGTCGCGCACGGAGCCGTCGGTGACCACGCCGACGCAGCCGAGCGCCTTGTGGATGTTGGCCTGCACCTCGCCCCACTGCGCGCCCTGGCCGCGCGGCTCGTCGATGTCGTGCACGACGACGACGCGCGGGGCGGGAATGGTCTGTACGTAGTCCCACCATTCGAACGTGCTGGCGCGGTGGCCCTGCAGCGGCTCGTGCTCGGCGCGGATCACGCACGGAACGGCGTGACCGACGAGCGGCCCGAGCTCCGTGAACAGGCACTTGATCTCGGACGTCATGTGCCCGACGTTACGCGGGCGAACTTTGAAGGTTTCGATCCCGTTCGCGATGCTCGGGCTGCTGATCTTTCGGAGTGCGTCGATCACGGGTCCCTCCTAAATAGCGTTCCGGCGCTGCTGGATCATGAGCGTTCGAAGCGCATCGATGGTTTCGCGGACGGAATCGAGGTTCGGATTCACCGCCAGCGCCTGCTCGAAGCGCTCCAGCGCGCGGGCGGGCTCGTCGAGCCGCAGCCAGATCATGCCGTAACCGCTCAGCGCGCCGAAGTGCGAGGGATTGCGCTTGAGCACCTCGTCGCAGTCGGCCGCGGACTTGCGGTACTCGCCGATGAGGTAATAGACCGTCGCGCGCTTGTTCCAGCCCTCGGCGAAGTCGGGTTGACGGCGGATCACCTCGGTGAACGTGTCCACCGACGCTTCGAGCTGTCCGTGCTGCATCTCGACGACGCCCGCGCGCAGCAGGTGATCGACCTCGTCGTTGCCCGAGCGGCTCCAGATTTCCCACAGCGCGCGCTCGGCAAGCTCTCGTACGCGCGTGTCCGCGTCACGTAACGCGGCGAGCAGAGCGGGCGCATCGGCCATCGTGCCGGCCTCCGCAAGCATCTTCGCCGCGCCGCGCTTTGCCTCGACATCGCTCGGGTTGGCGAGCGCCGCCAGCGCATCCTCGCGCGGCCCCGCCCCGGCCGGGACGCCGAGGAGCAGCAGGATCAGCGCAAGCGCCGCCCTCATGGCGTGAATGCCTCGTTGACCGCGGTGGCCGCCAGACCCGGCTCGCGTCCACCTCCGGGCACGTACACGCGGCCGCCGACGAGGGCCGCGCCGATGCCGTGACGAGGCGTCGGCATCGGCGTCAGTGCGATCCAGCGATCGCCAGTCGGCTCGTACATTTCTGTCGCTTCGAAGATCCGGAACGGCGCCTCGCCGCCGAACACCAGGATGCGATCGGGCAGGGCGGCGGCGGCGAGACCGCCACGCCCGCGCGGCAACGGCTGACCGGTGCGCCATGCGTCAGCGGCGGGGTCGTAGACCTCGACGTTGGCGTACTGCGTCCCCATGAACGAGGATCGGCCGCCGAGCGCCCACACGCGGCCGCGGAAGGCGACGGCGGCCAGGTGGTCGCGCGCCGTCGGCATCGCGTTCGCCGCTTTCCAGGCATTGGCGGCGGGATCGTAAATCTCGTGCGCATTGAGCGGATCTCGTTGCGCGCCGCCGAGCGCGTGAATGCGCCCGTTGAGCACCGCCGCCGCCAGCGCCCCACGTGGCGTCGGCATAGGTGGTCGCGGCTCCCACGCGTTGCGTGAGTCGTTCCATTCCCACATGCTGTCGATCGGCTCCCAGCGGACACGACCGCCCGAGTACCCGCCGAGCACGAACAGCCGGTCGTCGATGGTGACGGCGGCGGCATGATGCACGGCCTCGGGCAGCGGCGCGCGGGCGGTCCACGTGTTGCTCTGCGGATCGAAGCTCTCGACGGTCGGCAGCGGCTCGCCCGTCGTGCTGAAGCCGCCGATCACCCAGACCTGACCGCGCAGCGCCGCGGCCGCGACCTCCTGGCGTGGTGTCGGAAGTGGCGCCACCGTCGCCCAGCTGCCGGCGGCGTTCTGCATCACCGGCGCGGGGGACTCCGTCCGTGCGCCGAGGCAGCCGGCGAAGGCCAGCATCAGCGCGACGGCCGTTGCTCGCGTCGCGGTGCGCATTACGCGCGACCCGTCAGGCGCAGGAACTCCGTTTCATCGAGTGTCGGTACGCCGAGTCGCCGCGCGTCATCGGCCTTGCTGCCCGGCGCGTCGCCGACCACGACGTACGACGTTTTCTTCGACACGGACGACGTGACGCGTCCGCCGAGGCGCTCGATCAGCTCGCGTGCCGCCTCGCGCGTGAGCGTACCGAGCGCTCCGGTGACGACGAAGCTCTTCCCCGCGAGCGGCTGCGGCCGTTCCGCCTCGACGCCGGGTTGAGTCATCTCCACGCCGGCGGCGGCGAGCCGCTGGATCACCTCGCGATTCGTCTCATCGTCGAAGAACCGCTTGATCGACTGCGCCAGCTCGTCGCCGATGCCGCGGATCTCGTTCAGCTCCATCTCCGAGGCACGCTGCAGACGGGCCATGCTCCCGAACTGGTTGGCCAGCAGTGAGGCCACGCGCTCGCCCACCATCGGGACGCCGAGCGCGTTGAGCAGGCGCGCCAGGCCGCGCGTCTTGCTGCCCTGGATCGCGGCGACGAGATTCTCGGCGGATTTCTCCGCGAACCGCTCGAGGTCGGCGACCTCGTCGACGTTCAGCGTATAGAGATCGGCGAAGTCCTTCACGCGTTTTCGATCTACCAGCTGCTCGACGACCGCCTCCCCGAGATGCTCGATGTCCATGGCCCGCCGAGAGCCGAAGTGACGCAGCCGCGCCTTCAGCTGCGCGGGGCACGCCGCGTTCAGGCAGCGCCAGTACGCCTCACCCGCGAGGCGCGCGGCGGCGTGACCGCACACGGGGCACCGATCCGGGAAGGTGTAGGGGACGGCATCGGCAGGGCGCTTCGACATGACGACCTGCACGACGTAGGGAATGACGTCGCCGGCGCGCTCGATCAGGACTGTGTCGCCCACGCGGACGTCCTTGCGTCGCACCTCGTCCTCGTTGTGCAGGCTCACGTTGCTGATCGTCACGCCCGCCAGCGGCACCGGTGTCAGCTTCGCCACCGGCGTGAGCGCGCCGGTCTTGCCGACGTTGACCTCGATCGCCTGCACGACGGTGGTCGCCTGGCGCGCCGCGAACTTGAACGCGATCGCCCAGCGCGGGTGATGCGTCGTCGATCCGAGCCGCCACTGTTGCTCGAGCGCGTCGACCTTGACCACCGCGCCGTCGGCGTCGTACCCGAGCGCGTCCCGGTCGCGCTCCAGGCGGCTGCAGTAGTCGATGACCGCGTCGATCGTCGTGCAGCGCTCCGCTCGAGGATTCGTCTTGAAGCCCGCCTCGCGCAGCGCTTCGAGCGTTTGCCAGTACGTGCGAAAGCCCAGCTCGCGGCCCTCGCTGACGTGATAGAGGAAGATGTCGAGCGGCCGGCGCGCGGTGATCGCGGGGTCCTTCTGGCGCACGGCGCCGGCCGCCGCGTTGCGCGGATTCGCGAACGTGGCGTCGCCCGCCGCTTGGAAGCTTTGATTGAGCTGCTCGAAATCCGCGCGCGGCATGAAGACTTCGCCGCGCACCTCGAGCTCGGGCACGCCGGCGAGCGCGCCGCGCAGGAGCATCGGCACGGAGCGGATGGTTTTGAGATTCGCCGTGATGTCTTCGCCGACGCGGCCGTCGCCGCGCGTCGCGCCGCGCACAAAGCGTCCGCGCTCGTAGAGCAGCGCGATGCCAAGCCCGTCGATCTTCGGCTCGCACACGTACTCGAAGCGTCCTCCAGGCAACGCGCGACCCAGGCGCGCCTCGAACTCGCGCAGGTCGTCGGGCGAAGTCGCGTTGTCGAGCGACAGCATCGCCGTACGGTGCTCGACCGGACGAAACGCGTCGACGGGCTGACCGGCCACGCGCTGAGTCGGGCTGTCCGGGGTGACGAGGTCCGGGAAGGCCGCCTCCAGCTCCCGAAGCTCGCGCATGAGCGCGTCGTACTCGGCGTCGGAGACTTCGGGGCGCGCTTCCGCGTAATACAGGTAGTCGTGGTGGCGAATCTGCTCCCGCAGCTCGCTGATGCGCTGCAGAGCGTCAGCTCGCGTCATGGGGACTCAGCATAGCACTTCGGTTATGATGCCGATGATGCGCAAGCCCTCATCGGCGCGTCGAGCGCGAGTCGCGGCCACAACCGCCTCCACGCAGGACTACCTCGCCGCTATTTACGATCTCGCCGGCAGTGGCAAGCCGGTCATCGGCGCCCGGCTCGCCAAGCACATGTCGATTTCTGCGCCGGCGGTCACCGAGGCCATGCATCGTATGGCCCGCGGCGGCTACGTCAAGGTCGGCAACGGCAAGGAGCTCACGCTCACACCGAAAGGCCGGGAGATCGCCGAGGTGATGGCGCGGCGTCACCGGCTGCTCGAGCGTTGGCTCACCGACACGCTCGGGCTCAACTGGACCGACGCGCACGAGGAGGCGCATCGCCTCGAGCACGCGCTCTCGCCTCGCGTCGAGGACCGGCTGGCCGAGATGCTCGGGATGCCGAGCACGTGCCCGCACGGCAACCCGATTCCCGGCATGGCGCGTCCGCCCCGCGTCGAGCCGTTCCCGCTGGCGCAGGCCAAGGAAGGCGCGGTCGTGGTCGTCGAACGCATCACCGAGGAGGCCGAAGCCGACAAGAAGCTGCTCGAATATCTCTGGCGTAACGAGGTCCGGCCCGGCCGTCGCCTCAAGATCGTCGAGGTGGCGCCGTGGGCCGGCACGATCACGGCCGGCGGTGACGGCCCGACGATCGCCCTTGGGCTACCTGCCGCCGCAAAGATCTGGGTCTACCGACCGACCGACGCCTGACGGGGAGGCCGCATGCGACTCTTCTTCTGGGGGTTGGTGGCCGTGGCCGCGGCGTACGCCGCCTACGCCGTGATGATGTCGGCGTGGCAGTACTTCCAGGTTTCGGGCGTGGTCGACGACGTGATGCAGCCCCGATCGATCGCCGAGCTGGGATCGGCGGGCGCGGTGAAGAGCAAGATCCTCAAGGACACCGCCGAGTCGGGTGTGCCGCTCGAGGACCGCGACGTCATTGTGACCGTCGACAATCGCGCCTACACGGTCAACGTCCTGTGGTCGTTTCCCGTGATCATCTACCACGGCGAGCCTGTGCTCTCGATTCCGCTCTCGCTCAAGCGGACGAAGCAGACGGCGGGCGCCTTCTACTTACCCGTGGGGCGTGCCTTCGCCTCCGCGATCATTCGCTCGACGCGCGCGCGCTCTTCGCCCGGCGGTGTGACCTGGACGAACCGCTCCCACGAGCGGATCGCGCCCGCCGTGTCCTTTTTCGCTTCGTAGAGCACCTGGCCGCGATAGAGCAGCGCCGGCGGGTAATCCGGCGACAGCTTCAGCGCGCGGTCGAACAGTCCTAGCGCGCGGTCGATCATCTCGGGTCCGTGCTCGCCGCGTGCGGCGACGGCGGCGATGAGCCCCATGTGCGTCAGCGCATCGACGTTGTTCGGATCGCGCTTGAGCACCGCCTGGTATGCGGCGATCGCCTCGCTGTAACGCCCCGCGAAGAGACTCTCGCGCGCGGCCTGCAACATGCCCTGAAGCATCTCCGGCGTGACTGGCCCGCGCGGTGCGTTGGCGGCGGACGGTGGTCCGCCGGGCGTCGGCGCGTCTAGCGAGGCGAGCGGACGCGACCCGGTCGGCGCGGCGTCGGCCATCCGCTCGGGCTCGGTGTATCGCACGATGCCGACGCCCAGCGCGACACCGAATACGAGGAGCGCAACGGCCGCGACGGCGAGCGCGGCCGGATGGCGCCAGCCGTTCGCCCGGCCGGGCAGCGGCGCCGGCGCGACCGACGGCGTGGGCGCCGGACCCAGAGCGTCGAGCGCGCGTAGCGTCTCGGCGGCCTCGGCTTCGTAGCGCGCGCGCAGCTCAGAGTAGTCGGAATCCGATACGTGGCCGGCCCCGTGCTCGAAGTCGAGCTCGCGCAGCGCCGCCAGCGCAACGCGCTTGGCCTCCATCAGCTGGTCGCGCTCGTCTGTCGGTAGCGACAGCAGCGGCGCGGGGCGACCGCGGGCGCGCATCAGCGGCCAGAGAGCGAAGGCCGCGGCGGGCAGACCCAGGACGACCGCGACGACGACTGCCCCCGTCACGGCTCCGTCTCCAGCTCGCGGCGGATCCGCTCGCGCATCGCGGGATCCACCACGGCCGGCGCCGGAGCCACGCGCCGCCGGCGCGTCCAGCGACGCAAAAGCAGCGCGACGGTGGTGAAGCCGACGGCGAGCGCGGCGAGCGGGAAGCCCCAGACGAGCAGGTTGAAGCCCGTGCGCCGCGGCGCCAGCAGGATCCACTCGCCATAGCGCGCGACGAAATACTCGCGCACCTGCTCGGGCGTCTCGCCGGCCTCGAGTCGCTCACGCACGATGCCCCGCATTTGCGCGGCCATCTCGGACGGTGAGTCGGCGACGGACAGGTTCTGGCACACGACGCAGCGCAGTTGCGCGGACACGTCGTGCACGGTTTGCTCGGAGACGTGTGTGGACGGCGCCGCATCGACGACGGCACCGGCCACGAGCGCAAAGAGCAACGCGAACGCGCACAGCATCGCGCGCCCGAGCGTCGCTGGCACTCGCGTTGCACGATGCTGCGAGGACTTTTCGCCGCGAAGGAGGCGTCGATGGACGCGGAGTCGTTCCTGAAGAACCTCGTCACGGAGATCGAGCCGAACGCGACGGTCGTCGGCGTCGAGCAGCGAGAGGGCGCCTATCATGTGAGCGTCGCCGGCACGACGGGCGTGGTCGCGAAATGTGAGCTGCCGCGCGACCAGGTGGCCGCCGCGCAGCAGGCGAACGACGCGCGCCGGCGCGTCGCGAGCACGCTCAAACGTTGCGCCGACGACGTCGTGGCTCCGGTCAGCGACGGCCGCAACTGACGCATCAGAGCAGCGGCTCGAGCTTCGCACGGACCGCCGCATCGGTCAGGGCGCCGACGTGCTTGGCGCGGATGGTGCCGTCGCGCCCCAGGAAAAACGTCTCCGGGACACCGTACACGCCGTATTCCACCGCGAGCTTGCCCTGCAGGTCCGGCGCGTTCGCGAACGTGAGGCCGAAGCGCTGAATGAAGGCCTGCGCGGCTTCGGTCGTGTCCTGCATGTCGACTCCCACGACGACCACGCCGCGATCGCGATACGTTTGCCACATCTGCTCGAGGACAGGCGCCTCGTCGTAGCACGCGGGATTGCACCACGAGGCCCAGAAATTCAGCACGACCACCTTGCCGCGCAGCGCGGCGAGCGTGACCGGGGCTCCGTCGAATGTCGTGAGCGCGAAGGGCGACGCGACGCGGCCGATGAGCGGCGAGGGGATGTCGCGCGGATCGGTGCGGAACCCGTACGCCAGCAGCGCGAGCAGGGGCAGTACCGACAGTGGCACGAGCCAGCGCATGGCGCGCGTCACGCCGGCGCTCCCTGAGCGGCGGCGGCGCGTCGGCGCTCGGGCGCAACCGCCAGCGCGGTGCCGAGCGTCAGGACGACGCCGCCGATCCAGATCCACGAGACGAGCCGATTGACCTGCAGCCGGATCGTGGCCTGCGAGCCGTCGCGCGCAAAATCACCGAGCACGAGATAGACGTCCTCGCGCAGTCCGAGCCGGTAGTCCACGTAAGCGATCGGCGACTGCTCTTGTGGGTAGAACTTCTTGGCCGGACGCAGCACGACATCGCTGGCGTGTCCGTTGGCCACGGTGAACGTGCCCGTGACCTTGAAGTGGTTCGACTCCTCACTGGCCGCGAGTCCGTCGAAGCGCACGCGATAGCCCGCGAGATCCGCGTGCTCGCCACGTCGCAGCGTCGTTTCGGTCTGCACCGACCACGCCTGCGAGCCGGTGACCCCGAGGGTGACGATGAGGATGCCGAGGTGGACGACGAATCCGCCGTAGCGCCGATTATGACGCAGCAGCAGGCCGCCGAGCGCGGCCGGCAGGCGCTCGCCCATCCGCAGCCGCGCGCGCGTCGCCCGTGTAAGATCTACCGCGATCGTCACCGCCACGAACACAGTCAGCGCCAGGGAGAGCACCGCCAGCGTGGAGCGCACGCCGAGCAACCGGAACACCGCGGCGGCCGCGATCCCGATCGCCACGGGCCACAGGAAGTTTCGCCGGATATTCTCGAGCGACGCCCGCCGCCACGCGATCAGCGGGCCGACGCCCATGAGAAAGATCAGCCCCAGGAATAGCGGGACGTTCACCTGGTTGAAGAACGGCATGCCGACGCTGACCTTCACGCCGCGTACCGCCTCGGACAGCAGCGGAAAGACGGTCCCGAAAAAGACGGTGAAGGTCGCCGCGACGAGCAGCACGTTGTTGAGCAGGAACGCCGACTCGCGCGAGACGACGGAATCGAGCTCGCCCTGCGCGCCCAGCGCGTCCCACCGCCATGCGAGCAAGGCCAGCGCGAGCACCAGTACGACGCCGAGGAACGACAGGAAGAAAATGCCGATCGAGCCCTGGGTGAAGGCGTGCACTGAGGCGACGACGCCCGAGCGCGTGAGGAACGTGCCGAAGAGCGTCAGCGCGAACGTCATGATGACGAGCGCCAGATTCCAGAGCCGGAGCATGCGGCGTCGCTCCTGGATCATGACGGAGTGCAGGAACGCGGTGCCGGTGAGCCACGGCATGAAGGCCGCGTTCTCGACGGGATCCCACGCCCAGTAGCCGCCCCAGCCGAGTACGTGATAGCTCCACCAGCCGCCGAT
>DAIRVP010000094.1:0-20342 GCA_036802765.1 Candidatus Rokuibacteriota bacterium
CGACCCAGCGCGCCGGAGCGCTGGCCGGCCAGTTCATCGTCGACGTGCAGACGCATTTCGTGCGTGACGATTTCAAGCAGGCCGGCCTGCTCGATCTCGCGAAGTACGCGAAGCAGAACTGGAACCCGGCCCTGACCAGCGAGAACGACCTCGCGCGCTTCAAGTTCGAGAATTACGTGCGCGAAGTGTTCGTCGATAGTGACACGAAGGTGGCGCTGCTCTCGGGCGCGCCATTCGACGACTCGTCGTGGGATCTGTTGAGCAACGATCAGATCGCGGCTGCGCGGGCCGGCATCAACCGCATCGCCGACTCGCGCCGCATGCTGTCCCACGCCGTCTTCACGCCGAAGAAGACCAACTGGATGGGCGAGGTCGACCGCGCGATCGCCGAGCTGAAGCCGGACAGCTGGAAGGGTTACACGATCGGCGACCCGCTGTTCCCGTCGAAGGCCGGCTCGTACTGGCGTCTCGACGACGAAAAGCTGATGTACCCGTTCTACGACAAGATCGCCAAGTCGGGGATCAACACCGTCTGCATCCACAAGGGCCTGCTGCCGCTCGACTACGAGAAGTCGTGGCCGAACGTCTGGCAGTACGCCACGGTGGGCGATCTCGGCAAGGCCGCCAAGGACTGGCCGCAGATCAACTTCGTCATCTATCACTCGGCGCTGCGCGCGTTCCTGGAGCCGCCCGATGCCGCCCTCGCGGAGTTCGATCAGACGGGACGCATCAAGTGGGCGACGGATCTCGCCGAGATCCCCAGCAAGTTCGGGGTGAGCAACGTGTACGGTGAAATCGGCACGTCATTCGCGACGTGCGCCGTGGCGAATCCACGGATGGCGGCGGCGCTGATGGGCACGCTGGTGCGTGGCCTCGGCACCGACCACGTGCTGTGGGGCAGTGACTCGGTGTGGTACGGCTCGCCGCAGTGGCAGATCGAGGCCTTGCGGCGGCTCGAGATCCCCGACGAGATGCGTCGTAAGCACAACTTCGGGGCGCTGGGCGCGGCCGACGGCCCAGTCAAGACCGCGATCTTCGGAGGCAACGCCGCGCGGCTGTATCGCATCAACCAGCGTGCGGCACTCGGCGAGATCACGGGCGACAAGATCGCCGCGATCAAAGCCGAATACGTGGCTGCGGGTGGCATGCGGAGCAATCGCCGTTACGGTTACGTGCATCGCGCGACTGCGTAGACCAATCGACGCCGGCCGGAACGGGCATGTGCCCGTTCCGGCCGGTGCGCCCTGATCGTTGCCCCGCCGCGTTACTTGAGGTGCTGCCGGAAGAATCCGAGCGTACGGCGCCAGGCGTCGTCCGCCGAGGCCTTGTGGTGTACATCGGGCCGCTCGTCGTTGAAGAAGCCGTGATCCACGTTCGGGTAGATGTGAATCTCCGACTGCTTGCCCGCCTTCTTGATCGCGGCGTCGGTATCCTTCGCGACCTGTGGCGTGACGAATCCGTCCTTCTCGGCGAACAGTCCCAACACCGGCCCCGACAGCTTGGAATAGTCGGGTTTGACGTTGGGATGAATGCCGTAGAAGTTGACGGTGGAGCCGACGTTCGGGTTCAGCGTCGCGGCGAACAGGGCGAGCTGGCCGCCCATGCAGAAGCCCACCGCGCCGAGCTTCGCCGTCGAGGAGTGTCCGGCGAGGAATGCCGCCGCCCCGCGCAAATCTTTCTCTGCCTGTCCGATGTTGAGCGCCATGAACAGCTTGCCCGCGCCGTCCGGCTCGTTGGCGGTCTTGCCGTGGTACATATCCGGCGCCAACGCCGAGAACCCTTCGGCGGCGAAGCGATCACAGACACTCTTGATGTGCCCGACGAGACCCCACCATTCCTGAATCACGAGCACGCCCGGGCCCTTGCCCGACTGCGGGGTCGCGAGATAGCCCGACGTCGTGTCGCCGTTGGACGGAAATTGCACCATCCTGCCTGCCATGCCGGTCTCCTTTGCTTACGAGATGAGCTGGGGACCCGTAGCCGGCGGTGTGATCTTCACGGCCGTGACGTGCCTGGGGTCCGCCTCGAGCACCGTGATGGTATACCCGTCGACCTGGAATTCCTCGCCCCGGCGTGGGATGCGGTGCAGCGTCGCGAGCACGAGCCCGGCGACCGTCTCGTAATCGCGCTTGGGTAGCGTCCAGTCGAGCGCTTCGTTCAGCTCCTCGAGGTTCGTGCGTGCGGCGACGAGATAGCTGCCGTCGGGAAGTCGCTCGACGGTAGCCGGCGTGCGATCGTGCTCGTCGTGAATCTCGCCGACGATCTCTTCCAGAACGTCTTCGAGCGTGACGACACCCGTCGAGCCGCCGTACTCGTCCACGACCACCGCCATGTGGTTGCGCGAGCGCTGCATCTCGCGCAGCAGGTCGTCGATGCGTTTGGTTTCGGGGACGAACACCGGTGGGCGCGTCAGCTGGAGCAGCGTCGTCGCCTCGCCGGCGCGGGCGAGAAGGTCCATGGCGGCGACGACGCCGACGATGTTCGTCTCGCGCTGCTGGTAGATGGGGATTCGAGAGAACCCGCGGCGCTGCATGATCGCGATCGCGTCGTCGGGCGTCGACGTGTCGGGCAGCATCGCGACTTCCACCAGCGGCACCATGATCTCGCGCACGGTGGTGTCGCCGAGATCGAAGATCTTGTCGATCATCTCGGCTTCCTGCGTGGTGACCTCGGCCTCGCCCGGCTCCATGGCCAGCAAAGCCTTGAGCTCCTCGCGCGACACGAAGTGCCGCGTATCGGCGCGTGGCCCGCCGAAGAGACGCAAGACGGCCGACACGATCAGGTTGGCGGTGAACACGAACGGCACGAGTAGCGCGGCGGCCCAGCGGAGAACGCGGAACAACTTGAGAATGAGGCTGGTGGCGAACTCTCGCGCGACCGCCTTGGGGATGATCTCGCCGAACACCAGCATGATTGGAGTGATCACCGCAGTGGCCACGAGCCATCCCCAGCTCCCGAAGGTCTCCATCAGGAGGATCGTCGTGATCGACGAGGCAACGATGTGCGAGATCGTCACGCCCATCATGGCGGTGGACAGGATCCGCTCGGGTTGCCTGAACGCCTCCAGGTAGCGCGCGGCGGTTTTGCTGCCTTCCTCGGCGAGGTGGCGCAGCCGGAGGCGGTTGGCGGCGATGAAGGCCATCTCGGCAGCCGAGAAGAACATCGTGGTCAGCAGACAGAGGACGGCGATCCACGCCAGCGTCACGCCGCCTTCTCCGTTGGCTGCGGCGTACGCAACGAGAGCAGCACCTCGACCACGCGTGTGCGTTCGATCTTCTCGACTGTCACCGACAGGTCGGGCGTCTCCAGGCGCTCGCCACGCCGCGGCACGCGGCCGAAGAGGTCGAGGACCCAGCCGCCGACCGTGTCGTAGGCTTCGTTCGAGATCGCCAGGCCGGTGACGGCATTGAGCTCGTCCACGGGCAGCTTGCCCGCCACCCGATAGGTCTGTGCGTCGATCTTTTGAATCAGGCGCTCCGGCTCGTCGTACTCGTCCGCGATCTCGCCCACGAGCTCCTCGAGAAGATCTTCGAGCGCGACCAGCCCCGCCGTGCCTCCGTACTCATCGACGACGATCGCGATGTGCAGCTTCTTGGCCTGGAACTCCTGCAGCAGCGCGTCGGCGCGCTTGGATTCAGGCACGAAGTACGGCGGATGCAGGTGGGCGCGCAGATCGAAGTCCGTCGGCAACCCTCGCACGTACGGCAGGAGGTCTTTGGTGTAGAGCACGCCGACGATGACGTCGATCGAGCCCTCGTAGACGGGCACGCGCGAGTGCAGCTGCTCGCGCAGAGCCGGCAGGATCTCCGATGGCGGCGTGTCGACGGGGACACAGAACATATCCGTGCGCGGCACCATGACCGAGCGAACGAGCGTGTCTTCCAGCTCGAAGACCTTGTGGATCATCTCGCGCTCTTCCCGCTCCACGACGCCTTCACTGGCGCCCACATCGACGAGGGTTCGAAGCTCCTCCTCGCTCAGCGCCGCCTGCGTCTCGGCGCCGCGTCCGACGAGGCGCACGGTCAGAGTGGTGAGGCCCGCCAGAACGCCGCGAATCGGCGCCAGGAACCACCCGAGCCACCGCACCGGCCGCTCCACCACGGCCACGAAGCGCTCGGGATACTTGACCGCGAGCGTCATCGGCAGCACCTCACCGAACGTGGTGAGCAATACCACCATCGCGATGAGCTCGACGAACAGGCCCCAGCGTGGACCGAACAGAAAGTGGGCGACGTGCGTGGCGAGCGCGGAGGCGCCGATGTTGATCAGCGTGATGCCGACGAGGAGGGTGACGAGCAGATCGTGAGGCCGCGAGACGACCGGAGTCAGCGCCCCCTGCGGCCGCTCGGCGGCGATGCGCCGGAGCCGGGCGCGGCCCAGCGAGAAATACGCGGCCTCGGCGCCCGAGAGTAGTCCCGAGACGACGATCAGCGTCGCCAGCAACAGAAACTGCAGGACGAGGCTATCACCCACGGAAGTGTTCGAATCCCGGCGCCACGGCCACCGAGCGGCCGCGGCCGTCGAGCCAGCGGACCCCCGAGCCCGCGGTGATTTCTCCGACGGCGCTGAGCGTCGTCCCCGTGGCGTCGGCCAAGCCGGCGCGCAATCGCGAGAGCGCCATTGGCTCGCAGACGACAAGCAACTCGTAGTCCTCGCCGCCGCCTGTGGCCCAGTCGACAGGATCGACGTCGAGGGCCTCGGCCACGATCCGTGTCGCTCGGGCGATGGGCAAGTGCTCGACGTCGACGCGGGCACCGACGCCACTCTCGGAAATCAAACGCGCGAGATCGGTCGCCAGCCCGTCGGAGAGGTCCATCATCGCGGTGACACCTCCAGCGGCCGCGAGCCAGCGCCCCTCGTCGACACGCGGTCGCGGACGCAGATGAGCGGCGGTCACGTCGCCGAGCGGCGACGCGTCGATACCATGCGGAGCCGTCTCGCGCTCGAGCACCGCGAGGCCAGCCGCGGCCTGGCCGAGAGTGCCGGTGACCGCGATGAGATCGCCGGCTCGGGCGGTGGAGCGGAGCACGGGGGAGACGGCATCGCCGAGTAGCGTGATGCTGACGAGCCATCCAGCCGGTGAGCTCGACGTGTCACCACCGACGATGACGACGCCATAGGCATCTGCCACTCCCAGCGCGCCCTCGTAGAACGCCTCGATCTCGTCGCTGCCCGTGCTCTCGGGACAGCCGAGGCCAACCAGCACCCACCGTGGCGTTCCGCCCATGGCCGCGATGTCCGAGATGTTCACCGCGAGCGCCTTGGCGCCGATGTCTGCAGGCTCCGCCCAGCGTCGGCGGAAGTGGACGTCCTCGACGAGCAGGTCGGTGGTGGCCAGCAGCGACGCACCCGCGCGCGTCTCGAGCACCGCACAGTCGTCGCCGACGCCGGCCAACAGGCCGGGTGCGCGCCGACGGACGAGCATTCTGATCAGCCGGACGAGATCATCCTCGCCCGGTCTGTCACCGGTCACGGGGCGACGGCGGTCCTGCCCAGGAAATTGCCGAGCAGCCGCTTGCCCTCGACAGTGAGGATGGATTCGGGGTGGAACTGGACGCCCTCCACTGGCCAGCGACGATGTCGCACGCCCATGATCTCGCCGTCGTCGGCCCAGGCCGTGACCTCGAGGTCTGCGGGCACCGTGTGAGGCAGGATTACCAGCGAGTGGTAACGCGTCGCCGTGAACGGGTTCGACAAGTCCGCGAAAACGCCTCGACCGTCGTGACGGATCTCGGATGTCTTGCCGTGCATCTGCGTTTTCGCGCGCGCCACCACACCGCCGAACGCCTGGCCGATCGCCTGGTGCCCGAGGCAGACGCCGAGGATTGGCGTGTGCTCGCCGAACCGCCTGATCACGTCGAGCGACACACCGGCGTCGTCGGGGGTGCCCGGGCCGGGTGAGATCACGATCCGCTCCGGAGCGAGGGCCGCGACGCCGCCGGTATCGACAGCGTCGTTGCGGACCACGTGAAGCTCGGCCCCCAGCTCGCCGAGATACTGAACGAGGTTGTAGGTGAACGAGTCGTAGTTGTCGATGACGAGGATCATGCGCGCGACCCCGCGGCCGCCATTCGAAGGGCCAGGATGAGTCCGCGCGCCTTCGAGCACGTCTCCAGCCATTCCGTTTTCGGGTCGGAGTCGGCCACGATTCCCGCGCCGACCTGGATCGATGCGCGGATGCCATGGCACACGATCGTGCGGATCGTGATGCACGAGTCGAGGTTGCCCGAGTACGAGACATAGCCGACCGCGCCGGCGTACGGCCCGCGCCGCGTCGGCTCGATCTCGTCGATGATCTCCATCGCGCGGATCTTCGGCGCGCCCGAGACCGTCCCAGCCGGGAAGCAGGCGCGGAGGACGTCGAACGCGTCGGCGCCGGGCCGCAGAGTACCCACCACGTGACTGACCAGGTGCATGACGTGGGAGTAGCGCTCGGTGACCATGAACTCCGTGACCTTCACCGAGCCGAGCGTGGCCACGCGTCCTACGTCGTTGCGGCCGAGGTCCACGAGCATCACGTGCTCGGCGCGCTCCTTTGGATCCGTCTTCATCTGCTGCTCGATTGCCAGATCTTGTGCTTCGGTGGCGCCGCGCGGATGAGTGCCGGCGATCGGGCGTTCTTCGATGCGATCGCCCTCGACGCGCACGAGCACCTCCGGCGAGCTGCCGACGATAGTGGTCTTGCCCAGCCGCAGGAAGAAGAGGTACGGAGATGGATTGATCGTACGAAGCGCCCGATAGACGGTGAACGGGTCGGCCTTCAGGCCGCAGTCGAGGCGTCGTGCGAGCACGATCTGATAGGCGTCCCCGGCAGCGATATACTCCTTCGCCCGGCGGACGGCATCGGCGAACGAATCCTCGTCCATCGTCGACGTGAATCCCTCTTCGCCGAGCGCCAGCAGCGGTCCCGGAGGCGTGAGCGGCAGCGGCGCTGGCGCGCGCGCGGGACGCGCCAGCTTCGCCAGCGTCATGCCGATCTTCAGCGCCGCGCGATCGTAGGCCGTGTCCAGCGCGGCCGCATCGCGCTTGCCGATGTGCGCGTTGGCCATGACGAGGAGTCGGTGACGGAGGTTGTCGAAGACCAGCAGCGTATCGCTGAGCATGAACACGGCGTCCGGCAGCTCGAGATCGTCGTGCGCCGCGGCGGGCAGCCGCTCCATGTGACGAACCATGTCGTACGCGAGGTAGCCGACGGCCCCGCCTTGGAAGCGTGGCAGCCCGGGGACAGCCACCGGTTGGAAGTCGCGCAGAAGGCCTCGCAGGGCCTCGAGCGGATCGCCGTCGGGTAATCGCTCGGTCCGACCGCCGCGGCGCACGTTGATGCGACCGTCCTTCGCCGACAGGACCAGGTGTGGGTCGCTGCCGAGGAAGGAGTAACGGGCCCACTTCTCACCGCCCTCCACGGACTCCAGGAGGAAGGCGTAAGGGCCGGGACGGAGGCGCAGGTAGGCCGACAACGGCGTGTCCAGATCGGCCGGGAGCTCAGCGAATACGGGAACGAGGTTCCCCTTACCGGCGAGCTCTCGGAACTCGTCGCGCCCAGGGGACAGCGTTGGAATGGCTAAGCCGGCGGCGCTGATACGGCGGAAAGCGGCGGCGCGCTAGGCGAGCGCGTCCAGCTTCTCCTTGATCTTCGCCTTGGGGACGGCGCCGATGAGCTGGTCGACCACCTTGCCCTGCCGGACGAAGAGGACCGTGGGTATCGACCGGATCGAGTAACGCGCTGCGAGAGCATGGTTCTCGTCCACGTTGACTTTCGCGAGCGTGATCCTCCCTGCAGAATCACGGGCCAGCTCCTCGAGCATGGGCGCGATCGCCCGGCAGGGGCCACACCACTCGGCCCAGAAGTCCACCATGAGGAGCCCGTCGTGCTGAGCTAGGGTCTCGTCGAAGTTTTTTTCCGTCAGGTGGACGGCATCGGCCATGGCGGGGTCTCCTCCCTGAAAAGTCAACCGCCACGCTAACATACCAAGCGGGACCACGCAACCTGAGGTGTCGGCGAAACCGACGATTCCTTGTCAGTTTGACATTCCAACGTGCTAGAGTCGTTTTAGACATGGACCCCGCCAAAATCCTGGTCGTCGACGACGAACGCTCCATCCTCGTGCTGTTGAAAGAAGCGCTTAGCCAATGGGGCTACCAGGTTACGACCGTCGCTTCGGCGACGGAAGCCCTGGGGATGCTCAAGTCGGAGCTCTTCGATGCGCTCATCACCGACATTCGGATGCCGGACATGAGCGGCCTCGAGCTGCTTCGCGAGGTGAAGAAGCAGGACGAGTCGATCGAAGTCGTGATGATGACCGGGTACCCCACGATCGCCTCGGCTGTGCAGGCGCTCAAAGAGGGCGCGTACGACTACCTGTCCAAGCCGCTGATCCTCGACGAGCTCCGTCACCTGATGTCACGGATGATGGAGCGCAAGTTCTTGCGCGGCGAGATCCACACGCTACGCGCGCGGCTGGGCGAGGAGCTGACGGTCAACGAGCTGATCGGGACGTCGGCTCCGATGGAGCGCGTGAAGGAGATCATCGGCAAGGTCGCGGTGACCGATTCACCAGTGCTCATCGAAGGCGAGAGCGGAACCGGCAAAGAGCTGGTGGCCGCAGCCATTCACCGTCTGTCGTCGCGCGCGAAGCGCCCGTTCATCCCGGTGAACTGCAGCGCGATTCCGCAAGATCTGCTGGAGTCCGAGTTCTTCGGACATGTGCGCGGCGCCTTCTCCGGCGCTGTGGCCGATGCGCTCGGTCTGTTCCGCGGCGCGGATGAGGGCACGATTTTCCTGGACGAGATCGCGGAGCTGTCGCCAGCGCTTCAGGTGAAGCTGTTGCGAGTGCTCCAGGAGATGCAGGTACGACCCGTCGGCTCGACGAAGGCGTTCCCCGTCGACGTCCGTGTGATCGCCGCCACCAATCGCGATCTCGAGCGCGCGATGACCGAGGGTTCGTTCCGCCAGGACCTGTTCTATCGGCTCAACGTCGTCCGCGTCACGTTGCCGCCGCTCCGCGAGCGACGAGAGGACATCCCGTCGCTCATCAACCATTTCTTGCGGCGTTTCAACAAGCGGTTCCATCGTGACGTACGGGGAGTCGCACCGGAGGCGCTGGCGGCCTTGACCGCCTATACATTCCCCGGCAACGTGCGCGAGCTCGAAAATCTCATCGAGCGGGCCTTCGCCATGGGCGCGCGAGAGCAGATTTCCCTGACCGACCTGCCGAGTCTCAGCAAAACGCCGATGACGTCGACACCCGTGACATCACCTGAAAGTGTGCCCGCCTTGGCGGACGTCGAGCGCGAGTTGATCCTCAAGGCGCTCGCCGTGTTCAAGGACGACAAGGAAGCGGCGGCGCGTGCGCTCGGCATCTCCCGGCGGACCATCTATCGGCGGCTCAAGGAGTACGGCGTCCTCTAATGCTGGGGGCCCCGAAATGGCCCCCAGACCCCCATGTCGTTCGGAGCGCCCCGGCAAAGCCGTGGCGCTCCTCTGGAACGGGCGCCCGGCGGAGGCTGGCGCTCCTCTAGTACGGACTTTCGGTAGAGCCGGGACGAAACCCCCCGCAACGGGCGAGGCCCATCTAGAACGATTTTTCGAGGTCGATTTCGGCCGACGAAACCTGTCACTGGGTGTGTGTCGTACGGACACCCGTAGTCTTGCAATTCGGCCGTAATCCTAGTCTTTTCAAATATTTACGCTTTGGCACCCCCGGTGCATTCCCCTCCGCGGCATGACGACGACACTGAGTGGGCCTTCGGCCTCGATGCTGGAGATCGGTCTCGGATGCGCCTCCGGCGGACGCGACGCGGTGACGCGTGCTGCGAACGCCGCGCTCGCGCGGCTGCACGGCGCGACCCCGCACCTGGCTCTCGTGGTGACGGCTGAACCGGCCGGCGACACGATGGCGGAGGCACGGAGTGTCCTGGGACGGATTCAGCTCGCGGGCGGTTCGTCCGCTTCGATTTTGACGGATGACGGCCCCATGAAGTCTGGCGCGCTCGTCGTTTGCGTTGCGAACGCAGACGGCGCCGCCAGCGGGGTGGCAGCCACGACTGGCCGCGATATCGTTGACGCGAGCCAGGCGGCGGCGCGCCTGATTCTCTCGGGCTGGCCTTTCCGCGCTCGGTATCCGCGCGGTCTCGGCATCGCCTTCGCGCGTCCGGACGCGGGTGATTCCGCTCTGCGGTTCCTCGACTCCTGGCGTGACTTCATGGGGCCTAAGATGCGCACCGTGTGCGGCGTGCTTGCCTCACCGGTGCTGTACGGTGGCAACGGGAAGACCGAGCCGCGCGTGAGCGTCGCGTGTCTCGAGGCGTCGTACGCAACCGGGCTCGGTTGGAGCGACGCCACCGGCGCGCCGTCGTCGGACGCGCTCGTGCACGGAGCAGCCGATGCGACGTTGACGGCGGTCAAGCGGCTTGACGGCCGTCCGGCGCGACTGGTTCTGGTGATCGAAACGGCTGCGCGATACGCACAGCTGGGATCGGCCGCACGCGAAGAGTGGACGGCGATCCGGACCCAGCTCGACGAAACGACGCCGTGCGCGGGCTGGCTCGTCGACGAAGTCGCGGCGTACGGCCGGGGCGTGCAGCCCGTGGCCGCACCTGGCGCGCTGGTCGTCGTTGCCGTCGGCGACTCCCCACGCAGCGACGCCGCGCGCGGCTGAGCCCGGTCAGACGGCTCGCTCAGAGTAGCTGCGCGGGATCCCCGCGACGGACCGTCCCGGTTTCCAGCACACGCGCGTACACGCGGCTGCGACCGGGATGCCGGTTCTGCGACACCAGCGAGTAGTCACCGTCGCGAAACGCCGGCCGGATGTTGAAGCACGGCGTCGTATAGCGCGTGATCTCCACCACGACCTCCGCGCCGAGTCGCACGCGCGCCCCCGGCTGCACGGCAGACCAGTCCAGGCCCTCGAGCGTCACGTTCTCACCGAGCGCGCCGGGGACGAGCGGATGACCCTCCGCCTGTAGCGCGCGGATCGTCTCCATTGCGAAAAGGCAGACGGCACGCTCGGGTCCACCATGATGTTCCCTGTTGCGGTGCGCATCGCCCTCGAGCCCCAGGGCGGTCACGCGCACGCTCTCCACGGCCTTTTTCGGCACCCCGCCGTTCGAGACGCTGAGCTGGACGATCCGGGCGCCCGAGTCGCTCACGAGGTCACCTCCGCTTGATCATGCGCTGTACGCGAGCCTCCAGCACGACTTCGTCGCGCTGATTCAGAACGCGGTGGCGATAGGTCACGATGCCACGGTCGATCTTCTTCGTCTCGCGCTTCTCGACGACCTCGACCTCGACTCGGATCGTATCGCCCTCCAGCACCGGCGCCACGATCCGTAGCTCACCCCCGAGATATGCCATGCCCGTCCCATGGATCAGCCCGGTCTGCATGATCAGGCCCTCGGACAAGGCGAACGTCAGCGCGCCCGGCGCGGCCCGGCGCGAGAAGATCGACTCCCGCTTCACGTACTCCATGTCGATGAAGAGCGGCTCGACGAAACCGCAGAGGTTGACGAAGTTGACGATGTCCGTCTCGGACACGGTGCGGGCGAGTGTGCGATAAACGGCGCCCACTTTGTGTCCGTCGTAGTCGAGACCCTCCATTCTCATGCGTCATTCCCCCAGGTACGCGTGTCGGACGCGCTCGTTTTCGGCAAGCTGACCGGCGGTACCCGACAACACGACCGCGCCGGTTTCGAGGACGTAGCCGCGATGCGCGATGGACAGCGCCATCGCGGCGTTCTGCTCGACTAACAGAATTGTCGTGCCCTGCCGATTGATGGAGCCGATCGTGGTGAAGATCTGCTCGACCAGCACGGGCGCCAGGCCCATCGACGGCTCGTCGAGGAGCAGCAGCCGGGGCCGGGCCATGAGCGCGCGGGCGATCGCGAGCATCTGCTGCTCGCCGCCGGACAGTGTTCCCGCCACCTGGCTGATCCGCTCCTTCAGCCGCGGAAAGAGCTCGAACGCACGATCGAGGTCGGCGTCGATGTCGGCATCCGTTCGCAGATACGCGCCCATGGTGAGATTCTCGCGGACCGTCAGACGGTTGAAGATTCGGCGTCCTTCGGGCACGTGCGCGATGCCGCGGGCCACGACCTCGTGCGCCGGCACACCGGTGAGCGCGCTGCCGTCGAACACGACGCTACCGTGGCGCGGGACAAGTAGTCCGGAGATCGTCTTCAGCGTGGTCGACTTTCCCGCGCCGTTGTTGCCCAGCAGGGTGACGATCTCGCCGCCGCGCACCTCGAGCGCCACGCCCCGTAAGGCGTGGATCTCGCCGTAGTAGACGTCGAGCGCCTCGAGCGCAAGCATGCCTAGGGCGCCGCGCGACGCGCTGTGGCGCGGCGACCCAGATAGGCCTCGATCACGCGTGCGTCGGCCTGAACTTCGCGCGGTGGTCCCTCGGCGATCTTTTCGCCGTGGTCGAGCACGGTGACGCGGTCGGAGACTTCCATGACGACGCGCATGTTGTGCTCGATGAGCACGATCGCGAGGCTCAGGTCGCCGACGAGTCGTCGCAGCAGGCTCATCAGCGTTCCCGCTTCCGACTGGGTCATCCCCGCTGTCGGCTCGTCGAGCAGCAGCAGTGCCGGTTCCGAGGCGAGCGCGCGCGCGAGCTCGAGCCGGCGCTGCTCGCCGTACGGGAGATTCCGCGCCACCTCGTTGGCTTTGCCGCGCAGCCCGACGCGATCCAGCAGCGCAGCCGAGCGCTGCCAGAGCCCGCGCTCGGTTTCCACGAAGCGACTACCGCGCGTCAGCACGTCGCGCAGCCCGAGCCGAATTCTGGCGTGCATGCCGACCAGCACGTTTTCGGCGGCCGTCATGTTGGCAAACAGCCGGATGTTCTGAAAGGTTCGGCATACTCCCAGCGCCGTGATCTGATCGGGGCGCAGGCCGACCAGTGGTTGGCCGCGAAAGCTGACGACGCCGGAGTCGGGATGATACAGACCGGTGAACACATTGAAAAGCGTCGTCTTGCCCGCGCCGTTGGGACCGATGATCGACGCGATGCCCCCGTCGAGCGCGAAGCTCACCCGCTGCAGGGCAGTGAGTCCGCCGAACGTCTTGATGACGTCGACGGCCTCGAAGAGCGCCGTCATGGCTCGCCCAGCTCTCGCTGGCGACGCCGAGCGGGGAAGATGCCTTGCGGGCGAAAGATCATCATCAAGACGAGGATCAGCCCGAAGATCATGCGCTCGTACTTCGCCGGTTCGAGCTGCGTCGGGAGCCCGGCGAGGTTGTAGCCGAAGATGGTGACGCCCGCGTTCTTCAGCTCGTTGAGCCAGAGCGAAAGGCCCTTGAGCACTTGCAGATTGAGCACCGTCACCACGGTCGCGCCGATGATCGCCCCCGGGATGCTGCCCATGCCGCCGAGAATGACCATCGCCAGCACGCCGATGGACTCGAGGAACGTAAACGACTCCGGATTGATGAAGACCTGCTTGGCCGCGAACACGACCCCCATGACCCCGGCGAAGGAGGCGCCCGAGGCGAACGCCAACAGCTTGGCGCGGACGAGCGGCACGCCCATCGCCTGGGCGGCCAGCTGGTCTTCGCGCATAGCCTCCCAGGCGCGGCCGATGTGCGAATCCTCCAGGCGGCGATTGACGAGGATGACCACGACGACG
This sequence comes from Candidatus Rokuibacteriota bacterium, assembly GCA_036802765.1. Taxonomy (GTDB): domain Bacteria; phylum Methylomirabilota; class Methylomirabilia; order Rokubacteriales; family CSP1-6; genus AR12. Next base: position 13,624 of record DAIRVP010000094.1, read on the forward strand.
ATGACGAGGACCAGGAAGTAGAAGCCGACCGCGTAGGAGACTTCGAGCGGCAGGGGCGGGCGGGAGATTGGCGTGATGCCCCGGGGGCCGTTGGTCACGTTGATCGGCTTGTCCAGATTGTTCGCGAGAACGCGAATCACCTCGCCAAAGCCGAGCGTGACGATCGCCAGGTAGTCGCCGCGCAATCGGAGCACCGGCAGGCCGAGCAGGATGCCGGTGCCTGCCGCCATCGTCAGTCCGATCACCAGGAACGGGTAGAACCACCACGACGGCAGCGGAAAGCCGCCGCCGAAGAGCACGTTGCCGTGTGGTGAGCCGAAGATCGCCCACGAGTAGGCGCCGACGGCGAAGAATGCGACATAGCCGAGATCGAGCAGCCCCGCCAGCCCGACGACGATGTTGAGGCCGAGCGCCAGGGCCACGAAGATGCCAACCTGGGTGGCGACCTCGAGGTAATACCCGTTGTAGGTGCCGATCAGCGGCATGAGCACCAGGAGCGCGACGCCGAGCAGGGCGGCGCGCAGCCATCCCGGAACCCGCGCGACATAGGCGTAGAGCAGGCTGCCCTGAAAGATCAGGAACACGAGGATCGACCGCGGGAACAGCGCGACGGCGGCGCTGGACAGCGCGACGTACGCAACGGCCGCGGCCGCAGAGATCACGCGCGCTCTCGCACCACTTCGCCGAGAAGGCCCTTGGGCCGGAAGATCAGGATGAGGATCAGGACGGAGAACGCGAAGATATCCTTGTATTCGGCTCCGAATGCGCCGCCCGTAAGCAGTGACATGTACGAGGCGGCGAACGCCTCCAGAAGCCCGAGGACGATGCCACCGAGCATCGCGCCGGGGATATTGCCGATCCCACCGAGCACGGCCGCCGTGAACGCCTTCAGGCCGGGAGTGAAGCCCGTGTAAGGGTTGATGAGGCTGTATTGCATGCCGAACAAGACGCCCGCCGCGCCGCCCATCGCGCCACCGATCAGGAACGTGAGCGAGATGATCCGGTTGACGTCGATGCCCATCAGACTGGCCGCGGCCTGATCTTCCGCAACCGCGCGGATGGCCGTGCCGATCTTCGTGCGGTTCACGAGCACGTGGAGACCCCACAGCATCAGCAACGCGACGACGATGACGACGAGCGACTTTGCCGAGACGTCGATGGTGCTCGTCAGCTCGAAGCGCTCGTTGAGCGGCTCGATGGTCGGATACACGAGATTGAAGGCATTGCGCCAGAGGGACTCTACGAGACGAATCACGTCTTGGAGGAAGAACGACATCCCGATTGCCGAGATCAGTGGAATCAGCCGCGGCGCCGCGCGCAGCGGCCGGTAGGCTACGCGCTCGATGGACACGGCCAACAAGCCACTCGCGAGCATGCCCGCGATCATCACGCCGAGAAGCACGAGTGCCCACGGCAGGCGCTCCAGGACGCCGGCGTTCTTCAGCCCCAGGAGTATCTCGACGCCGACGAACGCGCCGACGATGAAGATTTCCGAGTGGGCGAAGTTGATGAACTCCAGGACCCCGTAGACCATCGTGTAGCCGAGCGCGATGAGCGCGTACATGAAACCGAGCAGGAGGCCGTCGAGCAGGACTTGCGGGAAGATGCCGACGAGGAGTGCGAAATCCATGGACCGCTCGGCGGCGGCGCGCCGGTGACGACCCGGCGGCGCCGCCGCGGAGTCCGAACTACTTCTTCATGGCCGGGGCAGCGATGGCCAGACGCTTGGCTTCCTTGTTCTCGCTCCACTTCTCGGGATTGTCCGTGGTGACCTGCATGACGTAGTACGACGCCTTCTTGGGATCGCCCTTGTCGTCGAAGTCGATCGTCCCGGTCATGCCGGCGTACTTCACTTTGCGGATGGCGGCCGACACGGCTTCGCGCGAGGGCGCCTTGCCGCCCTTGGTGACTTCTTCGAGCGCCTTGATCGCGATGGCGGTGGCGACGTACGACTCCGCTGCGTACGGCTCGGGGTTCTTGCCGAACTTCTTCTTGTATTCCTCGCCGAACTGCTTGGCCTGCGGGCTCGACGCCGGCGCGGCCGCGGTGGTGTAGTACGTGTTGAGGACGGACTTGCCGCCGATCTTCACGAAGTCGGAGGAATCCATGCCGTCGGGGCCGAGGAACTTCGCCTTGACGCCCTTTTCCCGGGCCTGCTTGAAGAACGGCGCGCCCTGGTCGTAGATGCCACCGAAGTAGACCAGCTCCGGATTCTTCGCCTTGATCGGCGTGATGATCGGGTCGAAGTTCGACTTCTCTTCCGTGCCCTCGAAGCCGAGGATCTTGACGCCCTTCTTCTCCAGATCGTTCTTGAACGCTTCGGCGACACCCTGGCCGTAGGTGGTCTTGTCGTGCAGCACATACGCCGTTTTGACCTTCAGCGTCCCGGCCGCGAACTCGGCGCCCACCGGGCCCTGCACGTCGTCGCGCCCGCACACGCGATTGACGTTCGGATAGCCACGGTCGGTCACCTTCTCGTTCGTATTGGCGGGCGAGATCATCGCGAGGGTGTCTTCCTTGTAGACCTCCGACGACGGGATCGCCACGCCAGAGTTCAGGTGGCCGATTACGACCATGATCGCCTTGTCCGCGATGATGTTCTTCGCGTTCGACACCCCGACGTCGGGCTTTGCTTGGTCGTCATACGGGACCAGCTCGACCTTGAAGCCGCCTTTCTCGAGGTTGCCCTTGAACTTCTCGATGGCGAGCTGGGTGCCGAGCTTGATGCCCTCGCCGAGTGCGGCCTGGCCGCCGCTCAGCGGACTCTGCGTGGCGATCTTGATGGTCTTTCCCTGGGCGGCCGGCCCCGACCCCAGCGGCAGGAGGGCGATGGCCAGCGCCGCGCTGAGGGCGAGGACGCTGCGGATGCGTGTCTTCTTCATGGACTCCCTCCTTGAGCGTTGATGAATCGAGGGTTTGCGCGCCGCCCAAATTTATATAGCGGCGGCATGTGGGCGGTCAAGCCACTCGAGCATCTCCGATGAGCTCGAGGAACCGCCGCGTGGCCACGCCCGGGTCGGGCGCGGCGCACACCGCGGAGATCACCGCCACGCCATCGGCGCCCGCGCGCACGACGTCGGCGACGTTGTCGTGCGTGATGCCGCCGATCCCTATGAGTGGAACGCGGATCTCGCCCCGCAGTTTCCGGATCAGTGCCGGACCCACGAGCTGAAAGTCCGGCTTGGTCGCCGTCGGGAACATCGAGCCGACCGCGACATAGTCGGCGCCGTCGTCGCGCGCGGCGCGTGCCTGTTCGATGTCGTGGGTCGATACCCCGAGCACCATACCCTTCGTCAGGAAGGAGCGCGCGAGGCGGGCAGGCAGGTCGTCCTGACCCACGTGAACGCCGTCCGCTTCGACGGCCACGGCGACGTCCACACGGTCGTTGATGATGAACGTCACCCCCGCGCTTCGACAACGGTCGCGCAGTCGGCGTGCCAGCGGCAGCAGTCGCCCCGATGGCCATTCCTTTTCGCGAAGCTGGACCATCCGGCAACCACCGTCGATCACGGCGGCCAGGAGGGAGTCGAGATCGCGCCCACGCGCCGCCGTCCGGTCGAGGACGACGTAGAGCGTCGGGTTCATTCAGGGGTGCAGGCGGGCGCCGTCCGCGCTGGTGAAGCGGCCTTCGACGAACGCAGGGTCGTTGAGAATCTTCAGGTGGTAGGGAATCGTCGTCTTCACGCCCTCGATGATGGTCTCGCGCAGCGCGCGGCGCATGCGCTCGATGGCCTCCGCACGGTCGCGGCCGCGGACGATGATCTTGCCGAGCAGCGAGTCGTAGAAGGGCGGCACCGCGTATGGTGCCATCAGATGACTGTCGACGCGTACTCCGAGGCCGCCCGGCGGCACCCACGCGGTGACCCGTCCGGCGCTCGGCGTGAAGGTCTCGGGATCCTCGGCGTTGACTCGACACTCGATGGCGTGGCCTTCGAAGCGCACGCCGTCTTGCCGATAGCCCAACGGCTCCCCGGCGGCGATGCGAATCTGCTCCCGGATGAGATCCAGCCCAGTGATCGATTCGGTCACCGGGTGCTCGACCTGGATTCGCGTGTTCATTTCGATGAAGTAATAGCCACCGTCGGCATCGACGAGAAATTCCACCGTCCCAGCGCTGACGTAGTTCACAGCGGCGGCGGCGAGGAGGGCGGCGCGGTGAAGGCCAGCGCGCGTCTCAGAAGGTAGGGACGGCGCCGGCGACTCCTCGATCAGCTTCTGGTGACGGCGCTGCACGGAGCAATCGCGCTCCCCGAGATGCACACGCATCCCGTTGCGATCGCCGAGGACCTGTACCTCGACGTGCCGCGCGCGCTCGATGTATTTCTCGCAGTAGATCTCCGACGAGCCGAAGGCGGCGCCGGCTTCGGCCTGGCACGCGGCAAACGCCTGGGCCGCCGCTCCGTGCTCGCGGACGATACGCATCCCGCGCCCGCCTCCGCCCGCCGCGGCCTTGAAGATGACGGGATAGCCGGCTTCATCTGCGACCTCGAGCGCCTCGGCTTCATTCTTCAGCGGCAGCTCACTGCCCGGGACGACCGGAACGCCTGCCTGTTTGGCGATGACTCGGGCCTGGGCTTTGTCCCCCATGAGGCGAATCGCCTCGGGGCTCGGGCCGATGAACGTCAGACCTGAGGCGCGGCAGATGTCTGCGAACGTTGGGTTTTCGGACAGAAAGCCGTAGCCAGGGTGGATCGCCTCGCTATCGGTCACCACCGCCGCCGAGATGACCGAAGCCATGTTCAGGTAGCTACCGCGCGCCGCGTCTGGCCCGATGCAAATCGATTCGTCGGCCAACCGCACCGGCAGTGACTGCGCGTCCGCCGTGGAATGCGCGATGACGGTGCGGATGCCCATCTCGCGGCAGGTCCGCATCACCCGCAGCGCGATTTCGCCGCGATTGGCGATCAGGATCTTGTGGAACACGCGCTTACTTCGGCTGGAACACCGATGGCACGCGTTGCCACTGGTACACGCCCTTTGCCAGGCTAAGCAGCGTCCAGCGCTCTGGGTAGAGATACCCGAGCGTCGTCTCGATGACGACGTAGCCGGGAAGCTCGGCGTACTGCGTGGCCCACGGCTCCCCAGCCACCTCCATGTACTGGTCGTAGACCACGATCGGGACCGCCTGGGGCGGCATATAGATGTTGCGGATCGGGACCCCCCAGCCCCCGGTCCCCGAGACGCCGGCGTTCAGCAGCGTGGGGTACGCGTTGTTCAATTGGTTCGGCTCGCTCGTAAATGGCACGGTGGGCCGCGTCGTGGGCGGCGTTCCGGGCGGGGAGCCGGCCGGCGGCGGAACCGTGATCGTCACAGGAACGTTCGGATTCACGACGCCGACCTGTGCCCATGCCGGGCTGGCCGCGATGAACATCAATCCCAGAGTGATCAATATGCGCTTCATACTCAACCTCCCAGCTGTCTTCGCCATTGTGATTCCAGCTCGGTCAAACGCCATCCATACACGCGCTCAGCCGCGTTCTCAATAGTCTCTCCCGCCGCGAGACGCGCAAGCAGCGCGCGCATCGACTCCATGCCTCCGCGGTCCAGCAGGTCTCCGACGACGTACAGCGCGAGCTCGTAGCCAGCGCGCGCACGGCGCGCATCGGCTTCCGTGACGAGTGTTTCGAGCCCGCCCAGCGTCAGGCTGCCGGACGCGAGCGCGGCATCCGCCACGCGGCCCTCGAGCGCCTGGGCGAGCCCTTCGTGCAGCCACCGTGGCGCGCGCCCACGCGCGCGACGGTGGATGACGGCGTGGGCGTACTCATGCGTGACGATCCGCTCGAGCTGCGCGCGGCGAGGCAGCGTCGGTCCCACTGGCAGGCGGATGCGGCCGTCGAAGAGCCCATCGACCCACGCGTGAGAGCGGGTGACGTCACTGAACTGCCCACGCTCGTAGAGCACCACGGTGACCGGGTCGGGTCCCGGGTCGCCCAGTTGTGCGACGACACGCGCGCGCGCCGCTTCGAGCGCGCCCACAACCGCCAGTCGTCGCTTGGCATCGAGGCCGCGGCGGTACCGGAGCACGAACGGGCCGGTCGCCTCGCGGACGAAGTCGGACTCCGTCCGGCGCTCCCGCTCGAGCTTGTCGAGCAGCCGACGCGCGTCGGGGTCGGCTGAGTCGATGGCGAGCAGTGCTTCGAGGTGAGCGACGGCCCGAGCGGTCTCGTCGCGGTGATCGTAGAGTCGCGCGAGCAGCATCCTGACCTGAGAGTCCGCCCGCAGCCGCGCGGAGGCCTCCAGGGATCCGAGCGCTTCATCGGTACGTCCGGCGTGGACGGCGGAGACGCCGGCTCCTTTGAGGAGCGCCGGGTCTTCCGGCATCGCGGCGAGCCCCTGTCCGAAGAGCAGCGCCGCTTCCTCCGGCCGTCCCTGCGCCAGCGTACGCCACCCCCACGTCTCGAAGCAGCGGCCGACATTCTCCCGGCGCGCGAGACTGTCGGGCCGTTCACCTGCGGCCTCACTGAATCGGTCGCAGGCACGAGCCAGCTGACCGGCGGCGTAGAGCCGAATCGCATCCTCGGTCAGTGCTGCCGCATCATCGACGCGTGTGACCGGGATGACGGCGTCGGGCGTCGGCGGTCGCTCGATGGTCCACCAGAACGCTGCACCGAGCATCGCGACGCCGGCGATGAGGGGCGCGAGCGCTCGATTCACGGCGGACGCGCTCAGCGCGGCGGCTCGAGCAGGAAAAGCGGTTGCCCGTACTCCACGGGCTGGCC
>DAIRVP010000095.1:0-11956 GCA_036802765.1 Candidatus Rokuibacteriota bacterium
GTGCTGGCGCCGTTGATCGAGCTGAGCCTGCGCCAGTCGCTCGCGATGTCCGACGGCCGGTACGCGATCTTCGTCGAGCACCGCATCGCCGCCGCGCTGCTGGCTGCAGGTCTCGGGCTCGTGCTCCTGAACCTCTATACCTTCGCGCGCCGTGGGCTCGACTGGCGCTCGCGGATGGCGTTGGCCGAAAAGGGAGAGTCGTCATGATGCCTGGCGTGTTCGCTTTCGTCCTCGTGCTGGCGATCGCCATGCCGGCCGACGCTCAGGAACCGTATCCGAACCGGCCGATCACGATGGTCGTGCCGTTTCCGCCGGGCGGCGTCGCGGATCTGACGGCGCGCCCCGTGGCCGCAGCGATGGAAAAGATGCTGAAGAATCCCGTCGGCGTCGTAAACAAGCAGGGCGCGGCGGGCGCGGTGGGGATGCAGTCGGTCGCGGTGGCGAAGCCCGACGGCTATACGCTGCTGCTCGCGCTGTCGTCGATCTCGATCATTCCGGAGGCCGACCGCCTCTTCAACCGTCCGCCGGCCTTCACCGTCGAGCAGTTTGCGCCGATCGCGCTGATCTCTGCGGATCCGACGATTCTCGTCGTGCCGGCCGACAAGCCCTGGAAGACCGCGAAGGACTTCGTCGAGGACGCGAAGAAGCGCCCCGGCCAGATCTCGTATTCCTCGTCCGGCATCTACGGCACGCTGCACATGGCCATGGAGCTGTTGTCGCAGGCGGCGAGCATCAAGCTGCGCCACGTGCCGCACGCGGGTGCCGGCCCGGCGTTGACGGCGATTCTTGGCGGCCACGTCGATGCGCTGGCCTCGGGGCCGGCGGTGGTCTTGCCGCACATCAAGGCCGGCAAGCTGCGCGCGCTCGCCGGCTGGGGCGACAAGCGGGTCGCCGCGCTGCCCGACGTGCCGACGTTCAAGGAGCTCGGCTGGCCGGACGCAGAGTTCTACATCTGGGCGGGAGTCTTCGCCCCGAAGGGCACACCGGAGCCGGTGCTGGCCAAGCTTCGGGCGACGCTGCGCGAGGCCGTGAACGATCCCGAGTTCAAGGTCGCGATGGACAGGCTCGAGACGCCGGTGACGTTCAAACAGGGCGAAGAATTCCAGCGATTCTTCGACGCCGACGCCAGACGGCTGGCGGAAGGCGTTCGGCGTGTCGGGCGCGTCGAGGCCAAGTGAGTGTCGGACCGCGTGTTACACTTCAGGGCGTCATGGCGATCTTGAAGGTTGCGCGCCTTGGACATCCGGTGCTGCGGCAGCGCGCCGAACTGGTCGCTCCCTCGGACATCTCCTCGGCTCACGTGCAACAGCTCATCGACGACATGATCGAGACGATGCACGAGTACGACGGCGCGGGATTGGCGGCCAACCAGGTGCATGTGCCCCGGCAAATCGCGGTCATCGAGGTCGGCAAGAATCCCCGCTACCCCGACGCGCCCGAGATCCCCTTGACGGTCGTCATCAATCCCGTCGTGACGCCATTGACCGACGAGATGGAAGACGGCTGGGAAGGCTGCCTGTCCGTACCGGACATGCGCGGAGTGGTCCCGCGCTACACCGCCGTGAGGCTCGAGTGTCTGGATCGCGAGGGCAAGCCCGTCAACCTGGTCGCCAAGGAGTTCTTCGCGCGCGTGATCCAGCACGAGACCGACCACCTCAACGGCATCGTCTACGTCGACCGGATCCGCGACATGCGCACCCTCAGCCACATCGCGGAGTGGCAGCGGTACTGGCTCGGTGTGCGCGAGCAGAGTGACTAACCCCGGCTCCACCGAGGCGCACGCCCGGCCGCAGCCGGCGACGGCGCGCGTCGTGGCCGTCGTCTCTGACCTCTTCTTCGTCGCGCGTATCCGTGAGACCGCCCGCCTCGCCAACGTCCCCCTCGTGTTCGCGCGCACGATCGTCGACCTCGACGCCGCGCTGGTCGACGGAGCCCGGCTGGTGCTGCTGGATCTGACCGGCGGCTTCGACTATGCGGGCGTGTTCGGCGCGCTCGAGCGCGCGACGCCGCGCCCGCCGGTGCTCGGCTACACGACCCATGCGCTTGCTGCGAGCACTCAGCCCTGGCACAGCCGCTGCGACCGCGTCGTGACGAAAGAGACGCTGACGCGTGAGCTCGGGACGCTGCTACGCGAGGGGCTTCGATGACCGCGGAGGAGTTCGTCGCCGCGCTCGACGCCGAGAATCGCGCGCGGCTGCACGGGCTCGAGCCCGACGCGACGCTGACGCCCGAGGTCAAGGGACCGCTCAACGTACCGAATCTCCTCAAAGTCGCGCTGCGCAACGAGGCGGAGGCGACCCTGATCGCCGGGCGCTGGCTCGCGTCGTGCGACGACGTCAAGCTGATGCTCGCGCTGGCGCGCCAGGCGGCCGACGAGGCCAAGCACTACGAGCTGATCGCCAAGCGTCTCGGCGAGCTGGGGTTCGACGCGGATGGCTTCGAGCCGCTCGCGGGCGGCGTCGGTCCGCTGACCCGTTATCTCGACACGCTCACCACGAGCGTCGAGCGCGTGGCGGCCGGACAGTTCACGCGTGAGGCGATCGCGATCGTGAAGAACCGCCAGTTCATCGACTTCTGTGAGCGGGTGGGGGACAAGGCGACGGCGGCACTCTACCGGGACATCATCGAGCCCGACGAGCGGCACCACCACGAGCTCGGCCGTCGCACGTTGCTGCGCCTGGCCACCACCCCGGCGGCCCAGGAAGCGGCGCGGCGCGCCGCCCGCAGCACCCTGGAGCTGGCCGAGGAGCTGCAGAAGAAGGCCCTCGCGACCGCCGGCATCCATCACGCGCCCGGATGCTGATGGATCCGCTGGAGAGCTTTCGCGAGCTCGCGCGGACACCGGACGATCGTGTCGACCTCACGCGCGCGGCGCTCGCCGTCGCGCGCATCGAGCATCCCGATCTGGACGTCGACGGCGAAGTTGTCCGGCTCGATGCGCTGGCGGCCCGGTCCGGGGCGGCGACGGCGCGTGCCCCGCAAGCCGCGCTGGACCGGCTGCTCGCGTTTCTGTTCACCGAAGAGAGGTTTCGCGGCAACGACCGCGAGTACTACGATCCCCGCAATTCCTGCCTCAACGACGTGCTCGACCGCCGGCTCGGTATTCCGATCACGCTGTCGGTGCTGATGATCGAGATCGGACGACGTGTGGGCGTGGAGTTGGAGGGCGTAGGGTTGCCCGGACACTTCATCGTCGGCGCGCGGGTCGGTGGCCGCCGAGTGTTCCTGGATCCCTTCAACGCGGGCGAGATGCTCACGCCGGAGCGCGCGGAGGAAATCGCTGCGCGGGCGGTGGGCCGGCCCGTGAAGCTCGCGGAGGCGCACTGGGCGGCGTGCAGCAAGCACCAGATCGTCGTGCGCATGCTGCGCAACCTCAAGGGCATCTACGCCAAGCGCGAAGACTGGGCTCGTGCGCTCGGCGTGGTCGACCGGTTGCTCGTCCTCGAGGCCGACTCGGGCGTGCACCGACGCGACCGCGGCACCGTGCTGGTGCGCATGGGGCGCCTGCACGACGGCGCGCGCGAATGGGAGCGCTACCTCACGGCGTTTCCGTCGGCGCCGGATGCCGAAGGCTTCCGCGACGAGCTCCGTCGGGTGCGTCAGCAGCTCGGCTCGCGCAACTGATGCGCAAAGGGATCACCTGGCTGGTGATCCTGTGTCTGCTGACGCCGGGATGCGCGAGCCGCAATGTCCCGCCGATCGGCGCCGGCGGCCAGCCTTTCAAGCCCGACGCCGACGAGCGCGCCCTCTGGGCCAAGGCCGAAAAAGAGGAAGAATCGCTCCTCAAGAAGACCAAGATCTACGACGACCCGATGCTCGAGGCGTACCTGGCGGGCGTCGGCGACCGGCTCACGCCCGACGAGGTGCGGGCGGCCGGCGGTCCCGGCTTCAAGTTCGCCGTGCTGCGTGATCCGACGCTCAACGCGTTCGCGCTCCCGAATGGTCACATCTATGTGCACACCGGGCTCTTGAGTCGGCTCGACAACGAATCGCAGCTCGCGATGATCATCGGCCACGAAATGACGCACGTCACTCACCGCCACGCGCTGTCGATCGAGCAAGCCTCGATCGGCGTGGCCGCGCTGGCCCGATCGCGCGCGCCAAAGGACGACGACCTCGGCGCCGCCGTCATCGGCCCGACGGCAAATGCCATTCTCGGCCTGGGGCTTCCGTTGACGACGATCGCCGCCATCAACGGCTATGGCCGCGACCTCGAGCGCGACGCCGACCAGGGCGGCATGGACAATCTCGTGAGGGCCGGCTACGACGCCAAGGAGGCGCCGAAGGTCTTCGCGCTCCTACGCTCGGAATCCAAAGACCGTGGCTCGCTTGAGACGTTCTTCTTCGGCAGCCATCCCAAGCTTACCGAGCGTATCGAGACGACGGAAGAGCTGCTCCGGACGAAATACGCGCAGGCTGCGATGACGTCCACGACGACGCGCGACACGGAGGACTTCGAGCTTCGCATGCGATCGGTCGTGCGCGAGAACGCGCTGGAAGACATTCGCGCCGGACGCTTCGCCGTCGCGCAGCGCCAGCTCGACCGCGTCCTCGCCATCACGCCGAAGGATCCGATCGCGCACACGTACTACGGCGACCTGCATCGGCTGCAGGCGCAGCGGGCCCGCGAGATCACGCGCAAGGACGAGCACGCGCGATTGGCGCTGGCGTCGTACGAGACGGCCGTCGATCTGGATCCGACCGCGCCCGAGCCGCAGCGGCAGCTCGGCTTCCTCTACTACCAGCAGAAGGACACGGCCAGAGCTAGGGCCGCGTTCCAGAAGTATCTCGCCCTCAAGCCCGCGGCGTCGGACGCCCGGCGGATCAAGGCGTACCTGGTCGAGCTGGACCGCTAACGACGCTGGCGATGATGGCCGTCAGCTCACCGGGATCCACCGGCTTGGGCACGTGCATGTTGTAGCCCGCGGTCAGCGACAGCACGCGATCGTGCGTGCGGCCGTACGCGGTCAGCGCCACCGCGGGTGTGGCGCCGCCCTCCTTCGCCTCGAGCGCGCGCACTTTGCGGATCAGCGAATAGCCGTCCTCGCCCGGCATCTCGATGTCCGAGACGAGCACGTCTGGACGCCACTCGCGGAGGATGTCGAGAGCCTTGGCCGCCGTGGTGCTCACGCGCACCGTCGCGCCGGCCGTGCTCAAAATCGCGGTCCCCAGCTCCAGCGCCTCGGGATCGTCGTCGACGACCAGCACGCGCAGGCCGTTCAGCGCCCGACGTGCAATCCGGCCGTCCAACGGCGTCGTGGCCGATGCCCTCGTCACGTGATCGGCCGTCGTGTCGGCGAGCGCCACCGGCAACTTGACGACGAATGTCGCGCCGAGCCCTGCGCCGCCACTCTCGGCGCTCACGGTGCCGCCGTGGAGCTCCACCAGGTGTTTGACGAGTGCCAGACCGAGACCGAGCCCGCTGTGGGCGCGGCGGCTCGAGGAATCGGCCTGACGAAAGCGATCGAACACGAAGGGCAGCACCTCGGGGGCGATGCCCTCGCCCGTATCGCTCACGACGATCTCGACGTGCGAGCCGACGCGCTGCAGCCGCACCTGCACGCGGCCACCCTTGGGCGTGAACTTCACCGCGTTCAGCACGAGGTTCCACACGACCTGCTGCAGCCGGTTCGGATCGCCGGTCACCGGCCCCGCGCGTGGATCCAGGACGGGCTGGATTCGGATGTCCTTGGCGTCCGCCGCCGGACGCGCGGCATCGAGCGCCTGCTCCACGACGCCCTTGAGATCCACCGAGCGTACGTCCAGGCGCATCTTGCCGGTGATCATGCGCGAGACGTCGAGCAGATCGTCGATCAGCTGTACCTGGACGTTGGCCTGTCGGACGATCACGTCGACCGCGCGCGCCGCGCGTTCCTCGCTCACCACGCCGCTTTGCAGCATCCGCGCCCAGCCGTACACCGCGTTGAGCGGCGTGCGCAGCTCGTGGGAGAGCACGGCGAGGAACTCGTCCTTCGCGCGATTGGCCTCGTCGGCCTCGGCCGCACGGCGCTGCACGAGCGTCGCCGCGTCTTCGAACGCGCGCCGCACGTCGTCGACCTCTTGCACTCTCGTCGCGTCCTGTGACACCAGCGTGCCGCGCTGCCCGAACGTCTTGGCCGCGGCGGCCAGCCGCGCGATCGGCTCGGTGATCCGGCGGCCCATCAGGGCGGCCAGGGTCAGGGCGAGGACGATGCAGGCGACGCCGCCGGCCGCAAGCGCGATCAAGGAGCGGCGCAGCGGCGCCTCAACGACCGTCTCGGGAATGCCGAGGCCCACGCCCCATCCACTCTCGGAAGACACGGCCCAGGCCGTGTAGACCGTCGAGCCCTCGAGTGTTCGACTGACCTTCCAGTGGGTAGCCGGGGTGTCGAGCAGCGCCACGAAATCGGGCGAGACTGGACGACCGAGGAACTGCTCCAGGTTGCGCGTTCGGGCGACGACGTTCTTCTGGCGGTCGAAGACCGTGCCGACCCAGTCCGCGGGCATGCGCTGACGCGCCAGCACGCTGACGATGGCCTCCGGCTTCACGACCGCGGTGAGCACGTATGCCACGCGATCGCCGTGGATGATCGGCACGCGAACTGGAATGGCGTAAACGCCGCTGACCCGGCCGCGCGCGATGCTGCCGACGACCGGGCGCCGGGAGGCGACCACCATCTCGACGCTTGCGGGCTCCGCCGCGTAGGGCAGTGGTGTGCCCCACGGCCGACTGGTGGCAACGAGCTGCCGGCCGTCGGGGGCAAGCAGGATGACCTCCATCCAGTCTTCCTGCGTCGGCACCACGCGGCGCGCCTCGTGATAGAAGGCGCGCAGATCGTCGTTCGCAAGGCTCCGCACCGTCGCGAGGGCGCGGAGCGTGGTGATCGTGTTACGCAGGCTCTCGTCCACCGCGCTCACCAGCGCGCGTGACAGCTCGAGTGCGCTGCCCTCGGCGGCGGCGCGCTGCGAGCGGCCCAGCATGACGAGGACGATCGCCGAGAAGGCGATCATTGGCAGCAGCACGGCCAGGACGAGAGCGATCAGGTGCGAGCGCAGGCGCATGCGCGGTTAGTGTGCCGCTTCGCCTCGGTAATGCCCCGCGGCGACCACACGTACGGCGTCGCCGAGGTAGGGATTGAGGTCGTCGAGATTCAGGAGCAGCGCCTGTGCGGCCGGCATCAGCGTGGACTGCGGTCGATACTGTTCGCACAGCTGTCGCAGCGTCGTCGTGTCGTCGTCGTGGCCGAACACCTCCGCGAATGCCCGCTCCACGGCTCTCTCGAACCGCGCGGCGTCGTCGGCGGGGAGCACGTGCGAGTGCCGGCGCGCGATTGCGGGCACCAGCACGCGTCCGTCCACACGGTCGAGCGGATCTACCTGGTACGCGCAGAGGAGCGGCTGGCGCTCGCGCTCCAGCAGCTCGTGCCACAGCTCCTCGAGCTGCATGGACGCGGCGAACGCCGTCGGCCGCAGGAGGTCCACCATCTCACCGTACAGGCGGATGCGCTCGTGGCCCGCGCGGCGCACGGCGTCGAGATGCGGCGTGATGGCGGCGAGGAACCGCGCGCGGTCAGGCGCGCCGTCGATCATGAACGTCTCGAGGCACTCGTGGGCGTCGACGTCGACGTATTGGCGACGGCGCATATACGTGCAAACGTCCGTGCCGAGCGCGATCAGGCGTTGGGCGAACGCGGCTCGATGCGCAGGCGTCGCGATGACGAGGAACGCCTCGCCCCGGACAAGACCCTGCTGACACCAGCGGGTGACGACGTCGACGAGAACCTCTGGGTCACGATACATCTGGACCACGTGCTCGCCGGGAGCCGGATTTTCCACGGCCTCGGCCCACGGCGTCGGCGCGATCTTGGACATTGCCCACTCCCCAGCGGATTGCTTTGACGGTACCACCCCGGCTGCAGCCCGGGGAATCGGTGATTCTACTGAGAAAAAGTTTTCTCAGCGCAGGTGCTGGAGCAGCTCGGCGAGTCGGTCGGGATCGACCGGTTTGACGAGGTGATCGTCGAAGCCGGCTTCGAGCGCGCGCTTTCGGTCGGCGCTCTGTCCGTAGCCGGTCAGCGCGACGAGGCGCTGTGGCTGGTGATCCTGACGCCGGATGAAGCGTGCGACCTCGTAGCCGTCGAGGATCGGCAAGCCGAGGTCCACGAGGGCGAGGTCAGGATGCAGGCGGGAGGCGGCGCGCACGCCTTCGGTGCCGTCGGACGCCTCGAACACCTCGTGCCCTTCGTGCTCGAGGAGGACCTTCAGCATCTCCCGCGCGTCGTCGTTGTCTTCCACGATGAGCACGCGACGGCGGATGACCGGACGCGGTGGCGCCTCACGATCGACGTGCGTCGGGATCTCGATGCGCGGCAGGCGAACGGTGAAGACGCTGCCGAGTCCGGCGCCTGGGCTTTCGGCCTTCACGGTCCCGCCGTGCAGCTCGACGAGTGTCCGGACGAGCGTGAGGCCGATGCCCAGACCACCCTGCGCGCGATCCGCCGTCTGCTCGCCCTGGATGAACAGGCCGAAGATCAGTGGAAGGACGTCTTTGGCGATGCCGACCCCGTCGTCCTCCACCCGCAACACGGCGTGCTGGCCCTCCGCGTACGTCTGGATACGGATTGCGCGCCCGGCCGGCGTGTATTTCATCGCGTTGCCGAGGAGGTTCAGGATGATCTGGTCGAGTCGCACCGGGTCCGCGTCGACGCCGACGGGATCGAGTTGCGTCTCGACGACGTGACGACCGCCGCCGGCCACGCCGCGTGCGACGCTGAGGGCCTGCTCGATGGCTTCAGCAAGGTTGACGGGCCGGCGGTCGAGCACGATTTTGCCGGCCCGGACGCGCGCGGCATCCAGAAGGTCGTCGATCAGCCGGCGGAGGTGAATGATCTGGCGCTTGATGATGTCCCGCGGACGCTCGATCTCCTCGATTGTGTGCGCCAGGCCGAGCACATCGGCGGCGCCGGCGATGGCTGCGAGCGGATTGCGTAGCTCATGGCCGAACATCGCGAGAAAGTCGTCCTTGGCGCGGTTAGCCGCCTGGGCCTCTTCGAGCAGCAGTGCGCGCTCGGCCTCGGCCCGCTTAAGATCGGTGATGTCGCGCGCGATCTTGGACGCGCCCACGATCGCTCCGCGGGCATCACGGATCGGCGACACGGTGAGCGAAATAATCAGCCGCCGGCCGTCCTTGGTCTGGCGCACGGTCTCGAAGTGGTCGACCATCTCGCCGCGCCCAATGCGCGCGAGCACGTCGTCCTCTTCGGCGTGCCGCTCGGCCGGAATGATGAGCGTGATGTGACGGCCGACCGCTTCCGCTGCGGTGTAGCCGAACATCCGCTCGGCCGCCCGATTCCAGGTGGTGATGACTCCGTTCAGAGTCTTGCTCACGATCGCGTCGTCGGAGGAGTCCACGATCGCGGCGAGGCGGGCGCGTGTGATGTCTTCGGGCGTATGGTCGATCATCGGCCGTGGATAACAGCATCAGCGTATGCCAAAATGCGGCGCGCTGCCTCGGATTCGCGCTGCGAGTGGGAAAAACTTTTCTCAGACACCCGCGCTGTTAGTATCGCTGGCGCAATGGATCTGGGATTGGCGGGAAAGGTCGTCCTCGTGACGGGCGCGGGCCAAGGACTCGGCCGCGCCATCGGGCTCGCGTTCGCCGCGGAGCGCGCGAACGTCGCGTTTCACTACCACTCGTCAGAGGCGGGCGCGGCGAGCGCGACGAGGAACGCGCAGGCGCTCGGTGTCGCAAGCGTCGCCGTCGGCGCCGATCTCCGAGTCGACCGCGAGGTGACGACCGCCGTCGATTGCGTGGAGCGTGAGCTCGGGCCGATCGACATCCTCGTGAACAACGCCGCCGCGACCCAGCGCAAGCTGTTCCTCGAGACGACGCCAGCCGACTGGGCGACGCAGATCGACGTGACGGTGAAGGGGACACTCCTCGTCACACACGCGGTGGTCGGACGGATGGCGGCACGACGCTCCGGCGCCATCGTCAGCCTCATGGGCGACTCGGGTCGCGTCGGGGAATCGCGGCTGCTCGTCACCGCCACCGCGCGCGCGGCGACCGTCGGCCTCACCAGATCGTTGGCCCGCGAGTTCGCCCGCGTCGGGATCCGGGCGAATTGCGTGTCCATCGCGCTCGTGCAAACCGAACGCTTCGATGTCCACGCCGGCGGGGCAGACGACGAGCGCACGCAGAAGATCGTCGCGCAGTACCCGCTGGGTCGCATCGGCCGCGCCGACGACGTTACCCCGATGGTCCTGCTGCTCGCGTCGCCGCGCGCGGGCTGGATCACCGGCCAGGTCGTCTCGGTCAACGGCGGCTACGCGATGCTCTGAGCGAGCATCCCGTGACCGCTTCTCCGTTCGGCGCACGCCAACCGCGGCATGAGGACGCGCGGCTGATCACCGGGCGTGGACGCTACGTCGGCGACCTCGAGCTGCCGCGCATGCTGCACGTCGCCTTCGTGCGCAGCGTCCATGCGCACGCCCGCCTTCGCGCTGTCGACGCGGAACGCGCAGCGGCAGCCCCCGGCGTCGTCCATGTCGCAACGGGCGCCGACGAGGCGTTTCAGCGGCATCGCCTCATCGCGCGATCCGCGGCGCCCGGCTACGTGACGACGTCGCAGCCGGTGCTCGCGTGGCCGCGCGCGCGTCACGTCGGCGAGTCGCTCGCGGCCGTCGTCGCCCTCGACCGCTACGCGGCCGAGGACGGCGCCATGCTCGTCGATGTCGACTACGAGCCGCTGGCCGCCGCGGTCGATGTCCAAGCGGCCGTGCGCGAGGCCGCGCCGACCGTGCACGAGGAGGCGCCTGGCAATGTCCTCATGTCGCGCCGCTTCGAGAACGGTCGTGTCGATCTCGCCATGGACGGCGCCGTTGTCGTCGTCGAGCGAACGTTTCGAACGAACCGTCAGACCGCGGCGCCGATGGAGGGACGCGGCGGCGTCGCCGACTGGAACGCCGCCGAGGGGAAGCTGACCCTCTGGTCGGGCACGCAGGTGCCGCATCTCGCACGTCACACGCTGGCGGAGGCGCTCGGCCTGCCCGAGCACAAGCTGCGCGTCATCGCGCCCGACGTGGGCGGCGGCTTCGGCGTGAAGGGCATCGTGTATCCGGAGGACGTCGCGCTGTGCCTGCTCGCGATGCGGCTCGGGCGGCCGGTGAAGTGGGTGGAGACACGGCGCGAGCACTTCGTCGCCTGCGCGCATGCGCGCGATCACCACTACACGGTGCGCGCCGGCTTCGACGCCGACGGTCGGCTGCGGGCGATCGACGCCCACGTGCTGTGCAACACCGGCGCGTACTCGGTCGTGCCGTGGACGGCGGGCATCGAGCCGCTCATGGTGGGCGGACTGCTGACCGGCCCTTACCGCCTCGAGCACTACCGCTGCGAGGTCAGCGCGGTGGCGACGAACACCGTGCCCGCGGGACCGTATCGCGGCGTTGCCCGTCCGGCCACCACGTTCGTGATGGAGCGGGTGCTCGACCTCGGCGCGCGCGCGCTCAACGTGGACCCCGTTCGCATTCGGCGCCTCAACCTCGTCACCAAGGACGATCTGCCGTACACATCGGCCACCCGCCTCGTGCACGACAGCGGCGCCTATCCCGTCTGCTTCGAGAAAGTCGTCGCCGCGCTCGACTACGACAACTTCCGCGCCGAGCAGGCACGGCTGCGCCGCGCGGGACGCTATCTCGGAATCGGTTTCGCGAACTACAACGAGCTCACGGGCCTCGGCCGCGCAGCGTCCGCCGGGCCGCGCATGCCGTTTCGCACGGGCCACGAGGGGGCGACCGTCCGCATGGATCCCTCCGGCGCGGTCACCGTGCTGGCCGGCGTGACGTCGCAGGGACAATCCACGGAGACGACACTGGCACAGATCGCTGCCGCGGAGCTGGGCGTAGCGTTCGCTTCGGTGAACGTCGTCCTCGGCGACACGGACGCCACGCCGTTCGGGCTCGGCGCCTTCGCCTC
>DAIRVP010000095.1:12056-18488 GCA_036802765.1 Candidatus Rokuibacteriota bacterium
ACGTTCGCCGCCGGCTCACAAGGCGCGCTCGTGGAGGTCGACCCGACGACGGGGACGATCGCGATCCGGCGATGGGTCTGCGTCGAGGACACCGGGCGGGTCATCAATCCGATGGTCGTCGAGGGCCAGGTTCACGGCGCGATCGCGCAGGGGCTCGGCGGCGCGCTCTTCGAGCATCTGGTCTATGACGCGGACGGGCAGTTGATCACCGGCAGCTTCATGGACTACGCGGTGCCCGCGGCGACGATGCTGCCCTCGTTCGAGCTCGATCATCTCGAGGAGCCGGCCGACAACCTGCTGGGCGTGCGGGGGGTCGGCGAGGGGGGCACTCTGGGGCCGGCGGCGGTGGTCGCGGGAGCGGTGGCCGACGCGCTCGGCATCGAGACGAATGAGCTTCCGCTGACTTCCGCGCGCGTGTGGCAGGCGCTCGGGGCGCTACGACGGGCCGAGTGATCGAGCATCGAACGATTGCCACATATCGGTGATAGTGCTACCGTCGCCTTCGCCGTCCCCCTCCAACGGTCGCGACACCCGTGTGCCTTGTCAGATCATATTCTTGCTGTCCGCAGGGGTCGAGATGCCGATTTCGCCGGACGCACCGCGAAAAATTCGCGAGAAGCTGGCGTCAGGACGGTTGCCGCGCGACGCGCCGCCGATGACGGCGTCCGGCTCCGGAACCGGCAATCTCTGCGACGGCTGCGACACGACGATTCATCCCGATCAGATGCAATACGAATTCGAGACATCCGACCGGCGGCACGTCAGGCTCCACGTCTGGTGCGGCCTTCTGTGGGAGGCGTACCGGCGCGAGGCCGGCGGGTCAGAGATCTAGGACGTCACTGAGAACGCGTCCTTCGACGTCGGGCATCGGCAGGCCGAGCAGCGTCGCGAGCGTCGGGGCGACGTCACGACTCTCGATGCGGCCGAGCATGACGTCGCGCCGAATGCCGGCGCCGGACGCCATGAAGAACGCCGCGTTGCCGGGCGCCTCGGGGCGCTGGCCGTGCGTGCCGCGGTATTTCGGCGGGCCGTTCTCGGCGTCTCCGCCGGTTTCATCGGAGAACTGAAAGCCCGGCTTCGCCTCGAAGACGACGTCGGGCAGCATCCGATGATCCTGCGGCAGTCCCAGCGCCGCGAAGCGTTCGCGCGGCCACGCGGCCGCCACGCCCTCCATCTTTTCGATCTCGCCAGCCAGCTCGCGAATGGCGCTGGCGTCGCCGTCGAGCCCGTAGAGATAGCCCGCGCCGTGGTTCATCACGAAGCAGGCCTCGCCGGCGAATCCCGCCTCCGCATCTCCGCGCAGCGCGCCCAGCCGGCGGAGGCGGACGTTCGGACGGATATCGCGCTCGACGGGCAGAAAGCCGTGGTCGGACACCACCACGATCGCCGCGCGCTCGCGGATGGCGGTCGGCAGCGCGCCGATCAGGCGTCCGATGCACGCGTCGATGTAGGCAATCGCCCAGTAGACTTCCGGCGCGCGTGGGCCGTAGAGATGCTGATGGCTATCCGCGCACAGGAAGTGGACCATGAGCATGTCCGGCGCGTGGCGGTGCGCAGCGTGCGCGGCGACGTCCGCCACCATCGCGTCCTTCATGAACCGCTTGGGCAACAGCGCCCACTCGCCCTGACGCTCGAGGGGAAAGCCGGCGGCTGCCAGCTCGTCCCACACCGCGCGAGACGTGTGCGTCTCGAACACACGCTGGTCCTTGAAGAACGGAAGGTTGAAGACGAGCGATGGCGAATGCCGCGTGGCCGGCCAGTCGACGGCGACGACGCGGCGTCCGGCGGCCGCTGCGCGATCGTAGACCGTCGGCGCCATGAGCAGCGCGCCCGCATCGTAGATCGGATCGCCGGTGAGATCTTCTGCCCGGCGCGTTGCCCGATTGAGGACGTGGTTGGCGACGACGCCGTGGCGCGCGGGCCTCACGCCAGTCACCAGGCTCACGTGCGTGGGCCATGTCGTGCTCGGAAAGACCGCGCTCACGCCGTCGGCCACCGTGCCGCGCTCGGCGAGCGCTCTCAGCGTCGGCGCTTTCACCCGCGGGTCGCGCCAGTAGAAGTCGGCGAAGCCGTCGATCGAGATGAGGAGGACGAACGGCGCGCTCAGCGCCGCGTCCGGATTCGCAGCACGCGAAGCAGCTCGTCGGCGGAGACGGGCTTCGTGACGTGGGCGTCGAATCCCGCCGCGCGGGATTGCTCGATGTCTTCCGGCTGGCCGTACCCGGTCACGGCGACGAGCACGATCGCGGCGCCGAGGCTCGATCGCAGCCGGCGCGCGACTTCGTGGCCGTTCATGCCGCGCAGGCCGATGTCGACGATCGCGACATCGAAGCGAGACGTCTCGGCGATCTGCACCGCCTCGGCGCCGCTGGCGACGGCGGTGACCTCGTGCCCCTCGAGCTCGAGCATCTGCGCGAGCATCGCACGGCTGTCGGCGTGATCCTCCACCACGAGAACTCGAGCGGTGGATTCCATCGTCGGGGCCTCCGGGGTGGAGCTGGTGCGGGTCATTGTCGGCGCCTCACGCACGGGAAGGCGGACGATGAACTCGCTGCCGTGCCCTGGGCCGTCGCTGACGACGGCGATCTCGCCACCGTGCGCCTCGACGAGACCGCGCACCAGGGCCAGGCCGATCCCCAGTCCCCGCTCGGCATGCTCGACGACGCGCTGACCCTGCGTGAAGGGCTCGAAGATCATCGGCAACGTTTCGGGCGCGATGCCGATGCCGTCGTCGCGCACGCTCAAGATCGCCTGCTGATCGTCTCGCGTCAGCGTGATGGCGATGTTGCCCTCGGGCGGCGTGAACTTGGCGGCGTTCGTCACGAGGTTGACGACGATCTGTACCAGTCGCACCGGGTCGCCGTCGACCCAGACCGGTGTCTGGGGTCTGCCAACGGTAAGGCGATGCCGGCGGGCCTCGACCTGCCGACGCGTTCCTTCCACCGCGTGGGCAACGACATCGCCAAGATCGACTCGCTCGAGAGAGAGCTGCAGCTTGCGTCGCGTCAAGCGCGCCATGTCGAGGAGATCGTCGACGAGACGCGTGAGATAGCGCACCTGACGATCGACGATGTCACGCGCCCGCGCGATCTCGGGATCGTCGGGCGAGTGTGAGCTCAAGGCATGCACCGCCATGGCGATGGGCATCAGCGGGTTGCGCAGCTCGTGGCCGAGCATCGCCAGGAAGTCGTCTTTGGCGCGGCTGGCCGCTTCGGCCTCGGCGCGCGCCTGCTGCTCGAGCGCGAAGCGACTCTGGCGCTCGCGCTCGAGCCGACGCGCCTCGGTGATTTCGGAGACGAAGCACACGGCGCTCAGCATGGTGCCGTTCTCGGTCACCGGATCGACGGAAAGCCGGAACCAGCGGCCGTCGCGCGACACATCGCCGACCTCACGCTGCCCGCTCTTGAAGACACGGACGAACGGCGGCACCGTGTCGGCTGCCCGATCCCAGAACTCTGCAATCGGACGGTCCACGAGCTCGGGGCCGAACATCCGCGTGAAGGCGGCGTTGTAGCGCAGGACTTTCAGGTCGGGGCCGATCAGGACGATGCCGTTCGCGATCCCGTCGAACGTCGCTTCCCACTGTCGCGTCAGCGTGACCAGCGCACGTTCGGCACGGCGCACACGCAGCAGAGCATCGATCGTCGCGCGCAGCACAGCGGGCTCCACGGGCTCGACGAGATACCCGTCGGCACCACCGTCGAGGCCGAGCGCCTGGTAGGTCCCGCTCGTGAATGTGGCCGACACGTGCAGGATCGGAAGGGTCGCTCCGTCGTGGTTGCCCTTGAGGCGTCGGCACACTTCGAAGCCGTCCATGTCCGGCAGCTGGATGTCGAGGATGACGAGCGCGGGATTCTCGAGCGCCGCCAGGCGCAGCGCCTCCGCCCCGGTGCCGGCTTCCATCACCTCGTAGCCCCAGCCCCGGAGCAGCTGAGTGCGCGCGTATCGCGCAGGCGCGTAGTCGTCGACGTTCAGAATCGTCGGCTTGGTCATCGTCTACTTCCCGAACAGCGCCGCCGCCGCGAACGCGCTGCGAACCTGTTTGGCGGCGACTTTGCGATCGGTGGCCTTGTCTACGATCGCGAGCGCCTGCTGGGACAGACGGCTGCGCTCGGCATCGGCGAGCACCTTCGACGTCACGATCACGACCGGAATACCGGCGGTGACGCTGTCGGCGCGGAGCTGCTCGAGCACTTCCTCTCCGCTGACGTCGGGCATCGCGAGATCGAGGAGGATCGCGTCCGGCGGGTCCTCGCGCGCTCGCTGGAGGCCGGCGCGTCCACTCGTGGCCTCGGAGACGACGCAGGGCAGGTCGTCGAGCAGGCGCCGCATCAAATAGCGGGAGATCTCGTCGTCATCGATGAGCAGGATTCTCCGAATCGGCTCTTCACCCGTTACGCTACGCAGCTGCTCGAGGAGCCAGCGACGGTCCAGCGGCTTACGCGCGTAAGCGTCGGCACCGAGCGACAGCGCTTTGCGCTCGTCGTCCACCGACGTCACGACGAAGACCGGAATGCGCCGCGTGGCGGCGCTGGTCTTGAGCTCGGCGAGCAATCTCCACGCGTCCTCCCCACGCAGCAGGATGTCGAGGACGATGGCCACCGGCCTGATGTGCGCGAGCGCGTGCCGCGCCTGGCGAATGGTCGCGGCCGGCACGACTTCGAAGCCCGAAGATTTCAGATATTTCTCGTACACGAGGAGCTCTTCCGGGCTGTCCTCGATCACGAGCACGGGCGCGCGCAGCGGCGCCTTCTCCCAGGCCGGCGTCGCGGGTGTCGCCGGTACTGGCTCGACGTAGTGCACGGGGATCTCGGCGACGAACGTCGAGCCGACGCCGACGGCGCTGGTGACGGTGAGCGTGCCGCCGAGCAACTGGGCGAGCTTGCGGGACAACGGCAGACCGAGTCCGGTGCCCCGCACCTTGCGCTGCACGCGGCTGTCGAGCTGTCCGAACTCCTGGAAGATGCGCTCCTGATCTTCGGGGGCGATCCCGATCCCCGTGTCGGCGACCGAGAACGCCACCGAGCGCCCGTCGGAGGACAGCGCGACGGACACGCGCACCTCGCCGTGCTCGGTGAATTTCAGCGCGTTGGAGATGAGGTTGCGCAGGATCTGCGACACTTTGCCTTCGTCCGTGTAGAGCGGCGGCAGGTCGCCGGCCGGCTCGAAGACGAGGGAGACCGACTCACTCAACAGCAGCGGCCGGAGCATGCCCCGCAGCGAGCTGAAGAGTGCGCTCACGTCGAACTCCGCGGCTCGCACCACCACCTTGCCAGCTTCGACCTTCGCCAGGTCGAGCAGGTCGTCCACCAGCTCCGCGAGCTCGTCCGCAGCCTTACGGATGTAGCCGACCTGGACGTGTTGCTCGGCGGTGAGGCTTCCGTCGACGCCCTGAGCCAGCACATGCGTGAGCGCGCGGATCGCGTTGAGGGGCGTGCGGAACTCGTGGCTCATGTTCGACAGGAAGCGCGACTTCAGCTCGTCGGCGCGCCGCAGATGATCGGCCTTTTCATCGAGCTCGGCGTAGAGCGCGATGACACCGCGGTTCGTGTCCTCGAGCTCGCCATTGAGCCGCAGCAGCTCGTCCTGCCGCGCGCGCAGCTCGTCGAGCGTCCGCAGCAGCTCCTGGTTCTGCAGCTGGAGCTCCTCGAATGCCCCGCGTGGAGGCTCGGTCGTCAGACGACTGGCGAGCGCCGACAGTCGTCGGCTGTCCACGAGACCGGCCCCCGCCGGCAGCAGCTTCTTGAGCAAGACGACGGTGCCGGACGAGGACGACTCGATCTCGAACTGATCCATCAGACGCCGCGCCCCGACGATCCCGAGCCCCATGCCCGTTTTCGACCGATAGCGGCCGTCGAGCACGTCGCGCAGATGGTCGATGCCCCGGCCGCTGTCGCTGATGCGCACGACCAGCAGCTGTGGCTGTGTGCGGCCCTCCAGCTGAAAGTCCACACGCCCGCCGCCGGCGTAGCTGAACGCGTTGCGCGCGATCTCCGAGACGGCGGTCGCGATGCGCGTCTGGTCCTGCGCGTCGAATCCCAGGCCGGCGGCGATCTGTCGAGCGCGCTGCCGCGCCGCCACGATGTCGTGCTCGTGCTTGATGACGACCGACAACACCGCGGCGCTCACCCGCGGGCCTCCGTCGCCGTCAGGACACTGACGTCGTCGCGCCCGCGGTTGAAGTCGCGATACAACACTGCGGCGATGAGTGCTGGGCTTCGCATCAGCAGGCCCGGATAGCGGTCGAAGTCCCAGTGCGTGCTCAGGCCGTCCGTGTGCTTCACGAGAACGGCGTCCTTCGGCCACGAATAGCTGAACTCGTCGATCCGTCGCACGGCATGGCCGGCGGTCCCGTTGTGCGAGACGAGGTGGCGGCGAGACGTCGGCGTCACGATGGCGGCGCAGATGTTGCCGACGCCGGCATATTTCACG
>DAIRVP010000095.1:18588-20246 GCA_036802765.1 Candidatus Rokuibacteriota bacterium
ACGGCCTCGCCGGCGTACGCGGCGCCCGCGAAGCCGATCACGACGCGGGGGGCCGTCAACGGTGAGGGCAGCGACGTGGCCCACAGACGCGCGAGCACGGCGGTGCCCTGGCCGGCGGCCGAGAACACCTCGAAGCCGGCCGACAGCCGGCGAATGGCGCCCAGTCCCGTCCCGGCACTGCCGGCGGTGGAGTATCCGTCGCGCAGCGAACGCTCGACGTCCGCGATGCCCTTGCCGCGGTCGATTCCGACAATCTCGATGCCCCGCACGCCATCGCGGCGCAGGGGAGTGAAGAGAATCTGGCCGGCACCGCCGTGCTTGAGGATGTTGGTGCCGATCTCGGTCACGACAAGCGCGACATTTCCGGCGCCGGTGGCATCGAAGCCAAGTCTCTCCGCGAGCTGCGTCGCCGTGCGACGAGCCTCGGAGACCTGGCTTCCGTCGTCAATGCTCAGTGGTCGCGACGGCGCGATTACCTCCATCGCGTGATCATCACCCTCGTTCCCTCACCCGGACGCGACTCGATGTTGAATTCGTTCGATAGCCGCTTGGCGCCGCTCAATCCGAGTCCCAGACCTCCGCCAGTCGTATACCCGTCCTTGAGCGCGAGGTTCAGGTCGGGGATACCGGGGCCCTTGTCTTCGAACGTCAGCCTGAGGCCGCTCCGGCCGCCGTCGCGAAGCGACTGCAGTCTCACGGTGCCGCCGCCGCCGTGGTCGATGGTGTTGCGCGCGAGCTCGCTGGCCGCGGTGACGACCTTCGTTTGCTCGATGAGGTTGAAACCGAGCTCGACGGCCCAGCTCCGCACCACCTGTCGCACGACGACGATATCGTGCGACGACCGGACCGGCAGAGTCTCATCGACGGGCATCGCGGTGACCGTCGCCGTTGCTGCCGCGGAGCGACGCGCGGAGCAACTCCATGCCCTTGTCCACGTTGAGACTGGTGCGAACGCCCGGCAGCGACAGACCGAGCTCGACCAGCGTGATGGCGACGGCGGGGCGCATGCCGACGACGACGGTCTCGGCGTCGAGTACCCGCGACATCGCCGCGATGTTGCCGATCATGCGCCCGATGAACGAGTCGACGATCTCGAGCGACGAGATGTCGATGAGCACGCCGCGGGCGCGGTCGCGCACGATGCGGTCGGTGAGGTCGTCCTGCAGCGTCATGGCCAGGCGGTCGTGCATGTCCACCTGGATGCTGACGAGTAGGAATTCGTTCATCTTGAGGATCGGAATGCGCTCCACGTCGGTGTCCTCAGGCTTTGGGCGAACGCCCGATGGCCGCACCCGTCTTCTGCAGGGCGATGATGAAGGCATCGGCCAGCGTGGCCTTGGTCACGACCGTGGAGAGCTCGACGCCGAGGTGGACGATCGTCTGCGCGATCTGTGGGCGGATGCCGCTGATGATGCAGTCGGCGCCCATGAGCCGCGCTGCCGCGACCGTCTTCAGCAGATGCTGGGCCACCAGCGTGTCGACGGTCGGCACCCCGGTGATGTCGATGATCGCGATGGCCGCGCCCGTCTCGACGATGCGCTGCAGGAGGTTCTCCATCACCACCTGCGTGCGGGCGCTGTCCAGCGTGCCGATCAGCGGCAGGGCAAGGATGTTGTCCCAGAGCTGCACGACCGGCGTGGACAGCTCGAGCATCTCCT
>DAIRVP010000096.1:0-20181 GCA_036802765.1 Candidatus Rokuibacteriota bacterium
GCTCGGCGACGTCGGGGTTCTTCTTCTGCGGCATGATCGACGAGCCGGTGGCGAAGGCGTCGGCGAACTCGACGAAGCCGAACTCCGCCGTCGCCCACAGCGTGAGGTCCGCGCACAGCCGCGACAGATGCATGCCGGCGATGGCGGCGGCGGCCAGGTACTCGAGCACGTAGTCGCGGTCGCTGACGGCGTCGAGGCTGTTGGGCGTCACGCCGGCGAAGCCGAGATCACGCGCGAGCGCCTCGCGATCGATCGGGAACGCGGTGCCGGCCAGCGCGGCGGCGCCCAGCGGCAGCCGATCGGCGCGCGCGGCGCAGCCGGCGAAGCGCTCGCGGTCGCGCTCCAGCATGAACACGTAGGCGAGCAGGTGATGCGCGAGCACGATCGGCTGCGCGCGTTGCAGGTGCGTGTATCCCGGCATCGGCGCGTCGGTGCTCTCGCCGGCACGCGCAACGAGGGCTGCCTGCACGGCGCGCAGGCCGTCGCGCGAGCCCGCGACCGCCTCCTTGAGGTACATGCGCTCGTCCAGCGCGATCTGATCGTTACGCGAGCGGCCGGTATGCAGCTTGCCGCCGACGTCGCCGATGAGCTCGACGAGCCGGCGCTCGACGTTCGTGTGGATGTCCTCGAGCTCCGGACGGAATGGAAACGTCCCAGCCTCGAGCTCGGCCCGCACCGTCTCGAGCCCCTTTACGATCGCGTCTCGCTCGGCGTCGCTGAGCAGCCGCGCCCGCGCCAGCGCGCGGGCCCACGCGATGCTGCCGGCGATGTCGTGCCGCCATAGCCGACGATCGAACGAGAGCGAGCTGGTGAAGCGCTCGGCGGCGGGGTCGGCCCCCTGTGAGAACCGGCCGCCCCACGTCTTGCTCACGGCAGCAGCGCGGCGATGTCGGCCATGATGCGCTCGGTGACCTCGCGACGCTCCACGCGCGCCGAACTGCCGTTGGGCGCGAAGCGTCGGGGCGCACCGAAGCGCACGGCAAGGGGCGTGGCGCGTGGCATGTAGAAGCGTCGGTCACGCAGCGCTTCCCACGTGCCGGAGATCCCCGCCGGGACGACCGGGACGCCGGAGCGCAGGGCGAGGAGCGCGACGCCCGGCAGGCCGCGCTCCAGACGCCCGCGTACGCTGAAGGGCCCTTCCGGAAAAATGCCGACCACACGGCCGCGCTCCAGTGCGCCCAGCGCGCGGCGTAGCGCGCCGACGTCGGCTCGGTCGACCTGCAGCGGGATGGATCCGATGTGGCGGTGAAACGGCGGATGCAACGGTGTCGCGCGCCACACGCGCGGCATGACGAGAAACGCGATCGGCGCCGGCACACTCACGGCGAGCACGACCGCGTCGAGATAATTGTGATGATTGGCCGCGATCAGATAGGGGCCGCGCTGGGGGAGATGTCCGAGTCCCTGGACCGAGAGCCCGAAGCAACGCTCGAGCACGCCGCGTACGGGCGCCCGCAGCGCTCGGTAGAGAAGGGGAAACTCGGGCCGCGCGCGGCCGACACGGGACGTGGTGGGCAGCGCGGTCGAGCGCGACATTCCGGGATTTATAGCATGCTCCCGGGGGTCGTTCTACCGCCGGATCGTGCGCGAGAGACGGTACCGGGTGACCGCCGCGTTGTGCTCCTGCACCGTCGTCGAGAAGTGATGACGCTGATCGTCGCTCGCGACGAAGTACAGGTACTTGACCGGCGCCGGATCGAGCGCGGCGTCGATCGCGCCGAGACCTGGGCTGGCGATCGGTCCGGGCGGCAAGCCGGAGCGCACGTAGGTGTTGTACGGATGATCGATCGCGAGATCCGCGCGGCTCAGCGCGCGCCGCTCCTTGGCCACGGCATACTGCACCGTCGGGTCCGCCTGGAGCGGCATACCGATCTTCAGCCGATTCCAGAAGACCGCCGCGACCACACGCTGCTCATCCTTGACGATCGCCTCGCGCTCGATGATCGACGCGAGCGTGAGGAGTTGGTGCGTGCTGAGGCCCATGTCTCGCGCGCGGGCGCGGATCTCCGGTGTGAGCTTGGTACGCATGCGCTGGACCATCTTGCCGAGCATCTCCTCGGCCGTCATCCCGCGCACGAATTGATAGGTATCAGGAAAGAGGTAGCCCTCCACGCTCGGGCCTTCGATGCCGTGGGCGTCGAGGAACTTGCGGTCGGCCGCCACGCGGGTCACGGCGTCGACGTCGGCCAGCCGCTCGGCCTCGAGCGCGCGCGCCAGCTCCGCGACCGTGGCGCCCTCCGGGTGGAGGATCGCGTGCTGGCGGACGCGGCCGCTCTCGAGCAGCGCGATGATCGCCCAGGCGTTGGCGTCGCGAGGGACCTCATACTCGCCGGCCTTGAGGTGGCGTGGTGCGCCGCGGACGAGCGTGCCAGCGACGAATGCCACGCGACTGCGGATCACCTGGGCCTCCAGCAGACGGTTCGCAATGCCGAGCAGCCCCTCGTGCGGTGGGATCATCACCATCAGCGGTCCCTGGCGCACGGCCGCTGTGGGCGTCACCACCAGCCAGCCGAGGCCCGCCGTCGCGAGCACGAGCAACGCCACGACCCAACGCAAGCGCATGATTTTCGAGTCTACCGCGCGGACCCGGGCCGGGCCGAATCGGTGGGGAAGGGCCCGTTTGGTATACTGTCTGGCCTGGGGTTACGCCCTTCATTCTTCCACGGAGGTCCGCATGCAGGAGCTGCAGCTCCCTACTCGTCACGACTGGAGCGCATCCGAAAACAGCTACGGCAAGATCGGCATCGACACGTTCGAGTCGGGCTTCGCGCTCACCGTCGGCATCGCTTACCGTCGCGCTCTGCTGTCCGCCATCCATGGTGCCGCCCCGACCTGGGTCAAGATCGAGAACGTGCTGCACGAGTTCTCGCACCTGCCCGGGGTGCAGGAAGACACCCTCGACATCATGATGAATCTGCGCAAAGTCGTCTTTGCGCTGCACGTGAATCGGCCCAAGATCCTTCGGCTCAAGGCTCAGGGCACGCGCGTGGTGAAGGCGGGCGACTTCGAGCCCGACTCTGAGGTCCAGATTCTCACGCCCGACGTGGTGCTGGCCACGCTCGACAAGGACGGCGTGCTCGAGATGGAGGTGTGCATCGAGCGCGGCCGCGGCTATCAGCCGGCGGAAAAGCGCGAGCCCGAGGCTCTGCCGATCAACGCCATCCTGCTCGATGCCGATTTTTCACCGATCAAGCGTGTGAACTTCCATGTCGAGCCGGTGCCGGGCAGCGAGACGGCGGAAGGCGGCCCACGCGAGCGCCTCATGCTCGAGGTGTGGACCAACGGCAGCGTGACGCCCCAGGCGGCGGTGGGCGAGGCCTCCCGCATCCTTCAAGATCACTTCAACCTGCTGACGGACTTCCCAGAGACGACGCCGCACGAAGAGGACGGCGAGCACGCCGAGGCGCGGCCGGGCGCCGAGCTCAATGACAACCTGTTCCGCAACGTCGACGAGCTCGAGCTGTCGGTACGCGCGTCGAACTGTCTGAAGACGGCGAATATCCGGACGATCGCCGATCTCGTGCAGAAGACCGAGGCCGAGCTCCTCAAGACCAAGAACTTCGGCAAGAAATCGCTGAACGAGATCAAGACCATCCTGGGCGAGATGGGGCTGTCGCTCGGCATGCGGCTGGATCCCGAGGAGCTGGAGCGCCTGCGCTCGCAGTACGAGCGCGCGTACGAGACCTAGACACGGTCCGCACGCCACACGGCCCCATCTAGCGCTTGAGGCGCGTCTTGATGCGCGCGACGGCTTCTTCGGTCGACGCGCGATTACCGAAGCCGGTCAGGCGGAAGTAACCCTCGCCACTGCGGCCGAAGCCGGCCCCGGGCGTGCCGACGACATGCGCTTCGTTGAGGAGCTTGTCGAAGAACGCCCACGAGTCTAGACCGGCCGGCGTCTTCACCCAGATGTACGGCGCGTTCCGGCCGCCGTACACGGTGAGCCCTGCCGCTTCGAGACCCTCGCGGATCAGGCGCGCGTTGTCCATGTAGTAGTCGATCGTCGCGCGGACCTGCTTCTGCCCCTCGGGCGTGTACATCGCCGCCGCTGCGCGCTGGATCACGTAGGGCGCGCCGTTGAACTTCGTCGACTGCCGGCGAAACCACAGACCGTGCAGGGCGACCGCTTCACCGCTCGACGCGCGTGCGGTGAGCTCTTTCGGCACCACCGTAAAGGCGCAGCGCGTGCCGGTGAAGCCGGCGGTTTTCGAGTACGAGCGAAACTCCACCGCAACCTCACGCGCGCCGTCGACCTCGTAGATCGAGTGCGGAATGTCGGAGTCCTGGATGTAGCCTTCATATGCGGCGTCGTAGAGCAGCACCGCGCCCGCGCCGCGCGCCCAGTCGACCCAGCGCTTGAGTGCGGGACGACCGAGCACGGCACCCGTCGGATTGTTTGGAAAGCAGAGGTACACCATGTCGACGGGCCGATCGGGCAGCGGCGGATCGAAGCGGTTCTCCGCCGTGCACGGTAAATACAGGATGCGGTCGTAGCCGCCACGCCCATCGGGCGCGCCGGCTCGACCGGCCATCACGTTGCTGTCGAGGTAGACCGGATAGACCGGATCGGTCAGCGCGACCGCCGCGTCGGGGCTGAACAGCTCCTGGAAATTGGCCGCATCGCTTTTGCTGCCATCGCTGACGAAGATTTCGTCCGGCGCGATGGTGACGCCGCGCGCGCCATAGTCGTGCTTGGCGATGAGCTCGGTCAGGAACTCGTAGCCGGTCTCGGGACCATAGCCGCGGAACGTCTCCGCTCGCGCCATCTCGTCGACCGCGGCGTGCAACGCTTGCACGATTGCCGGCGGCAGGGGCTGCGTCGCGTCGCCGATCCCGAGTCGGATGAGCTTGGCGTCGGGATGCGCGGCCTGGAATTCCTTCACTCGCCGCGCGATCTCGCTGAA
Source organism: Candidatus Rokuibacteriota bacterium (assembly GCA_036802765.1). Taxonomy (GTDB): domain Bacteria; phylum Methylomirabilota; class Methylomirabilia; order Rokubacteriales; family CSP1-6; genus AR12. Next base: position 4,905 of record DAIRVP010000096.1, read on the forward strand.
GAGATAACCGCTCTTGAGGCGTAAGTAGTTGTCGTTGATCCTCGCCATGGCCAACGAATTCTAGCAGATCGTCTCCGGATCGAGGCAGAAGCGCTCGACCGTTCGATCGGCCCAGCCCATCACGGTGACGACGCGGCCATCGGTCTCCACGAGGACCGCGCCGTCGCGATCCGTCCGGTAGACGCGCGCCCCGGCGGCGGCGAGCCGCGCGAGCACGCCGCCGTCGGGATGGCCGTACGGATTGCGGGCGCCGACGGAGACGATCGCCACCGACGGCTGCACGGCGGCTAAAAACGGCGCGGTGCTCGATGTTGCGGCGCCGTGATGGCCGACCTTGAGCACGGCTGCGCTCAGCGGCACGCGCGCTTGCAGCAGCGCCTGTTCGCCCGCGGCCTGGACGTCGGACGCCAGCAGGATGCTCGCCAGTCCAAGCTCGACCCGCAGCATCGTCGCGCGGTCGTTTCGGCGGCCGCCAGGCACGTCGGGCGCGATCGCCGTCAACAGGGCGCCGCCGACGGCGCGTGGTCCCGGCGCCTCGTCCCACGTTTCGGCGACGTGGAACAATCTCCGGAGCGCGGCCATGCCGCCCGCGTGATCGATGTCCTCGTGGGTCGTGAGCGTCGCGTGCAGGCTCAGAATGCCGCGGTTCCACAGGAATGGCGCGACCGCGCGCTCGCCCGCGTCGAGACGCCATGGGCCACCGGTGCCGGCGTCGACGACGACGGCGCGGCCGTCCGGCGTCTCGACGACGATCGCGTCGCCCTGGCCGACGTCGAGCACGCTCACGTGCAGCCGTCCATCGCCGCGGGTGAGAACGGGCAGCGCGGCCAACGCCACCGCAGTGAGCAGTGCCACCACAGCGGCGCCGCCGAGCGCCCCGCATCGCTCGCGTTGCGCGCGCCAGTGCCATGCGGCCAGTCCGGCCGCAAGCGCCGCCGCGTACGCCACGATTGCGGCGGCGCCCGGTGCCGGCCAATAGATGACGGCGCCCGGAACGGCGGCGGCCAGCGCCGCTGTCCCGCGGAGCAGAAGCAGCAGCGGCCAGACGGCGCCGAACACGGCCGCGGCCGCGAGATCGCCGATGGCGGCGGCCACCACGGCGACCAGACCGAGCACCGTCGCGGCGCCGGCGAGAGGCACCGCGGCGAGGTTGGCCAGGACTCCGATGGTCGAAAGCTGATTGAAGTGCACCAACGCCACCGGCAGAATCGCCAACTGCGCGGCGAGACTGACGCCGACGGCGGAGGCGACGCCGGCGCGCGGTATCGGCGCGACGACGATTCCGGCGGTCGCCGCGAACGAGAGCTGAAAGCCGGGATCGAACAAATCTCCCGGCCGAGCTGTGAGGATCACGAGCGCGGCGAGCGCCAGACTGTTCGTGACCGACGCCTCGCGGTCGAGCAGAACGGCGGCGAGCACGAGCACGGCCATGATCGTCGCCCGCACCACCGACGGCTCGGCGCCGACGACCGCGGCGAATCCGAGGACCGCGACGATTCCGCTCGCCGCGGCGGCGCGCCGGCCGCCGCCGGCGGCGCGGGCCAGCGTCCAGACGGCGCCGGCGAGGAGCGCGACGTTGAATCCCGAGACGGCGAGGACGTGAAACACGCCCGCCGCGCGAAACGCCTGTTGGACATCGGGCGGCAGTGCCGTGCGGCTGCCGAGCACGAGCCCGCCAAGCAATCCGGCGGACGCCGGCGGCAGCCGCTCGGCGAACGCGGCCAACGCGAACCGCCGCACCACCGCCGGCCACGGCGGTGAGGGTGGCTCCAGCGGAACGACGCGCGTGGAAGACGCGCTGCCCGTCACGTGGATGTCCTCGCGCGCCAGACGCGCCGCCGCGTCGAAGACGCCCGGATCCCTGAAGCCCACGGGCCGGTCGAGCCGCGCGTCGACAGCGATGCGCTGACCCTCGGCGAGCGGCGCCGGTGGTCCGTACAGCGTCAACGAGATCGTCCCGGTGCGCGCGATGTCATCGACCCGCTGCACGTCGAGAGCGACACGCACGCGATCGGGCGCCCACGCGACAGGTTCGCTCGCGACGCGCGCCTCGACGCGCGCCGTCAACGGCAACGGCAGCCGTCCGACGTGGTCGGGCGGCAGCGGTGTCGGTTGCCCTCGCAGCACGCCGAGCATCGCAATCGCGACGAGCAGTGGCCCCACCGTGTGCGGGGCGTGGCCAAGCACCAGGACCAGCGCGGCCGCCGCGAGCCCGGCCGCGAGCAGCGCCCACGCGGCACGCGGAGGGATGCCGGGCCCAAGCGCGATGCCGGCCGCGAACGCGATAGCGGGCGGTGCCAGCGGCATGGCGAACCTCGCGGTCCGGCCGACGATCGAACTTGTGGTCGCCGGCGCGCTCACGGCGTGTTCACGGCCAGGCGCGGCCGCAGACGCTCGAGTGTGGCGCCGCCGACACCCCGAACCCGCCGGAGATCATCGACCGAGCCGAAGGGCCCATCGCGCGTGCGAGCCTCGACGATTCGCGCGGCGAGCGCCGGGCCCACGCCAGGCAATCGCTCGAGCTCGGCCGCGCTCGCGAGGTTGACGTCGAGTGGCGCGGAGTCGTCGCCGCCCGCACGCCGCCCCCGCGCAGGGTCGTGACGCGCGACACTGCGCGCCGACGAAGGCGCCGCCTGAGGCGCATCGGACCTCCGGGCCGCGGTCCGCCGCGGGACGGACGGCGCCGGGGCGGGCGCGCGGTCGAGGCTCTCGAGGTACGTGACGACGTCGGGATTCGCACGACGCCAGCGATCGATGGCGAGACCCGTGGCGCCGAACGCAACGACGAGAGACAGCAGAAGGATCTGGCGACGCGTGTAGCTCGGCATGCGGCGACGATCGCACGCGCCGCGAAGCCCGACCAGAGTGGATGAATTCAGACGCCAGGAGGCGACGAATCCCGACGCTGACTACGCGAGAGGAAGCGACAGCGTCAGCGTGGGACCAGGACCCTCACTCGCCGTCGTCAGCGTTCCGCCGTGGTGCTCGGCGACCTGCCGCGCGATGTTCAGGCGCAGGCCGGCGGTTGGAGCGACGCTCGCTCCGACCATGCTGATGACGAGGACCGCATGTGCGCCGGCGCGTGAGAGTCGCGCGCAGACACGGCCGCCGGCGGGCGTGGAGCGCACGGCGGTCTGCAGCAGCCGAAGCGCCGCCTGACGCAGCCGGCGTCGATCGCCCGAGACTTCGAAGCCGTTCGGTTCCACGGCGCTTTCGACGCCGACCCCCTTGGCCCGTGCCTCGTCGCCGACGGCGCTCACGGCCGCATCCACGACGTTGCCGAGGTCGACGCGGTGCGCCGCCGTGTCGGACGGGACCGCGACGTAACGCGCCGCCACGCGGGCCTCGTGCGCGACCGCGGACAGCGCGCGGGCGGCGGTGCGTACCGCGCCCGCCTTGGCGGGGTCGGCCGTGGCGCGAAGTGCGCGCCCGAGCGCGGCGAGCGGCGCGCGCAGCTCCCCGCCGACCATTTGCAGCATCTCGCGCGCCATCCCGCGCCGCCGTTCGGCATCGAGCGCCAGCGCCGCGCGCCGGGCCAGGTCCTGGGCCAATAACGCCTCGCTTTCACCGAGCTCTCGACCGGGTGCCGCCACCAGCGTGATCGCGCCCAGCACGCGGCCAGCGGCCGTGAGCGGCGCGACCACGTACCCACCGACGCCGAGCGCCGCCACCGCCTGACGCTCGGCGGGCTCACCCGTCACGGCGAGGTCATCCACTCTCGCATTCGTCGCGATCCACTCCGCCGTGCCGGTGCCGAGGGCACGCGTCACACCACCGGTGCCGGCCGTCGCCACCGCTCCCAGCAGCGCCGTCGTACGGGCTTCGGCCGCGCGGTCCCGATGCGCGACGGCGACCCGGCGGAAGCTGCCATCGGGCTCGCGGAGATCGATGGCGCACCAGTCGGCGAGCAGCGGCACCGCCAGGCGTCCAACAGCGGCGAGGCCCTCGACGGGATCGGTGGCCGCGGCGAGCGCGGTCACGGCGTCGACCAGAAACGCCGCGCGTCGCGCCGCCGCCTCGAGCGCCAGCCGTGCGCGACGCTCGGCCTCGTAAATCCGCGCGTTGCGAATGGCGACGCCCAACCGATCGCCGACCAGCTGCAGCAGACGCGCGTCATCGGCGCTGAAGCGCCGCCGCGCGAGCCGCGCCGCGTGAACCACGCCGACGACGTCGCTGTCGACCGAGAGCGGCACACCGATCAGCGAGCGCACGCGCGCGCGTCGCAGCGCCGGCACGTCGACGTCGCCACGGGCCGCGTCTTCGACCAGCAGGACACGACGGGTCGTCGCGACACGTCCGCTGAGCGTCTCCGCGATCGGGACCCGCACGTCCTCGTCCACCTCCAACCCCACGGAGCCGACGAGGCGGAGGAACTCGCCATCCTCGGTGGGCAGCAGCAGCAGCGTGCTGTCGGCCTCGAGCACGTCACGAATACGCTCGAGGACACGGCGCAGCAGGCGCTCCTGCGAGAGATCGGACAGCGCGGCCTCGGTGATCCGCTCGAGCCGCTGAACCATCTCCGCTGCCGTCTCCATCTCGCTGCGCGCGATCTGCTCGCGGAGCAGCAGCTCGTCGCGCTCCTGCTCGAGACGCTTGTGCTCGGTGACGTCGATCATGAGGCCGCGCAGACGGCCGTGGTCGGCGGGGTGAACACGATCGCGAAGCCAGATCTGTCGTCCGTCGGCGGTGTTCGCCCGGAACTCGTGCTCGAGCGGGTGGTCCGCGGTGAGCGCCTCGCCGTACCGGGCCATCACTCGATCGCGATCGCGCGGGTCGACGACCTCGCTCCAGAAGTTCGTGGCGCCAAGCCATCGCTCGATGGGATAGCCGAGCAGCTCCTCGGCGCGCTGGCTGACGAACGTGCAGGCGAGAGATGTCGCGTCCGCTTCCCACACGATCGCATCGACGCCGTGAACGAGATCGCGGAAGCGTCGCTCGGCGGCGTTCATGACTCCCTCGCGGCGTCGGCTGTCGGAGACCATAGACCCGTTTGCCGCAGCCGAAGTCGCAAGGCACGTGCCACGAATGCCACGTGGACACGCGCGATTGTAAAATCGCGTGAGCACGTATCGGCGCGTTTGCGCGCGACGCTAAACAATCTGCGTGCCGACAACCGTGCCGTCCGTGCACCGGCGCCCTCACCGCCGCTGCCCACTCTGCGCACCCCATTTCAGGGGTGCGGACGCTCAGGGAACGAGCGCTGCCCGGCTGATTTTCGTCGTCTCGCGGTTGTGCCACTCCGAATCGGCGAACGCCTGGTTGATCGATTCGAGAGGGTACTTGTGCGAGATCAATCGCTGGAAGGGGAACCGCTGCTGGTTGCGAACGAGAAAATCGAGCGCGCGCGGAATGACCGCCGCGTCGTACATGATGACGCCGACGATCTTCTTCGCGCCCCACACCAGCGTCGCCGGCTCGAGCTCGACCTTCGCGCCGCGGCTGATCGTTCCGATCTCCAGATACGTCCCGCCGGGTCGGAGCATCTCGATACCCTCGGGGATCACCTGCGGGAAGCCGACGAAATCGCACGCGATGTCCGCGCCCATGCCGCCGGTCCATCGGCGCACGAGCGCCACGCGCTCCTTGCGCTCGGGAACCTCCTTCACGTTGATCACGTGGTCGGCGCCGAACGCCTTCGCAAGCTCGAGCCGTCCCGCGAGCTGGTCCACGACGATGACCGTCGCCGCACCCATGTCTTTTGCGACGGCGGCGGCCTGCACGCCAAGCCCGCCCGCGCCCTGGATCACGACGCTGCCGCCGAACTGCAGGCCGACCTCGTGAAGGCCGAAGATGACCTGGGAGAGCGCGCAGTTCACAGGTGAGACGAGCTCGTCGGACAGTGCGTCGGGCACCGCGAACAACGCGCCGCCGGGACGCAGATAGTAGTACTCCGCGAACGCGCCGTTGAAGTAGGGGAACTCGGAAGGCCCGCGTGGCCGCTCGATCTTCGCCGGGCACGCCGCCGGTTGCTTGTTGAGGCAGACGTAGCAGCGGCCGCACGGGTAGAAATAGGTGTAGGCGACGCGGTCGCCCTCCCGCAGCGGCCGGCCCAGTGAGTCCGTCTTGACGTTCCGGCCCAGCTTGGCCACGCGACCCGTCATCTCATGGCCGAAGATCCAGCCGTCCTGCGGCAGCCGGAGCGGCGCATCACCGCGCCAGAAATGCAGATCGGAGCCGCAGACATTGGCCAGCGAGACCTTGATGAGGACGGCATCGGGCTCGAGCTCGGGCAGCGGCAGCTCGCGGATCTCGAAGGGTTTGCCCGGCCCGAAGAACACCGCAGCCTTACCAGTCGCCATACGTCACTCCCGGCCGAGCTCGAACGTGTCGTGCAGCGCGCGCACGGCGAGCTCGGCGTATTTGTCCTCGATCACGCAGGACACCGCGATCTCGGACGTCGAGATCATCTGGATGTTGATGCCTTCCTTCGACAGGGCCCCGAACATGCGTGCGGCGACGCCGGAGTGGCTGCGCATGCCGACGCCGACGATGGACACCTTCGCCACGCGCTCGTCGTGCACGACCTTCTCCGCGCCGACCGTGCGGCCGATTTCCTGGAGCGCCGTCTGCGCGCGCACATGGTCGCCGCGCGGCACGGTGAACGAGATGTCGGTGTAGCCGTCGCGGCTGATGTTCTGTACGATCATGTCGACGACGACGTTCTTCGCGGCCACCGCGCCGAAGACCTGCGCGGCGATGCCCGGCCGGTCCGGCACGCGCAGCAGCGAGATCTTGGCCTGGCTGCGGTCGTGGGTGATCCCGGTAACGACCACCTCTTCCATCCCGCTCTCCTCCCTCGTGACCAGCGTGCCGGGATCGGGCTTGAACGTGGAGCGCACGTGCACGGCGACGCCGTACTTCTTGGCGAACTCCACCGAGCGGGCCTGCAGTACCTTGGCGCCCAGGCTCGCCATCTCGAGCATCTCGTCGTACGCCACACGCGGCAGCTTGCGGGCGTCGGGGACGATGTTCGGATCGGCGGTGTAGACGCCATCGACGTCGGTGTAGATCTCGCACACGTCGGCCTTCAGCGCGGCGGCCAGCGCCACCGCGGTCAGATCGGAGCCGCCGCGACCGAGCGTGGTGATCTCGTCGGCGTCGGACAGGCCCTGGAATCCGGCGACGATCACGATCTCGCCCGCCTCCAGCGCGGCGCGCGCACGCTCGGGCGTGATCCGCGTGATGCGCGCTTTCGTATGCGCGCGATCCGTGCGCATGCCCACTTGAGGCCCGGTCAGCGAACGTGCCTTGAGGCCGAGCGCCTGCAGTGCCATGGCCAGCAGCGCGATGGTGATCTGCTCGCCGGTCGCCAGCAGCATGTCCATCTCGCGCGGGTCCGGCGTGGGCGAGATGCGTGCGGCGAGATTGACGAGGCCGTCCGTCGTCTTCCCCATCGCCGACACGACGACGACGAGCTGGTGCTCGGAGGCGCTCTCGGCCACGCGCCGGGCGACGTTCTTGATCCTGTCGGCATCGGCGACCGAAGAGCCGCCGTACTTCTGCACGATCAGCGCCATAGACAACGCAATCTACATGACGGGCGCGCGGCCAGGCAAGCGCGCGACCGCCACGTCACGCGGTGGTCGGTGCGCGGCGCGCCTCGCCGAGTGAGACGTGCTCGCGCAGCAGATACAGCCAGCCCACGACCGTGATGGGAACGAGCGCGCTCGCGTGATAGAGGAGCGCATAGGCGAGCGCCGTCGAGCGCGGGACGCCGAACACTTCGAGTGCCGCCGTGGCGGCCGCGTGAAACACGCCGACGTAGCCCGGCGCCGAGGGCACGCTGATGCCGACGCCGACGAACGCGAGCACGGTCCAGCCCGCGCCGAACGGCAGCGCGAGGTGCACGGCGCGCAGCATCGCCCACGCGGCCGTCGCCGGCAGCAGCCACACGAGCGCTGTCCACAGGAGCAGCGGCGGAATGTGCGACGGCGTGCGGATGCCGTCGAGGCCGTGCAGCCCGGTGTCGAAGATCGACGTGATCTTCCGCGCCACGGCCGGCCAGCGGCCGGTCAGTCGCAGCAACACCCGGCGACACATGCCGGGCGCGCGCGCGACGAGCACGAGCGTGGACACGCCGACGACGTCGACGATGAAGAGCACGCCGGCCGCCCACTCCACGACGCGCGGCACCGGAATCATCAGCACGAGCACCGCCAGCATGAGGACGATCGCGAGGCTGTCGAGCACGCGCTCGACCACGAGCGTGGCGGTGACGAGCCAGAAGCTCTGCGCGCCGGTCATCCCCTCGGACTCGCGCAGCTTTCTCCCGAGCACGTAAATGCGCACGATCTCGCCCGCGCGGAGCGGCAGGACGTTGTTGGCCATGTAGCCGATCATCGTCGCTGCCACGATTCCCGGCGGCTCGGGTCCGGGCGGAAAGAGCCAGCGCCAGCGCCGCGCGCGCGCCCACAAGCCCGCGAGCCCCACGACGACGGCGACCGTGACCCAGGCCCAATTCGTGGCGAGCAGCTGTCGCCCGAGCTCGTGCAGATCGACGCTGGACAGCAGATAGGCGAACAGCCCGAGGCTGATCGCGATGCCGACAACGACGCGGAGGCGGTGGCTCAGAGCCCGAGCTGCGCCTGGACGGCGTCGAGCGAGGCAGGGACGGCGGTGGGCCGCGACGCGCTCACGCGGGGCCGCCTTCGACCCGGATCATCGTCGTCGCGCCGGCGACATCCCGCAGGCGGTCGATCTTCGCGAGCGCGGCGCGCATGTCGCGCTCGCGCGCCTCGTGCGTCACGATGACGACCGGCACCGCTTCGCGCGTGCCGCGCCCCTTCTGGATGACGTTCGCGATCGAGATGTCGTTCTCGCCCAGAATGCCCGCCACGCGCGAGAGCACGCCGGGCTTGTCCTGGGCCATCACGCGCAGGTAATAGCAGCAGCGAATCGTCTCCATCGCCCTCAGCGGCAGCGCCGCCGGGCCTACCGACGGCAGCTCCAGCGCGAGCGCGGGAATGCCGTGCGCGATCCGCCGCGCGATCTCGAGCGCGTCCGACCACACCGCGGACGCCGTCGGCATCTGGCCGGCGCCGCGACCGTAGAACATGAGATCGCCGACGGCGTCGCCGGTGATAAACACCGCGTTGAACACGCCGGAGACGGCCGCAAGCGGGGAGCTCGCGGGGATCATGGTCGGGTGCACCCGCACCTCGACGCCGGCGCCATCGCCGCCCTGACCGCCGCCCTCGACCCGCTTGGCGATCGCCAGCAGCTTGATGCGGTAGCCGAGCTCACGCGCGTACGCGATGTCGGCCGCCGTCACGCGGGTGATGCCCTCGGTGTGGATGTCCTTGAGGTCGATGAAGGTGCGGAAGGCGAGTGAGACGAGGATCTGCAGCTTGTGGGCCGAATCCATGCCCTCGATGTCGAGCGTCGGATCCGCCTCTGCGTAACCCTGCGCCTGCGCCTCCTTGAGCACGAGCGAGAAATCGAGATTCTCGTCCGTCATCTTCGACAGGATGTAGTTGCACGTCCCGTTGACGATGCCGGCCAGCGACAGGATCGAGTTCGCGACCAGGCCTTCCTTGACCGCGCGAATGAGCGGGATACCGCCGGCCACCGCCGCCTCGAACGCGAGCGTCAGTCCGCGGCGGCCCGCTTCTTCGTACAGCTCCGCGCCGTGATGCGCGAGCAGCGCCTTGTTCGCGGTGACGACGTGCTTGCCGGCAGCCAGCGCGCGGAGGATGAAGGTGCGCGCGGGCTCGAGACCGCCCACGAGCTCGATGACGATGTGCACACGCGGGTCGCTCAAGACCTTCGCGGCGTCGCCGATCATCGGGAGCGCGGTGAGGTCCAGACCCTCGCGCGGTCGGATGAGATCGGTGTCGGCGATCGCGGCGAGGGTGAGCCGGCAACCGGCGCGCTCCTCGAGCCTCTGGCGCTGCGCGGCGAGGATCTTCACGACGCCGGCGCCGACGGTGCCGAGTCCCAGCAGACCGATGCGGACTTCGTCGACGGGCGTCATCGAGGAGCGCCTCGGCTTTGCCGGGGCGCGACGAGCGTGGGGGGTGTGGGGGCTGCTATGTCGGGGCCCCCACTCAACGACAGATGTGCTTGAGGCCGCGGAGCGCCTGCTTGATGCGCTGCTCGTTCTCGACGAGGGCGAAGCGCACGTAGCCGTCGCCGTACTCGCCGAAGCCGATGCCCGGCGACACCGCGACCTTCGCCTCCTGGATGCAGAGCTTCGCGAACTCCAGGGAGCCCATGGCGCGGAATGCCTCGGGAATCGGCGCCCACACGAACATCGTGCCCTTCGGCTTCGTCACTTGCCAGCCGAGCTTGTTGAGGCCATCGACCAGCACGTCGCGACGCTTACGGTGCACCTCGACGATCTCCTCGACGACCTTCTGATCACCCTCCAGGGCGATGATGCTCGCGATCTGGATCGGCTGGAACGCGCCGTAGTCGAGATACGACTTGATGCGCGCGAGCGCGGCGATCATGCGCGGATTGCCGCACACGAATCCAATCCGCCAGCCGGGCATGTTGTACGACTTCGACAGCGAGAAGATCTCGACGCCGACCTCTTTGGCGCCGGGCACTGACAGGAACGACGGCGGCGTGTAGCCGTCGAAGGTGAAGTCCGCATAGGCGAAGTCGTGCACGACCATCATGCGGTGGTCGCGCGCGAAGTCCACCACCTTGACGAAGAAGTCGCGGTCCACGCACATCGTCGTCGGATTGTGAGGGAACGAGAGAATCAGCATTCGCGGCTTCGGCCATGCGAGCCGGGTCGTTTCCTGCAGCCGCGCGAAGAAATCTCCGTCCGGCGTGAGCGGCACCGAGCGCAGCTGACCGTCGGCGATCACCACCGAGTACGAATGGATCGGATACGTGGGATTGGGCACGAGCACGCCATCGCCCGGCTGCAGCACCGCCAGCGCCAAATGCGCCATGCCTTCCTTGGCGCCGATCGTGGCGATGACTTCGGAGTCCGGATCGAGTTGGACGTGATAGCGGTCGCGGTACCACTTCATCATCGCGACGCGCAGCCGGGTGATCCCACGCGACGCCGAATAGCGGTGGTTCTTCGGATTCCGGGCGGCTTCGACGAGCTTGTCGACGATGTGCTTGGGGGTCGGCATGTCGGGGTTGCCCATGCCGAGATCGATGACGTCCTCGCCGCGAGCGCGAGCCTTCGTCTTCAGATCGTTCACGACGGCGAAGACGTATGGTGGCAGGCGCTTGATCCGGTAGAACTCCTCCATCGCGGCCGCTCCCCTCTGAGAGTGTCTCGCGATGATACCGAAGCCGCGCGCAAAGTGTCAACGAATGGAGCGATGACGCGGACTTACGCGGCGTCGCCGGCTCGCGTGAGACCGGTCAATTCGTGGACGGTCGTGACGTCTTGCGTGTCGCTCTGTCCCGCCCCGCATGGTGAAGTTATTGATTTTCCGTCGAGACGTCTCGGCACGTCGCTTGCGCCTGAGTGCGCGCCATGGGCGACCTGGCGCAGGCGGTCACGGCGATCGACACGATGGTCGACGACGTCCGCGGCGCGGTGCCGGCCACGAAATCCGGTGGTCCCGGCGGCTGGTGGCGCCGTCGGCTGGGCCCCGACCGGTCGCCTTCCTCTTATAAGGCACCGTCGTCGTATGGCAGCAGCAAGCGCCGCAGCAACAATCCGCACCGCGGGCAGTTCAGCCTTCTGGTCATGCGCGGGGACGGCGTCCGCGTCGTGCGGTTCAACTTCGCGCGCCCGCTGGCCGTCGCGGGCTTCGTCGCCGTCGCGGCCACGGTGACCACGGTCGGCGCGCTCGTCGGTGACTGGCTGCAGCTCCGCCAGCTGACGCGCGACTCCGCCACCTTCGCCACGCAGATCGCGGAGCAACGCAAGACCATCAACGACTTCAACCGTCGCGTGGCCGACCTGCGCAAGGAAGTCAGCGCGTGGCGCGATATGCACGCCCGAATCCAGGAGCCATTCGGCCCCGACGCCGGGCGCGGCAGCCGCGACCGCGGAATCGGCGGCGCGACCACGCCGCCCGACCATCTGAACGGCCCGTCGGCGAGTGAGGAGCTCAATCGCCTCACCGAAACGATCATGCAGGAAGGCGAGAACCTGCGCGCGCTCGATCGGCTGATGACGCGCGCGGGCAAGGCGCTCGCCTCGCTGCCGTCACGCTGGCCGGTGCGTGGCTCGGTCAACTCCGAGTTCGGCCGGCGCAAGTCGCCCTGGACCGACGACCAGGAATTTCATGCCGGCATCGATATCGGCGCGAACCGCGGCACTCCTGTGCAGGCGCCGGCGGCGGGCATCGTCTTCTTCGCGGGCACGGCGCCGGAGTACGGCACGACGGTGATCATCGACCACGGCCAGGACATCAAGAGCCTGTACGGTCATCTCTCGCAGGTGAACGTGAAAGCCGGCCAGAAGGTCGAGCGGGGCACGCTCATCGCGTACACCGGCAACACCGGCCGCTCGTCGGGGCCACACCTGCACTACGAGATCCTGGTCAAGGGGCACTCGGTCAACCCCCGCGCCTATCTCTGGGATTAGAGGGGGCTGGACGGCCCCCTCCAATACCTCCCCAATTCGCGTCGCGTAACGGCACCGCCTCAAACTCCCCAACGCTCGTCGCGCCCCGGCAAAGCCGTGGCGCTCCTCGATCTCCGCTAGCTTTCGTCGACCCGGCGGCCGTCGATCTCGATGAACACGAGCGACCGGTCGCCACCCTGCACCCACACCGCTGACGCCACCGCGCCGGTCTGCGCGTTCAGGCCTTGCCAGACGCCGCCGGTCGGTGTGCGGTTTGCGGGGTTGCGCGTGACTTCACGCTTGCACTCCTGGAATCCCTCGCTCGCGAGCGCGTTGACGACTTCGTCGGGCTCCGCCAGCCATCCCTCGCCCATCCACCGCATGCGGCCGCCGCGACACAGCTCCAGCAGACGATCCGGTCCCTGCATGTGCACTTCCTCCCTGCCTCCGCAGCGCGCGCCGCGAATCGCGCAAAGGCGTGCAATGCGAACGCCATCGATGACGAGCGCAGGCGTGTCGTCTAAGCGCGCACTGTGTGGTCGACGCTCGGTCGGACCGATGTTGACATGCCGCGCGCCGCTGAAGATCTTGCACGCGGCGGTGCGCGAAGCGCGGACGGCGCGTCAGCGGTGACGCGCGAGGAAGTCGAGACACATCGCGTTGAACCCGTCCGCTTGCTCCCACATGTATGCGTGGCCGGCGTCCGCGAGGATCTTCAGCTCGGCGCCGGCAACGCGCTGCGCGATAGCGTGTGAGAAGCGGGGCGGCACCAGGATGTCGTGCTCGGCGACGCTCACCAGCGTCGGGCAGCGGATGTCAGCGAGGCGGTCGAGCGTGTCGTGACCGCGCACGGCCTCGCCCTGGCGGTAGAAGCCCACGAGCGACTGCGGATACGGATTCGCGAGCGCGTTCTGAATCACCAGCTCGACGAACTGCGGACGTTCGGCGTACGTGAGCGGCGCGAACAGCCACAGGGCGATTGTCCGCAACCACTCCTCGCGTCCGAGCTTGGGCCGCAGCTCGCGCCAGACGGCAGACAGCTCGTGCATGTACGCATCGGGCCGGGCCAGCGTCGCGTGCAGCTGAAGTGTGCGCACGCGCGCCGGATGCCGCAGCGCGATCTCCTGCGCAATCATGCCGCCCATCGATACGCCGCACACGTGCGCGCGGTCGATGCCGAGGGCGTCCATGAGACCGACCGTGTCGTCGGCCATCATCGCGATGCTGTACGGAATGTCCGGCGCATCGGTCTGTCCGACACCGCGATTGTCGAAGGTGATCACGCGATGGCGCTCAGCGAAGGCCGGCAGCTGGAGACCCCAGGCGAGGTGATCGCCGCCGAAGCCCATCACGAGGACGAGCGGCTCGCCGGCGCCCGCTTCGACATAGAACATCCCGACGTCGCGGACGCGCAGCGTCGGCAGTGGATCCGCCTCAGCCGGTCGCGACGCCCGTGCGCACCTGGCAGGCCACCCAGTGGTTCGGGGTGATCTGCTTCAGCACCTGCTCATTCTGCGAGCACGACGGCACGCGCAGGCTGCAGCGCGTGTGAAACCGGCAGCCCGAGGGCGGATTGATCGGGCTCGGCACGTCGCCCTCGAGCAGGATGCGCTTGCGCTTCATCGTCGGATCGGGAATCGGCACCGCCGAGAGCAGCGCCTCCGTGTAGGGGTGCTTCGGGTTGGTGTAGAGCTCCTTGGCCGGCGCGATCTCGACGATCTTGCCCAGGTACATCACCGCCACGCGCGTGCTGATGTGCTCGACGACGGAGAGATCGTGCGCGATGAAGATGTACGTGAGGCCGAACTTGGTCTGGAGATCCTCGAGCAGGTTGATGATCTGCGCCTGGATCGAGACGTCCAGCGCGGAGACGGGCTCGTCAGCGATGATCAGCTTGGGACTGACGGCGAGCGCGCGCGCAATGCCGATGCGTTGCCGCTGACCGCCCGAGAACTCGTGCGGGTAGCGTCGCAGATGCTCGGACGACAGGCCGACCGTCTCCAGCAGCTGCACGACGCGCTCCTCACGCGCGCGACGGTTCGGCGCCAGCTTGTGGATGACCAGGGCCTCGCCGATGATCGATCCCACCGTCATCCGCGGATTCAGCGACGCGTACGGATCCTGGAAGATGATCTGCATCTCCTTGCGCAGCGCGCGCAGGGAGCGCTTGTCGAGCGTCGTGACGTTCTTGCCCTCGAACGAGACTTCGCCCGAGGTCGGCTCGATCAGTCGCAGGATGGAGCGGCCGGTCGTGGACTTGCCGCAGCCCGACTCGCCCACGAGCCCGAGCGTCTCGCCGGGCATGACGTCGAACGACACGTCGTCCACCGCGTGCACACGCGCGACCTCACGCGAGAAGAGGCCGCCACGGATCGGGAAGTACTTCTTGAGATTGCGAACCTTGAGGAGGGGCTCTGCCATGGCGTGGCCTCTCAGTACAGGAAGCAGGCCACCTTGTGGCCCGGCCGCACTTCCTTGAGCGGCGGTGTGTTTTCGAAGTGCATGGGTTTCGCGAGCGCGCATCGCGGCGCGAAGCGGCAGCCCGGCTTCTCCGGGCCCCGCAGGGTCGGGACGGTACCCGGAATCGGCTCTAGCTTTTTCTTGCTGGTGGCGGCCACATCGATCCGCGGAATGGAGCGCAGCAGCCCCTGCGTATACGGATGCAGCGGCTCCTTGAAGAGCTCGCCGACCGGCGCTTCCTCGACGACCTGCGCGCCATACATGACGACCACGCGCTGCGCGGTCTCGGCGATGACGCCCATGTCGTGGGTGATCAGCATGATGGCCATG
>DAIRVP010000097.1:0-19937 GCA_036802765.1 Candidatus Rokuibacteriota bacterium
CAAGACCGGGGTGAAGGTGAGCGCGGTGAAGCCGGGCGGCGCTGGCGTCGTTGTCGACACCGACGGGGGACGGTTCGAAGCCGCGCAGGTGCTGATGGCGGTCGGCCGCGGCGCCCGCACGAAAGGTGTCGGTCTCGAGGCGCTCGGCGTGGCGATGGAGCGCGGCTTCGTCAAGGTCTCGCCGACCATGGAAACCTCGGTCAAAGGCGTCTACGCGATCGGCGACATGGCGGGCGCGCCGCTGCTGGCGCACAAGGCGATGGCCGAAGGTGTCGTGGCAGCGGAGGCAATCGCCGGCAAGAATCCGCGACCCATCGACTACGGAAACGTCCCGTCGTGCACCTACTGTCGGCCTCAGGTGGCCTCCATTGGTCTCACGGAGGCCAAGGCGAAAGAGGGCGGCCGTGAGCTCGCGATCGGGAAGTTTCCGTTCACGGCCAACGGCAAGGCGGTGGCGCTGGGCGAGACGGAAGGGTTCGTCAAGGTGATCGCCGACAAGAAGACGGGCGAGATCCTAGGCGTGCACATCATCGGTCCCGAGGCGACGGAGATGATCCACGAGTTCGCGGTCGGGCGCACGCTCGAGGCGACGGTGGACGAGATCATGCACACGATCCACGCGCACCCGACGCTGTCCGAGGCGGCGCTCGAGGCCACGCTGGCCGCCCTCGGCCACGCAATTCACATCTAGGCCCCGCATGGATTTCGAGCTCACCGCCGAGCAGCAGGCGCTCCAGAAGCGTGCCAGGGATCTGGCCGACGGCACCTTCGCCGAGCGCGCCGCACGCTGGGACGCGACCGAGCAGTATCCCTGGGACAACGTCAAGGACCTGGTGACGGCGGGCTTCATGGGCATGACCGTCAAGACGGCGTACGGCGGCGGCGGTCGGCCGCTGCTCGACGTCATCCTGGTCATCGAAGAGATCGCGCGCGCGTGCGGCATCACCGGGCGGATCGTCGTCGAGGGCAATCTCGGCACCGTCGGCGCACTGAACGCCTATGGCACCGACGCGCAGAAGCGCCGGTGGTTTCCGTGGGTGCTGGAGGGCGAGAAGCCGGCCATCGCGATCAGCGAGCCGGCGGCGGGCTCGGCGGCGACCGACATGGAAACGCGGATCGAGGAGACGCCGGGCGGCTATCGGATCGACGGTCACAAGTGCTGGATCACCGGCGCGGGAACGTCACGACTCTATCTCGTCTACGGGCGCTTCGGCGGGCGGCCTGGCGCCGACGGCATCGGCGGCGTCTTCGTCGAGCGTGAGACGCCCGGCTTCCGCATCGGGCGGCGCGAGTACATGATGGGCCTGCGCGGCATCCCCGAGGGCGAGCTGCACTTCGAGCGCTGCGAAGTGCCGAAGGACAATCTGCTGGTCGGGCCGGGCGACGGCTTCAAAAAGCTGATGGCCGCCTACAACGGTCAGCGACTCGGCGCGGCCACCGTGGCGCTCGGTCTCGCGCAGGGCGCCTACGAGAAGGCGCTCGGGTACGCGACGGCGCGCCGGCAGTTCGGACGCCCGATCGGCGACTTTCAGGGCATCCGGTGGAAGCTCGCCGACATGGCGATCAGGATCGACGCCGCGCGGCTGATGATCCATCGCGCGGCGGCCCGCGCCCGCGAGCGCTTTCCCGACGCGCTCGAGGCTGCGAAGGCCAAGACGTTCGCGGCGGAGACGGCGCAATACGTCACCAGCGAGGCACTCCAGATCCACGGCGCCGCCGGCTACGGCCGCACGCTGCCGCTCGAGCGCATGATGCGCGACGCGCGGATGTTCGCCATCGGCGGCGGCACGCTGGAGATGATGCGAAATCTCGTCGCCGACCGCATCCTCGGCGCGCACGTCGACTGGCGCCGGGGCTGAGCCCTACTTCGCAGGCGGCTCCGGCTTGAGGGGCGCCAGCATTTCAGCGATGACCTTACGCGCGGCGGCGACGTATGCCGCCTCGACGCTGATGGTGCCCTGCGTCCCCACCGGCGCCGGGGCATGGTTCTCGTGCCAGATCTCGCGGCCGCTGACCGGATCGAGCAGGCTCGCGCTCAAGCCGACGATGACGAAGCGCGTCTGCGTCGGCGCGTCGGCCTCCCAGCGCCGAATCTCCAGATAAAGCACGCTGCTCTTCGTTCCGTTCCGGCGGGCCATCTCGAGTGCTGCGTCCAGGTTCTTCGGAGCCTGCTCCTGCGGCGCGCCGGCCGTCTGCCACAACGCAACGTCGAAGCCCTTCAGCTGAAGCTGGTATCGGGCTTCGGACTGCAGCACGTCGCCGACACTGACCTCGCCGGTGCGGCGCACGTAGCGGTCGATGAGACCGGCGCCCATCACGAGCAGCGGGTCCCCGGTGAGATTGTTCGTGGGCAGAACGGTGACGTTGCGCGAGACCTGCAGCGGTGCGCGGCGCGAGGTCGCACAGCCATTGAGCATCGCCGCCACGAGAACCATGACGGCGAGCCGCGTGATCATCGCTGCGCTCCGGCGGGGCGGAGCCGCTGCTCCATCGATTGCAGCTGCTGGCGCAGCCGCTCCTGCTCGACGCGCAACGACCCGAGCGTACGACGGACGTCGGCCAGGCCGGCGTCGCCCATCTCTCGGTTCGCGCTCGCCACGACGTCGGGCACCAGCTCGCTCACCTCACGCATCAGCGCCTCCGCCCCTGCGGCGTCTCCGCCGGTCGCCGCGATCGCATAGCGGAACAGCGCCGCTCCGGCCCGCCGAGCCTGTGCGATCTCCGGCGTGGTCGGCAATGTGGGCTCGGCTCGGCCGACGAGCTTCGCCGACAACATCTCCGTGTACTGCGCGAGAGCCTCACCAGTGAGCCAGTCCTTATCGCCCGCCGCGCCCATCCGCGTGAGTCGCGGCGCGAGGAACTCGATCACCGGCCGATCGTCGAGGTTCAGCGGCGCCCGGCCGATGATGTCGGGCACGTCGGACAGGTCGGCGACGTGGAGCATGGCGATCGAGCGTGGCGCTGTCAGGAACGAGTCCCGACTCCACTCGGGCAGCGCGGCCAGCCGACGGCCCGCGCGATCGAGATCGACGACGAGCGGCTCTTTGGCGCCGATGAGGCCGAGGACGGGACGGTTGGGGTAAAAGTCGTTTCGCCACAGCGTCGTGTGCGGAAAGACGGCGAGGAATGTGCGCGCGATCACCTCGAACTCCTCGCGCGTCAATTGATAGAACGGCAGCCACTGGCAGAACAGGCCGCCCGGCGCCAGCCGCCGGCTGATCGTCCGGTACATCTCGAGCGAGTAGAGACTGCCGGCGCTGGCGTGCCAGGGCACGAACAGATCCGACACGATCACGTCGAACGATGCAGCGTTCGCTGCCAGGTACCGGCGCCCATCGTCAACGACGAGCTTCACGTCCCGTCGGTCGAGCAGATCGGCATTCCATTGGCCGAAGTGCGTCTTCGCGAGCGCGGCGACGGCAGGCACCACTTCGATCACGGTGGTGTCAGCGACGCCGAGCGCGGGCGCGGCGCTGGCTGTGATGCCGGTCGCCATTCCGAGGAACGCCACGCGCCGCGGCGAGGGATGTAGCAGAAGCGGCACCAGTCCTTGCCGTCGCTCGTTGCGCTCGGCCGCGGTGCCGCCGAGCACGTAATAGTTGTCGAGCCGGAGCTGCG
Organism: Candidatus Rokuibacteriota bacterium; assembly: GCA_036802765.1. Classification (GTDB taxonomy): domain Bacteria; phylum Methylomirabilota; class Methylomirabilia; order Rokubacteriales; family CSP1-6; genus AR12. The sequence continues at coordinate 3,619 of DAIRVP010000097.1, forward strand.
TATCGCCGGCGGTGTCGACGACCGTAACGATTCCCGCGGCGCTCTCGGCGGTCGCGCGCACGCTCTCGCCGGCCTTCAGATGCATCAGCGGCGCCCGAATGGGATCGAGGAGCACCGCGACGACGACCGCCGCGTATGCGAGCCCGCGAAGGATCCGGTCATTCTCGCTCATGACCGCGGCCGCCACGAGATACAGGATCGCCGCCAGCAGAAATCCGGCGCGGAGGCCGAGCAACGGCACGATCGCGAACGCGGCGATGAGCGCGCCGAGCGCGCCGCCCAGCAGGTTCGCCCCGCTCAGCACGCCGACGGGACGCGAGGCGCTGCGACGCTCGCCGAACGCCGCCCAGAGCGCGGGCAACACAGCGCCGGCCGCCAGCGTGCCGGGCCCCGCCGTCAGCGCCGCCAGGCCGATGATTCGGGCAACGTACTCGCCGAGGCCGCCGCGCATGCCGACGTACTGCAGTCCGTCCGTGAGTCGAACGAAGCCCCAGAATCCCAGCAGCGATGCGATCCCCGCGACGACGAGGCTCGCCGCGGCCACGCGCGCCGGGCTGATGAGGCGGAGCAGGAACGCCGAAAGCGCCGCGCCGGCCGCGAGCGCCAGCACGAACACGACGGTCACCGCCGCGAAGGAGTAGACGGAATTGTGCAGGACCTGGGCGAACAGCATCACCCAGAGAATCTCCAGACCCATGCCAAGACCGCCGACGCCGAAGGCGGCGAGCGAAAGCCGTCGCGATGAACGTGCAGGCGCCGCCGACTCGACCGCCGGCGCCGCGCTGGACGCCTCGCCGATCCAGAATGCAAGAACGCCTGCAAGCGCGTGCGCGGACGCGGCGATCAGATAGCTCGCTTTCACGCCGACGGCGACCGGCAGGCCGAATCCCATGGCCGCGACGCCGGCAGCGCCGCCGAGTGTGTTCAACGCGTACAGCGCGCCGCCTCGCCGGCCCACGAGGTCGGCGGAAGCGAGCGCGTGCACGAGCGTCGGGAGCGTCGCCCCAAGTGCCAGCGTCACCGGAGTGATCGCGATGGCGACCACGAGGATACGGCCGAGCGGCCCGAGGGCGGCCAGCGCCGCCTGGGCGCCGTCGCTGCTGAGCCATTGAAACAGCGCGCACGACGCCACTGCGCCCGCCGCGACGAGGAGCTCGAGGATCGCGTAGCGCCGGACCGGTCTCGCGCTCGGGCGACGTGCGAGAAGGGCGCCCGCGGCCAGCCCGACGAAGTAACCCGCGACCACCGTGGCCGCCGTCGCCGCCGTCGTCCCCAACACGAGGCCCGCCGAACGCAACCAGAGCAGCTCGAGACCGAGCGCGCCCGCGCCGGACAACGCGAAGCACAGCCAGAGCAGCGCGCTCACGCGGGGTGAGGCGCCAGTGCGCGCCGCAGCCAGTCGCCCGCGCTCACGAGGAGCACGACCCCGGCGCTGATCGCGACCTCGGTGGGCCCGAGCGGCATGTCGTAACGATAGGCGGCGCAAAAGCCGACGAACGCCGTCACACCGCCGATGGCGGAGGAGACGACCGAGAACGTCACCATGCGCCGGGTCATCTGACGAGCCGCGAGCGGAGGCGCCAGCAGAAATCCGAACGTCACCAGTGGCCCGGCGGCGAGCACGCCGAAGGAGATGGTCACGCCGCACAGCAGATAGAGCAGGGCATCCCAGAACGTCGTGCGCTTGCCGAACACGACGGCCAGGTCGTGATCGAACGAGACGAGCAGGAATTCCTTCTGAAAAGCGATCAGCGCGATGACGACCGCACTGAGGACGGCTGCGAGAAAGACCACGCTCGTCTCGGTCGCGGCCAGCAGCTCTCCTTTGAGGAGGTTCACGATGTGGGCCTCGCCCCACGGGTCGGCGGCGAGGAACAGGATCGTGAGCGCGCCCGCGATGGCGAACGTCATGCCGATGCGCGCCTCGACGAATTCGCGCCCGCGCCGCTCGAGCAGCGCGAGCAAGAGGATCCCACCGAGCGTGAACGCCGTGGCCCCGAGCCGCGCCATCATCGCGTCGCTGGCTCCGCCGTGCGGGTGCGGCCCGACGAACATACGGTGCATGAGCAGCGAGAACGCGATCCCGGCGGCGGCGAGCTGAGGCAGGGCGACACCGAGGAAGATCATCCGGCGCAGTACGAAGTAGACGCCAACCAGGGGACACACGAGGCCGACGAGCACGCTCGCAATGAGCGCATCGCGCAGGATAAAGCCGGGACTCAGAACTTCGACAACGGTGTTCACGCGCGCCCGCTCACAGCACGGCGGCCATCGTGTGCCGCGCGAGCGTTTCTTCGAGGCCGCCGCGCGCGGCGCCTCCGTCCTGCACCCAGACGACCGCCTTGACCACGCCCTGCAGCACCCTGACTTGATGAGTGACGAGGAGCACGGTGAGGCCGTCGTCGCGGTTGAGACGGCTCAGCACGCCCATGATCGCGGCCGTCGCGTCGGCGTCGATGCCGGCCGTCGGTTCGTCGAGGACCAGCAAGCTCGGCTCTGCCGCGAGGGCGCGCGCGATCAGTACGCGCTGAGTCTGACCGCCCGAAAGGTCGGCGAAGCGTTGGTCGGCGAGGGCCGGCAGTCCCACGAGCTCGAGCGCGTGCCGGGCGACGCGGTGCTGATGAGCTCCAGCGCGCCGCCATGCGGAGAGACGGGCGTAGGTGCCCATCAGCACGACTTCGAACACGGTGAGCGGAAATGCCGGGTCTAGCGTTTCTCGCTGCGGCACATAGCCTAGAGGGCTCGCGCGCCGGTCCAGCTCGTATTCGATGCTTCCTGCCGTCGGGGCCAGCAGGCCGACGATCCCGCGAAGCAGCGTGGTCTTGCCGGCGCCGTTCGGTCCGAGAAGCGCCAGGAACTCTCCGCGAGCGAGCTCGAGATCCACGTGCTCGAGCACCGGGCGATTGCCGTAGCCCAGGCTGACGTCCCGCAGTCTCAGCAGACACAAAACGGGGCGTCAGCCTCCTTTGACCGCATTCACCAACGTCCGCACATTGTAGTCAATCAAGCTGATGTAGTCCCTTGCCTCCGGCACGCCGCGGACCATCGAGGGGATCTCGACCAGCTTGGCCCCCGTCGACTGCGCCACCGTCGATGCCAGCCCAGCCGGGTAGTGCAGCTCGCGGATGACGAGGTCGACCTTGTTCTGTCGCATCCGCTCGATCAGATCGGCGACGTGCGCCGGAGTGGGATCGATACCGGGTCGGATCTCGATCGTCCCGAACTGGATCATGCCGAAGCGCTCGGCGAGATAGATCATGTCTGGATGATAGCTGACGAACTTCTTGCCCTTCAGCGGCGCCGCCTCGCGCTGCCAGCGCGCGATCGCCTCGTCGAGCCTGGCGTTGTAAGCGTCCCCGTTCTTCTTGAACGCCGCCGCGTGCTCCGGATAGTTGCGCGACAGGCCGTCGACGATGGCGCGGACGATGTTCTTGCCGTTGCCCGGGTCGAGGTTGAAGTGTGGATTTCCCATCGGGTGGATATCGCCGAGCGAGCGGTCCAGCCGCGTCGGCACCTCGAGCGGCGTGACGTACACCGAGGAGTCGATGTAGCCGGGCTGATCGCGCTGGATCTTGGGATTGCGGCTCGCCTCGAGAAGACCGGGCAAGAAGGCGTGCTCCATCTCGAGGCCCATGAGAATCACGACGTCCGCGCGATTCAGCGTCACCGCGAAGCTGGGCTTCATCGGCACCGCGTGAACGTCCTCCACGCCCGTGGCGATGCTGGTGACGTCCGCCAGATCCCCGGTGACCTGCCGCGTGATGTCGGCGAGATCGGTGATGGTGGTCACGATACGAATCTTCTTCGCCGCACCGACGTCGGCTGGAAGCAGCGCGACGACAACGGCGAGGACGGGCAGCAGCAAGCGTCTCATGATGATCTCCTAACGGTCACGGAAGCCGTGGACGTGACTGCCGATGACGGCTGTCCACTGCAGGAAGAACTGGTCGTCGCTTGGCCGCGTGCGAGGCTGGTTGCTCTCGACATGCGCGTACTGCAGGCGCAGGCGCTGGAACTCCGAGAGCCAGATCGTGAAGTAGGGGGAGATCGACCAGGTGACCAGCGACGGCCGGTCGATATCCTGGACCCACTGGTAGAGCACGCCGGGGTAGTACCGGCGCGTCAGCCGCGCCTCGAGATAGCTGTAGAGGCCGAACGCATCCTTGAAGCGGAAGACCTGGTTGGGCGAGTCCTCGGTCGGGACGATGCCGGGCCGCGCCTCGTGGTTGATGAGGAACTCGGTGCCCCAGATCAGCCCGCGGTAGGCCGCCTGGCTCGGCGGCGTATAGCGCACCGTCAGATCCACGCCGAACAGATTGCGCGGCTTGAGTCCCTCGATCCGCACCTCCGGCGTGTACGCGTCGCTCGTGCCCAAGTCCACGCCCAGGTACTCCGTGAGATTGAAGTACGTGCTCAGCCGCGCGAGATAGGTGAACTCCGATAGATCGCGCGGCACGCGATTGTCGACGCGCTCGTTGTCGGCACCGATCTTGTTGTACATGCCGGCCGTGAACGACACGTAGTGAGGGATCGGTACCAGCCAGTTGACCTCGACACCGTCGGCCTGGGATTCCCCGCCGACGTACTCGTCGAGCACGAGCGGCCGGTTCACGAACGGCAGATCGTGATCGTGGAACGTGGACAATCGGCCGAAGTCGGCGAAGAAGCGGCCACCCTTGACGGTGAGGCCCCAAGGGAGCGACGTGGTCACGATCGCCGCCTCCTCGACGTCCACGCCGTCCGTCGTGCCGTTGATGATGCCGTACGCGCGCGCGAACGGATCGATGTTGCCCGAGATTCCTATCTCGGCCGATCGGAACTCGAAGTTCGATTTGTTCTGCCGGCTGTGCGAGAACACCGTGTCGACGACGAAGCCGATGGCCGGATTGAACTGTGACGGGAACGTCTTGTTGGCGGCCGCCAACTGCGGCTGGATCTCCTGCAGCACCATCCGCTTGAGCTCTTCGACGTCGGGAACATAGGCGGGCGCGGTGCCGGGAGGCGGCGTCAACGGTCGCGGGGGCGCCGTGACAGCCGGTGGAGGCGGTGCCCCTGGCGGCGCCGTTGCCGGCGGGGCGCCCGGTGGAGCGGCCGGCGGCGAGGTGAGTCGCCGAATCAGCTCCTCCTGCTGACGCATCTGCTGCTCGACGCGCCGTAGCTGTTCTTTGAGGGCGTCGATTTCCTGACGAAGTTGCGAGTCGCCGCCCGGCTGCTGTGCGGGCGCCGTGAACGGCCCCGCGACCACCATCACGGCGAGTGCCGAAGCCACCGCACGTCGAATCAATGTTTCGAGCAATCGATGCATGATCTCCTCCTCCGAGTGAGGGAGCCGCACCCGTCACGCGTGACGGGTGACGATGCGATGAAGCGCTCGGGAGGAGTTAGGCGGGAGGGGCGCGCGACTCGGCGTCGCGGCTGACGAAGACGATCGGTGCCGGCGGCACCGAGACGGCCAGTGGAACCGTGACCATGACCACGAACAGCAACACGGCGGTGGAAAGCGGCGCCGCCATGCCAGTCGTGGCGAGGAGCGTGAGGTCGTGCTCCTGGTTGAACAGCCCAACGCCATGGCCGGTATGCGTGTGGGGCACGCAGGCGCCCTGAGCGGCCAGGGCGACGAGCACGAGTAGGATCAGCGCGGCGATGTTCGGTCGTTTCATCTGACGAACGAATCGCAAGTTACAGCACGCCGCGGTGCTTCGTCAATTCCGCGACCGTGTGTCGCGTCGTTGACCCGCCCCTGGCGCGACCGTAGCATCAGATCGTGACGCGCCTCGCCGCAGCCGTCCTGGTCCTCGTCGCGCTGTTTGCGCCGGCGCTGGCCGCCGGCAACGTGCCGGACCCCACGTGGGTCCCCGGCGTGTACGACGGCGGCGATGCCGACGAAATCCTCGCACTCGTCTGGGACGGGACGCCCGGGCTTGCCGCCCAGGCGCCGGTGCTCCTCGAGCCTCACGCCGTCGTCCCGGCGTCCTCGGCGGCGCGGGTCCTGGCGCCGCCCCGTTTTGCACGCCCCGCCGTCTCCCGCGCCCCTCCGCTCGTCTGAGCCTCCCGCACGCTCGGCTCCATATGTCATCGACGAGAGGAGCCCCGTGCGTCTCTCTCAGGCCACCCACGGCCGAGGCGTACGCAAAGCTCCGATACAGAGGAGAACGCTATGTTCGGTTTGGGAACGCAAGAGCTGATGGTCATTCTCGTGATCGTGCTCGTCCTGTTCGGGGGCAGCAAGCTGCCGGAGATCGCGCGCTCGCTCGGCAAATCGGTGCGCGAATTCAAGAAAGGTGTCGACGAAGGCGCGTCTGAAGACGACAAGGACGACAAGCCGAAGCCGGCCGGCTAGTGGTCGAGCGCGGCGAGTCGCACCACCAGGAAGAAGCCGTTGAGCGTGCCCAGCACGCCGAGCGCGGCCATGATCATCGAGAAGCCGAACATCGCCCGTGAGCTCGCGAGAATCGCCACCGAGGAGCAAACGATGGCGATCTGCAGGAAGACCTCGGCGAACTCGAAGTAGCGGTCGCGCTGCCGGTAGTGGTCCCGGTCCTGCTCCAGGCGCTTCGCGTCCTTCTCGATGTCCTTCTTCTCGGCGTTGTAGCGCTTCTCCTCCTCGGAGAACCTCGTGGCTAGCTCCTGCTGCCTTGCCTGGCGCGGGCCGCGAGCGGCGGCGACGTCGGCGAGCTCCGCCTGCATCACCAGGGCCTGGGCACGATAGAGGTGCTCGCGGATGACCTTCGCCTGATAGAAGGCCCACTGGTCGGAGGACTGCTGCTGGGCGAGCAGCATGTGCTTCATCGCGTTGCCGGCGCCGAGCGATGCGATGGCGAGGATGACGGCGTAGATGGCCGTGGTGAGAGCGACGCGACGGCTGAACGCCTTGTCGCGTCGCTCCCCGAGCTCGTCGGGATTCGGAAGCTCGACCTCAGGCACGCGGGGGCGTGCTGCCCTTGCGGATTTCTTCGCGCATCGCGTCCTTGCCCGCCTCGAAAGCGCTCATGAGACGCTGCGTCTGCTCCTCGAACACCTCTCGGCTCTTGTCGAGCCAGCTGCCTGCCCGGCCCTGCGCGTCGCTGGCCACTGCCTGCGCGCGGCGCGCAAACTCGCCGCCATGCTCCAGCAGCTGGTCGCGTAGCTGATCCCGCATCTCGCGGCCCGTCTTCGGCGCGAGCAACAGCGCGGAGGCGGCGCCGATGAGGCCGCCGAGGAAGAACCAGCCGAGATATCCCGCTGCGTCGTTCCGGTCATCCGCCATGGTGATCTCCTTGCTCCTTCGAAAGCCGGGCTACGAAGACGTCGAAGCCCCGTTTCAGTCCGGCCGCCACGCCGATGAGCTGGCCGGCGCGCGCGAGCCCCGCCAGGCCGTGTACGGCCCGTCCGACGCCTTCGGCCACCGCGTTCACGCGCTCGGTCACTTCACCTACGCGCTCGATTTCGTCCTTGGCCTCTCGTGTGAGCTTCCGGACGTCGTCGGTGAGCGCATGAGCCTGGCCCACGAGCGGCCGCAGCTCCTGCTCGACGATCGTCAGCACGCTCTCCGCCCGCCGGATCATCCGCCGAAGGGCCAGAATCGTCGGGATCGCCGCCAGCGTGAGCAGCACCGCGCATGCCACCAGGACTGTGAGTGCCCAGGGTTGCACTGGAGACTGAATTATAATCTGAGCCATGTCGCCCGACGAGCGTCTCGAAGAGCTACGGCGGCGCAACCGCGCTGCGGAGCTCGGCGGGGGCGAGGAGCGCATCCGCCGCCAGCACAAGGCGGGCAAGAAGACAGCGCGCGAGCGCCTGGATCTCCTGCTCGATCCCGGCTCCTTTCTCGAGGTGGATCGCTTCGTCGTGCATCAGACGCACGACTTCGACATGGCCGAGCAGCGGATCCCCGGCGACGGCGTCGTCACCGGCTCGGGGCGCGTGCACGGTCGGCCGGTGTTCGTTTTCGCCCAGGACTTCACGGTGTTCGGCGGCTCGCTGTCGGAGGCGTACGCGCGGAAGATCTGCAAGATCATGGATCTCGCGATGAAGACGGGCGCGCCCGTCATCGGTCTGAACGACTCCGGCGGCGCACGGATCCAGGAGGGCGTCGCCTCGCTCGGCGGCTACGCCGACATCTTTTTGCGCAACACGCTGGCGTCCGGCGTGGTGCCGCAGATCTCCGCCATCATGGGCCCGTGCGCGGGCGGGGCGGTGTACTCGCCGGCCATCACCGACTTCGTGTTCATGGTCAAGAACACGTCGTACATGTTCGTGACCGGTCCCGACGTCATCAAGGCCGTGACCCACGAGAACGTAACGGCCGAGGACCTCGGCGGCGCCGGCACGCATGGCAGCACGTCCGGGGTGGCGCACTTCGCGGCGGACGGCGAAGAGGAGTGCCTGGCGCTGATCCGCGAGCTGCTGACGTTCCTGCCGCAGAACAATCTCGAGGACCCGCCGCTCCGCCCGACGCAGGATCCCGTCGATCGGCGAGACGATGCGCTGCAGTCGATCGTCCCCGCGCAGCCGAACCGTGCCTACGACATGAAGGAGATCGTGCGCGCGGTGGTCGACGACCGCTATTTCTTCGAGGTGCACGCGACGTTTGCGCCCAACATCGTCGTCGGCTTTGCGCGCCTCGGCGGCCGGCCCGTCGGCATCGTGGCCAACCAGCCGGCGCATCTGGCCGGCTGCCTGGACATCGCCGCCTCGGTCAAGGCCGCGCGCTTCGTGCGCTTCTGCGACTGCTTCAACATCCCGCTGGTCACCTTCGTCGACGTGCCAGGCTTCCTGCCGGGTACGGCGCAGGAGTTCGGCGGGATTATCAAGCACGGCGCCAAGCTGCTCTACGCGTATTGTGAAGCCACGGTGCCCAAGCTCACGGTCATCACCCGCAAGGCCTACGGCGGCGCCTACGACGTCATGTCGTCCAAGCACATTCGGGGCGACGTCAACCTCGCGTTTCCAACCGCGGAGATCGCGGTGATGGGCCCGGAGGGCGCCGTGAACATCCTGTACCGGCGCGAGCTGGAGGCCGCGAACGACGGCGCGTTCCGCGACGCGCGCATTCGCGAGTATCGCGAGAAGTTCGCCAACCCGTATGTGGCCGCCGAACGCGGCTACGTCGACGAGGTGATCGAGCCGCGCGACACGCGCGCGCGTCTCTGCGCGGCGCTGGCGATCTTGAAGACGAAGCGCGACGCCAACCCGCCACGGAAACACGGCAACATCCCGCTGTGAGGAGTCGTCGATGAGTAGTGAGCGTGAGCCCGTGACGTCCTGGGGAGAGCGCGTCAAGCGCGTGTACGGGCCCACCGATGTCCCGGCCGACGCCGGCGCCGAAACGCCCGGGCAGTTCCCATTCACTCGCGGCATCCATCCGAGCGGCTATCGCTCGCGGCGCTGGACGATGCGGCAGTACGCGGGCTTCGGGTCCGCGGCCGAAACCAACAAGCGCTATCGATTCCTGCTCGATCAGGGGCAGACCGGTCTGTCCGTGGCGTTCGACCTGCCGACCCAGATGGGCTACGACCCGGACGCCTCGATCGCGCGCGGCGAAGTCGGCAAGGTCGGTGTGTCGATCGCGTCGCTCGAGGACATGCAGGACCTGTTCGAGGGGATCCCGCTGGATCGTGTGTCGACGTCCATGACGATCAACGCGACCGCGTCGATTTTGTTGGCGCTCTATGTCGCCGTCGCGCGCCGCCAGGGCGTGAGCCCCGCCGCGGTGTCGGGCACGACGCAGAACGACATCCTCAAGGAGTACATCGCGCGCGGCACCTACATCTTCCCGCCCGGGCCCTCGATGCGGCTCATCACCGACGTGTTCGCGTACTGCCGCGACGTCGTCCCGAAGTGGAACACGATCTCCATCTCGGGCTATCACGTGCGCGAGGCGGGCTGCACGGCCGTGCAGGAGGTGGCCTTCACGCTCGCCAACGGCATCGCGTACGTCGAGGCCGCGCGGCGCGCCGGGCTCGAGGTCGACGCCTTCGCCCCGCAGTTGTCGTTCTTCTTCAACGCGCACAACGATCTCATCGAGGAAGTCGCGAAATTCCGCGCCGCGCGACGGCTGTGGGCGCGGATCATGCGCGAGCGGTTCGGCGCCCGCGATGCGCGCTCGCAGATACTGCGCTTTCATGCGCAGACGGCGGGCAGCATGCTGACGGCACAGCAGCCGGAAAACAACATCGTCCGCGTGACCGTGCAGGCGCTCGCCGCCGTGCTCGGCGGCTGCCAGTCCCTGCACACCAACTCGATGGACGAGGCCCTCGCTCTGCCGACGGAGCGCGCGGTCCGCATCGCGCTCCGCACGCAGCAGATCCTCGCCCACGAGTCGGGGGTCGCCGATACCGTCGATCCACTCGGCGGCTCCTACGCGGTCGAGCGCCTCACGCGCGACATCGAGGCTGCGGCCGAGGACTACATCCGACGCATTGACGAGCAGGGAGGTGCCGTGCAGGCCATCGCCTTCATGCAGCGCGAGATCCAGGAGGCGGCATACCGCTGGCAGCGGGAGGTCGAAGACAAGCGCCGCGTGGTGGTCGGCGTCAACGAGTTCGTCACCGAGGACGGGCCGCCGGCGTCGCTCTTCACGGTCGATCCGGGCGTCAGCGAAGCCCTCGCCGAGCGGGTGGCCCGCGTGCGCAAGGCGCGCGACGCCAGCCGCGCCGGACACGCACTGGACGCCCTGGAGGGAGCGGCGCGTGGCCGGGACAACCTGATGCCGCGGCTGGTCGAAGCCGTCGAGCAGTCGGTGACGCTCGGCGAGATCTGCGAGCGCCTGCGCGCGGTCTTCGGCGTGCACCAGCCCTCGGTGACCTTCTGATGCGGCGGACCCGTGCCGCTGTCAGCATCCTCGCGGCGGTCTTCCTCGCGACGGCGATGGCTGCGGTGCCCGCGGCGGCCGGCGTCGCCGACCGCATCGGCGGGACGTTCACGCTCATGGCCGACGAGTTCATCCAGGCCTTCCAGCCGGTCGAGGGCATCGTCGTGTCGGTCGACGAGATGGAGATCTTCCTCGACATCGGTTCCTCGCGCGGCGGCCAGGTGGGGCAGGAGTACACGATCTTCCGTAAGGGCGCGGCGTTCATGCATCCGCTCACCGGCAAGCCACTGGGGCGGTACGAGGACATCCTGGGGTGGGCCCATATCAGGCGAGTACAGCCGGAGTTCGCTGTGGCTTCCTTCATCGCCGCGCCGGACAAGCCGCGACCGGAACCCGAAGATGGCGCGCGCATCACGCGAGGGCGCATCAAGATCGCCGTCGCTCCGGTGCTGGATATGACTTCCGGAGGGGCGGATCTCCGGCGCGTCCCCTACCTGATCGGCACGGTCCTCGAGCGTAGCAAGCGGTTTCAGGTGGTGGATCCCAGCACCGTCAACGACATGTTCGCGAGCGGAGGTCTGCGTGTCGAGGAGATGCTGGCCAAGCCCGAGCGTGCCGTGCGCGCGGCCAAGAACCTGGACGTGGCGGGGTGGATCGTCCCCATGCTCATGGAGCGCCGGGGCAGCATCACGCTCGACGTGACGTACATTTCGGCGATCACGGGGATGGCTCTGTTCTCGCGGCGCCAGACCCTGCTCCCGAACAGCGCCGTGGAAGAGCAGCGGTTCCCCTGGGAACCCCCCGTCGAGGACTAACTCCCAGGACGACTGGCGGGACCGGCCGATGTGTTATTCTCCCGGCCGGATGAAGACTCGGTCGCTCGTCTGGATCCTCGTGCTGCTCGTCGCTCTTTCTGGTTGCAGCATGGTGAAGAAGGTCCTCGGCATTCAGGACCCCGGCGATCCCTCGGTGGTGCTCAAGTCCGCGGAGACCCGATGGCTTCTCATCAAGAATCCGCGCTTCGGCGACGTCGCGAGCGAGCCGGAGTACGTGTGGGTCGAGGAAGACAAGGTCCCGACGACGATGACGACGCTGCTCCGGGGCCAGTCGGCGATCATCGCCAAGCCGGAAATCGTCGCCAAATACGGCGTGCCGCCGGGCGGCGGCAAGATCAGCCCGCGCCAGGGCACGATGTATCAGACTGCGGATACAGGCAAAGCGGGCGCGGCCAGCGCGCGCGGTAGCGCGGCAGCAACGGCTCCGCCGGCGTCGCCCGGCGGCGCTCCCGCCTCGCCGGCGCGTGCCACGGCCTCGGTCGCGCCGACGCCGGTGCCCGCGCCCGCGCCTAAGCCGCCCGAGCGCGGCTACGTGGTGTACGTCGACGAGACCCGCGTCGTCATCGACCTCACGAACCTCGACGGTCTCCGGCCCGGGACCCTGCTGAGCCTGCGCCGCGACAAGATTCCCATCGTGCACCCCGTCACGGGCGAAATGCTCGGCGAGCTCGACGAGGAGGTCGCGGTCGCTCGCGTCACCGAAATTCGCGAGCGGTTCTCGGTGGCGGAGGTCCAGAGCATCACTCCCGGCGCCAACGTCCAGGTGCGCGACCGCGTCGTCTTGAAGTAGGGCGCCGTGTCGGCGCCGACTCTGGAGCAGGTCCTCAAAGAGCGCGTAAGCGCCCTCATCGGCGAGGACCTTGCCGCCGTGGAGACGGAGATCCGCCACGAGATCGCCTCGCCGGTCGGGCTGATCCAGGAGATGGGCGGCTACATCGCCGGGGCGGGTGGCAAGCGCTTACGACCGATCCTGCTCCTGCTCGCGGCCCGTCTGGCGGGCTATCGCGGGCCGCGGGCGGTGCGACTGGCCTGCGGCGTCGAGCTGCTGCACACGGCCACCCTCATTCACGACGACGTCGTCGACCAGGCGCCGCTGCGTCGCGGCCAGCCGTCGGCCAACGCGCAGTGGGGCGACGACGCGTCCGTGCTGGTGGGCGACCACCTCTATTCCAAGTCTTTCGCCCTGCTGGTACGCGACAACGATCGCGCGATCATGGAGACGCTCGCGCGCGCGACCGTGTCGATGACCGAGGCGGAGGTCTACCAGCTCCAGCTCAAGCGCAGCGGCCTGACGTCCGAAGCGGACTACGTCCGGATCATCACCCAGAAGACCGCATCGTTCATGTCGGCGTGCTGCCGGATCGGCGCACTGCTGGGCGGCGTCGGACCCGCGCAGCTGGAGGCGCTGACGCGATACGGCCTGGACATCGGCATCGCGTTTCAGATGTCGGACGACTCGCTCGACTTCATCGCGGACGAGCAACGCCTCGGCAAGGCGATCGCCGCCGACCTGCGGGAGGGCAAACGGACGCTGCCGCTCATCGCGATGCTGGACCGCGTCGGCCCTCCGGAGGCCGATCGCGTGCGGGCGCTGCTGCGGCGCCGCGCGCTCGAGCCGCTGGAGATCGAGGAGATCCGGCGGCTCGTGCTCAAGTACGCCGGCGTGGATTATGCGCTCGAGCGCGCGCACGCCTATGCGCGTGACGCCAAACGCGACCTCGACGTGTTCGAGCCGTCCGAGGAGCGCGAGCTGCTCACGCTCGTCGCCGATTTCGTGGTCGACCGCGACCGGTGACCGTCGCGGGCGCGACGGTGCGTCGATCGCCCCGCCGGCCATGACGCCCATCGTCACGCTGACCACCGACTTCGGCACCCGCGATGCGTACGTCGCCGCCATGAAAGGCGTGATTCTCGGCATCGCGCGTGACGTGCGGCTGGTCGACGTCAGCCACGAGGTTGCGGCGCACGATGTGACCGAGGGCGCGCTGGCGCTGGAGGCGGCCGTGCCGTTCTTCCCCGCCGGGACCGTCCATCTCGCTGTGGTTGATCCCGGTGTCGGCACCGCCCGGCGCGGGCTCGCGATCGTGACCGAGGCTGCCCGGTTCGTCGGTCCCGACAACGGCCTCTTCACGCCGTTCCTCGAACGGCCGGGGTGGCATGCGTTCGAGCTCACCGCCTCGGAGTATCGGCTGCGGGCGGTCAGTCGGACATTTCACGGCCGCGACGTGTTCGCGCCGGCCGCGGCGCATCTGGCGCTCGGCGTTGTGCCGGAGCGGCTCGGACCTCGCGTCGAGGATCCCGTGCGCCTGCACTGGTCGAGCGTGCGCGAGACGCACGGCGCGGTGGCGGGCACCGTGCTGCACGTCGATCGATTCGGCAATCTCGTGACGTCGATCCGCGCGGAGTCGTTCGAGGCGTTCGGCGCGATCACCGTGCGGTTTAGCGGGCGCGCGCTGCCATTCGTGGGAACCTATGGAGAGCTGACGCCGGGGGAAGCAGGCGCTCTGGTCGGCGGAAGCGGTCGCCTGGAGATCGCGGTGCGCGAAGGCAGCGCCGCCGCGCGCCTGCGCGCGCGGCGCGGCGCGCCGATCGTTGTCAGTCGCTCTTTGCCGGTGCGGAGGGTGAGGCGGCGCCCGTAGAGCTCGTCGTCGAGGCGGCGGGCTTATCGGCCGCGGGCTTGTCGGCTGCCGGCTTGTCCGCCTTGTCGGCGGAGCCGTTCGTCGACTTCTCGGCCTCCTTCGCCTTCTTGCGAGATTCGGAGGGATAGTCGGTGACGTACCAGCCTTCACCCTTCAAGATGAACGGCGCGGGAGACAGCAGCCGCTTCACGCGACCACCGCAGACGTCGCAGACGTCGAGCGGCGCCTCGGTGATGCGCTGCCGCACCTCGAAAACGCGATGGCACTTTTCGCACTGATACTCGTACGTTGGCACGTTATGAAAGGTATATGGGAGGCGCAAAGGTGTCAATGAAACGCGCGTTTGCACTGGTAGCGATGATGGCGCTTCTGTCCGCGTGCACGTCTGCGAAGACGCTCGAGCTGCAGCGGTTGCAGGCGCAGAACGCCTACGAGCGCGGGCTGACGCAGGCCAAGCAGGGCCAATCGGCGCTCGCCCTGTCGTCGCTGCAGGAGGCGACCGCGCTCGATCCAACCTCCGCGCTCTATCACGACAGCCTCGGCCTCCTGCTCCTGGACCTGGGCCGGGTCGACCTGGCTATTGGGGAGCTGACGAAGTCGGTGGACCTCGAGCCCAACCGGGGCGACGCTCTTTTCCACCTCGGAACGGCGTTTGCAGAGGCGCGGCGGTGGGAAGACGCTGTGGGCGCCTATCGCAAGGCGATCCTGCAGCCTTCGCTGACAGTGTTGGACCTGGCTCACCAGAATCTCGGGCTCGCGCTTTTCCACCTTGGGCGGTACCGCGAGGCTGAGGACGCCCTACGTTTTGCGTTGAGCCTCAATCCCCAGCTGCAGGCGGCCTACTACAATCTGGGCCTTGTCCTCATAGCCCAGAAGCGCCCGGATGAGGCCAAGGCGCTCTTCAGGCGTACGCAACAGATCGCCCCAGAATCCCCCTTCGGCCGGGCCGCGGTCGAGCGCCTCAAAGCCCTGGGCGACGGAGGCTAAAGTCGCGACAGCCAATGTGCTTTTTACTTGACGTTTTGAGGCCTGCCAACCTATAACCGTCGTCGTCCGCAGTCTGCTTCTGTTGTGGCTGTCGGCCTTGCTTGGCGGCACAGCAGTTCGTTGCTGCAGCTCACTCTCATGAGGAGGCAGTGATGAGGAGACTGTTGGTCTTCGCTGTCGCCCTCGTGGCCGTCCTCGGAATGTTGGCTCCGCCCGCAATGGCGCAGGCGCCCGCTCCGAAGGTGACGATCACAGGGTTCATCGACGAAGTCGGAACGTTCGGCAAGAACCTGTCGGACTACGACAACAACTACAACCGACAGAAGGACACGCAGGCCACCGGACGCACGCGCGGCCGGTTCGACATCATCGGCGAAGTCGGCAAGGCCAAGGCGGTCCTGGGCATCGAGCTCGATGCCTTCTATGGACAGACGGGTGCTAACGACACCTTCCTCGACACGCGTAGCAACCTGACCGGCGGTATCACCCAAGGTGGCCGGCAGGGCGCCGGCGCGAACGCCGGCTTCGACATCAACACTGACACAATCGGGATGGTCGAGATCAAGTGGCTCTACACCGAGTTCCCGCTGCCGGTCCCGATTCCGAACACGCTCCGTCTTGGCGCCCAGCCGTTCGGCACGCTCGCGACCGACAAGCTCGCGGTGTATGCCAACGGTGACTTCCCGGGCGTGGCACTGAGCATTGACTTCACGCCGGCAGCGCGGCTCAACCTGACCTATGTCCAGATCGAGGAGCAGCTGACCGGATTCAAAGATGGCTGGGTCCGCGGTGAGGACTGGGCGGTCATCACGAGCTTCGGGTTCACGCCATTCAAGGGCCTCACCGTCAAGCCGGTGTATTCGTTCCTCCAGGCCCAGGGCCCGACGTCGGGTTCGACCCGTCAGGGCCGAGGTGGTGTCGACGTCGCGGCAGCGTACAACGGCACCGCCGCGAACCCGGCCAGTGGTCTTCCTAATGCGTCGGGTCGTGGCGTGATCGAGAACCGGCACACCATCGGCGTGGACGCGACGTTCACGGCCGGTCCGTTCTCGCTGCAGCCGACGG
>DAIRVP010000098.1:0-19877 GCA_036802765.1 Candidatus Rokuibacteriota bacterium
CTGGCGGATCCACCACGTCGCGTAGGTCGAAAAGCGCGTGCCGCGTTCCGGCTCGAACTTCTCGACAGCGCGCAGCAGGCCGAGGTTGCCCTCCTCGATCAGATCGGGCAGCGGCAGCCCTCGGTTCAGATAGCGTCGCGCGATCTGCACGACCAATCTCAGATTGGCCTCGATCATGCGCTGCTTCGCGACCTCGTCGCCGGCGCGCACACGCCGCGCCAGCTCCTGCTCTTCCTCGCGCGTGAGCAGCTTGATGCGCGAAATCTCCGAGAGATAGACGCCGAGGTTCGCGCGGCTCGTCTCGCGCGTCTCGTCGCGCACGTCCTTGTCGACGAGATCGACGAGCGGCTCGAGCGGCTCGTCCGGAACGGCTTCGTCGGCTTCCCGACTACTCATCCGCCTCGTCTTCCGCCTCCTCGACGTGAGCCACGCGTCCCGGCATCGGCAGCATGTAGAGCGGATTGTAGACGCGGCCGTCGCGGCGGATCTCGAAGTGCACGTGATAGTTCGTGGCGCGCCCCGTTCGGCCCACGCGCGCGATGCGCTGGCCCGGCACGACCCAATCACCGATCTTCACGAGGTTTTCGTCGTTGTGCGCGTACACGGTGGTGAAGCCGAATTCGTGGTCGATCTTCAGCACACGCCCGTATCGCGGCTCGACGCCGGCCACGACCACGATGCCGGCGGCCGCCGCCACGATCGGATCCCCGTGCTCAGCCCGAATGTCGATGCCGCGATGCCAGCCGCTACGCCGACGGCCGAAGGCCGAGCTCACGGAGCCGTCGGCCGGCCACTCGAACGTCGAGAGTGCATCCGCGAAGTCCGGAACGGCGAGCACGAAATCGATCGGCGCGCGCGGACTGCGCGCGCGCGGACCGGGATCAGCCGCGCTGCGCGTGGTGCGGGCGACCAGCGCTCGGGCCGGCCCGACGCCGGCTGACGGGATCACCAGCCGCTGCCCGACTCGCAGCGTGATGCGCTCGTTGGGGAAACGATTCGCGGAGACCAGGGCGCCGACGGCCACGCCGTAGCGCCGCGCGATCGAATACAGCGTGTCGCCCTTCACCACCGTGTGGGCGCGGTCGGCCGCCGGATCGGCCGGCACGCTGACAGCGGAAACGACGAGCGCAGCGCCCAGCGCTCCCGCGACCAGGGCGCGCGTCGCGGTCACCGTTCGCCCGCGAACCGCACGTCGAACCCGGCAAAGCGGCCGGTCGGCGCCACCCAGTGCACGTTCACCGTGTTGACGCGAGAGAGTGGTGGTCCCTTCTCGAGCGCGCGGACGAACTCCTGGATTACCTCGCGCGGCCCCTCGGCGCGTGCGCGAACCCGTCCGTCGTTGAGATTCATGACGAAGCCGGCGAGACCCAGACGCTCGGCCTGGCGCTGGGCGAAATCGCGATAGCCCACGCCCTGCACGCGTCCTTCGACCACGATCTCGGCGGCGGCCACGGTGTGTCGGCTGGTCGAACATCGCCGCGCCGTCGGTCGGCTCGTGCCGGCCGACGGGCGGCGAACACCCTACCCGTGGGTAGGACAAGAATTGGTCGGGGCGAGAGGATTTGAACCTCCGACTTCACGGTCCCGAACCGTGCGCGCTACCAGGCTGCGCTACGCCCCGAACGGACCGGCCCATTGTACAGGCCTTCACGACTCCCAGGCGTACTTTCCCACGAGCTTGACGAACTTGCATTCGCCCATCTCGCGCGAGCGAATTTCCCCACCCGCGCGCTCGACCACCGTGAGCACCTGGTCCTCGGCGCTGCCCACGGGCAGGATCATACGGCCACCTTCGCCGAGCTGTTCCATGAGCGGCGGCGGCACCGTTGGCCCGCCGGCGGCCACGAGGATTCGATCGAACGGCGCCTCGTCCGGCCATCCCAGCGCGCCGTTGCCAACGCGAATCCAGACGTTGCTCACACCCAGGCTCTCGAGCATCGCGCGCGCGCGCTCGGCCAGTCGTGGCAGACGCTCGATCGAGCAGACGCGTCGCGCCAGCGCGCCGAGTACGGCCGTTTGGTAGCCGGAGCCGGTGCCGACCTCGAGAACTTTTTCCTGGCCCGTCAGCTCCAGCAGCGAGGTCATCAGCGCAACGATGTACGGCTGCGAGATCGTCTGCCCTTCGCCGATCGGCAGCGGATGATCCTCGTAGGCGCTGTGCGCGAGCCCTTCCTCGACGAAGCGATGTCGCGGGATGCGCCGCATAGCATCCAACACGCGCGCATCCGTGATACCGCGTCGCGCGAGCTGCTCGTCCACCATGCGCTCGCGCTCGCGCGCCAGGCGTGCCTCGAAGCCGGTCTCCACTCACCGGCTCCGCCGCTTGGCCGTCGCCTTCGTGTCGGCGCGCTTCGCGGTGTGATCGGGCTTTGCTTTCGTTGCCGGCGCTCGCTCGACGCGCGGTCGCGCACGCAGCGCCGCATTGAGCGCGGGTTCCCAGTCGGTCATGTGCGCGAGCGCACGATGATGCGTGAGATCCAGATGCAGGGGCGTGACGGACGCATAACCCTCGTGCAGGGCCCCCATGTCGGTGCCCTCGAGAGCTTCCCACGCGGGCGGCCCCGCGCCGATCCAGTAGTGCGCGCGCCCGCGCGGATCGGCCTGCTCGACGATCTTGCCGGAGTACACGCGGTGGCCGAGTCGCGTGAGGCGTACGCCCTTCGGCACGCCGGGCGGCACGTTGACGTTCAGCAGCGTCATCGGCGGCAGCCCGCTCACGAGCGCGCGCATGACGACCTGCCGCGCGACGCGCGCGGCGTGCGCGAATTCGTCGCTTTCCGCCAGCGACACGGCGATCGACGGCACGCCGAGCAGCGTGCCCTCCATCGCTGCTGACACGGTGCCGGAGTACGTCACGTCGTCACCGAGGTTCGAGCCATGATTGACGCCCGAGACGACGAGGACAGGGCGCTCGGGCAGGAAGCCCAGCACGCCCAGATTGACGCAGTCGGATGGCGTGCCGTTCACGGAGTGGCGCCGCTCGCCCCAGCGATGCACCCGCAGCGGCCGGTGCAGCGTCAGCGCGTGGCCGCAGGCGCTTTGCTCACGCTCGGGCGCCAGCACGTGCACCTCGGCGAGATCGTCGAGAGCCGCGGCCAGCGCAGCGAGACCGGGGGCGTGAACGCCGTCGTCGTTCGTTACGAGCAGGACCGCCATCGATGTTGGATGCTACCCTGCCGCCGCCCCGTCGTGCTCGGAAACTGCTAGAAAAACGAATCGCGGGGCACGAGGCCCCGCGATTCGTTGAAATCAAGCGGGCTCACGCCCTTCGGCTAGGATCCGGCAGGCGGGCGGGCTCCAACATCTGACCGTTCGCGGGCTTCTCCTCGCCGAGATATCGCGGCCGATGGCTCGCCGTAGGATCGTCGTTGATCTTGGCGACATTGCCCTTGAACGCGCCACCTTTGGTAATGACCAGCGAATCCGTCTTGATGTTGCCGTTGACACGACCGGTCGCCGCGATCTCCACGTTGCCGGTAGCGGTCATGTTGCCTTCATATATGCCCAGGATGATCGCGTCCACCGTCTCGACGTTGGCGTTGACGATGCCCTTCTCGCCGATGACCAGCTTGCCGCCGACGCGCAGCTCGCCGCCAATCTCACACTCGATCTGGATGGAATCGGCGATCTGGAATTTGCCTTCGATCTTGGCACTGTCGCCATTGATCGTGAGGAGCGCGACCGACGGAGCGGTCGGTCCTTGGGGCGGCGCGTTCTTCTTGACTTCTTGCTTGCGGTCGAACATCGAAGCCTCCTGCAACGAGCGAGCGCCGCGGCGTTGTGCCGCTCGATCCGACCGCCAGGGGCCGCGATCCGTAACAACCAGGCAGGTAATTCGTAGCATCCCCTATTCGTCGGTAGAGTGTCAAATGTCGATGGGACGGCCTCTTTTGGCCGTGCCCGGAGGGCCAGACGCCGATGCGCACATCCATCGTTGTCGCGATCGCGACCAGCATGCTGCTGGCAAGCTGCAGCACCGCCGCTATTACGCCATCCGCGACGGTCACGACCCTGTCGCCCGACGCCGAACGCTTGTTTCGCCTGAGCTGGGAGTCGGTTCCGGAGCACGACGGGACGCACATGCGGCTGCGCGGCTATGTGGAGAACCTCTATGGGGAGGTGGCGGCAAGAGTTCAGCTGCTCGCCCAGGCGCTCGACACCAGCGGCAACATCATCGACCAGAAGATCGAGTGGCTACCGGGAACCGTGTCGAGCTTCGGCCGCGCGTACTACGAGATCCCTAATATGAGGTCGGCCAATCAGTATCGCGTCACCGTGTGGGCGTTCGATCGTGGTCGCGGGCCATCGACAGGGAAGATCGCGCCGTGGGCCGACACCCATACGGCGCGATTTCCGACTACTGGAAATGGTCGGGGCGACAGGATTTGAACCTGCGACCACCGGACCCCCAGTCCGGTGCGCTACCGGGCTGCGCTACGCCCCGATCTCGAAGCGACGCTAGTTTACACCCCGCGCCTGGGACGTCGTGGGAGCCGACGTGTACGGCGAGCGAGCGCAACCGCCCCCTATGGACGTCGGGCGTGTCTTAGCATAATGTCCCCTCGCCTTCGCCGTGGTCTTCCGGTTGGCGCAGGCTGGCGCCGCGACTGCGGTGATCTGGCGTGTGTCCCTTCACGGGTGTTCCTCACGAGCGCGGGAGTTGCTCCCGGCGCTCTACAGAGGAGGCGGACCCATGAAAGCCGTTGCCATCGCGCTAGTCGTCGTGGGGTTCATCGCCGGGTGTGCGGGTCAAATGTCGTCAGCTCCGACTGCCTCGTCCGACCGACCAGACTTGGTCCATAAATCGGCTATGGCGTGCGAGCAGGCGGGCCGCCAGTGGAATGGGACCTCGAACCTCTGTATGTAGATTCAAATCTGTCCACGCGGAATCCGGCCGGGCTCGGTGGTATCAGCCGAGTCCGGCCGGGGGCTTTTCGCCCCCGCCCTTCAAGGCGCCAGGCGCGCGCGCAGCGCGGTGAGCCGGTCGCGCACGCGCTTGAGCGCGTCGGCGTACGCGACCTCGCGCATCCCCAGCTCGAGCTGGTTCATCGTGCTGCGCCGTGATTCCGCCAGCAGCCGCTTGCGGGCGCCCTCGAGCGTGAGCCGCTCGTCGTAGAGCAGCGTCTTGATCCGCTGCACCAGCTCGAGATCGCGCTGCCGATACAGACGCTGGCCGGCGGGATTCTTTTTGGGACGCAGCAGCTTGAACTCGGACTCCCAGTAGCGAAGGACGTACGCGGGCACGGCCGCGATCTCCTCGACCTCACCGATCCGGTAGTAGAGCTTTTCGGCGATCTCCGGCACCACCGCTACACGCCCGGCGTGGCGGTGTTGATGCGCTGCTTGAGCCCCTTGCTGGGCTTGAACGTGAGCACCTTGCGCGCGGTGATCTCGATGGAATCACCGGTCTGGGGATTGCGTCCCCGGCGCGATGCCTTACGCCGAATCCGGAAGTGTCCAAACCCGACGATCTTCACGTCCTCCCCCTTTTCGAAGCATCGGAAGATGATGTCGAAGACCGACTCGACGACCGACGCGGACTGGCGCTTGCTCAGCCCATGCGCGGCTACGGCATTGACGAGGTCATTCTTGGTCACGGTGGTAACGTCACCTCCTCGTCGAGACGGCTAAGACCCGCCCCGCGCGATGAACGGCTTGTAGCCTTTGCCCTCCAGCTCCTTCAGTGTCGCGACGGCCGTCTCGCGATCGGCAAAGGAGCCGACCCGCACGCGATAGAGCGGGTCGCTGATGCTCGGCGCCTGAACGCGGCGCTTGTCGGCTGCGGGAATCGTGGTCTCGCCGGTGCTGCCGGCACGGCGCACCTGAACCTTGAGCCCTTCGGTGGCGAGATCCTTGGACAGGGCGACCGCATCGCGCAGCGGCAGGCTCGGCTTGACGATGATGCCGTTGCCCGACGTCTCGGCTGTCAGGCCTCTTCCGGACAAGCGCGAGCTCAGCGCATCAGTGGTTGTGCCCGACACGAAGACGTCGTACTGGTCGACGGTGACGGGATTCGGCGTCGACGCTGCCGGCGCTGGATCGGGAACCGACGCTTTGACCGGCTTGTCGACGCCGCGCACCGACTCTTCGACCGCGTAGTTTTGCTCGCGCAGGCGAGCCGCGATCTTCCGGGCAGTGCTTTCCTCTCGGTACGCGCCGACCTGCACCCACCATTCACTGGTCGCCGTGGGTCGCGGCGCGCTGGCCGTGGTCGTCGTGCTGCGTGCGGCGATGCGCTTGGGCTTTACCTCCGACGCGGCGGCGACGACTTTCGCGTCCTTCTTATCGGAGGGCTTGTCAGAGGGCTTGGCGTCCAACTGAGCGATCGCCGGCTTCTCCGCCAGCGGCTTCTCGGGCGCGGCGGCGCGAGTACCCGCCGCAGGTTTGTCCGCGAGCGTCGCCGTATCGGAGCCCAGCTTGCCGGCCGCCGGAAGCGTCGTGTCAGGCGCCTTCTCGGCTTGCGTCGACAGCGAGCTCGATGTCGCAGGCGGCGGCGTCACCGCCGGTGGCGACGGCGCGGGTGTCGGCTGCGGACGCGACGCGATCGTCGGCTTCGTGGGCGGATTCGTGGCGTCGAGAATGTACGGCACCGCCACGGCAACCACCACCGCCAACACGATGAGAACGAGCACTGCGCGGAACCACATCGTCGCGAAGATGGAGCGCGGCGGGGCTTCGTCGTACAGATCGTGCTCGGGATCGTCGATGCGATCGTTGGTTGACATGCGCGTCATCGTAGCACGGTCGTTGGGATTTCCGAGCGTCCCTGCGACGTTCTGGCGAACATCAGGTCGCCGAACAGCGCCTCGGCGTCCCCTCGGGTGTCGTTGGAGTCGACCATGACGGCGACCTTGCCCGCCCGCGGAGGCTGACGGCCGAACAGGGCCGCGTAGTCAGCGGCCACGTTGCGCTCGTACGAGCGCCATTGGTTCAGCCGCGCGGGCCCGCTCTCGACAACGACGATGCGCACGTTGGCGGCGCGGGGGTGCTTGAGTCGTGTGCCGACCGGCGCGCGCGAGTCCCAGACGTAGCCGAGCACGTCGCTTGCCGTCCTCGGCGACGGCCAGCGCGGGAAGATCACGTAGACCTGAGCGGCCTCATCGTCACGAGTCGCCTCACGCACGTCCCCTCCGGGCGGCAGCTTGGTCACCTTCCACGACCACGACAGATACGGGAATTCCCGCACCTCGACGACGACGTCGCGATGGATCGCGACCGAGGCACGCTCGGTACGCAGCCGCGCAGCGAGCCGGCCGTCGGACCGGACGAGCTCCACGCTGCCGTGTCCCGAGAACTCCCTCACCGTCCAGCCGGGCGGAGGCCCGTCGACGGGCAACCGTGCGGGTTCGCGATCGGCGATTCGAACGCGGAGCCGACCCCCTGTATCCGCGTACGGAACCTTGCCGCCGCCCACTGCCGCGACCGTCTGCGGCGGCGTGGCCGGCGCGGCCACGGCCGGGGTGTCGCCGAGCGACGCCGAGCGGTATCGCGGGCTGCCGAGCAGGATCCCGGCGCCCGCCGCGAGCAGGAGCAGGCCGAAGATCAGCAGCCAGAGTCCCGGTGCGCGGTGGCGCGTCGAAATCATCGCCGAGCCTTGGGCGCGCTCGGTCGCGTGCGCCCGGAGCGACGGAACGAGAGTCGAAGCGGCGAGCCTTCGAAGCCGAACGCATGGCGTACCGATTTGACCAGGTAGCGCTCGTACGAAAAGTGGATGCCGTCTGGGCGGTTCACGCGGACGGCGAATGTCGGCGGCGCCACGCTGACCTGGCTCGCCGAGTGAATAGCGAGCGGCATGCCGGCGACCGACACCGGCCGCCGGTCCAGTGCCTGGCGCAGCACCATGCTGACCTCGTCGGCCGGCACCCGACGTTGCGCCTCGGCCGCGACGCGATCGATCGTCTCGAACAGCTCGCGCAATCCGTGGCCCTCGGTCGCCGACGTGAAGCAGATCGGCGCGTAATCGAGGAAGGGCAGCCGGTCACGCACCTGCTCGACGACCTCGGCTTTTCTGACCATGCCCGACGGCACGAGGTCCCACTTGTTGACGACGACGACGATCGCACGGCCGGCCTCGTCCGCGTAGCCGGCGATGTGGGCATCCTGGGCGGCCAGGCCCTCGGAGGCATCCACCACGAGCAGCGCGACCTGTGAGCGCTCGAGGCTCTTGAGCGCCATCACGACGGACAGCTTCTCGAGCGCCTCGGTCACGCGACCCTTGCGTCGAATCCCGGCGGTATCGACCAGAACGTAGGGCTTGCCCTCGTAGACGAACGGCGTATCGACGGCGTCGCGCGTCGTGCCGGGCTGATCGTGCACGAGCACGCGCTCGCTGCCGACCATGGCGTTGACGAGCGATGACTTGCCGACGTTCGGCCGACCGATCACCGCGATGGCCACCGGCCGCTTGCCGCCGGCGGCGGCAGTCGGCGAGGGCGAGCGATCGCGCAACGTCTCGAGCATCTCGGCGACGCCGCGGCCGTGCTCGGCCGACACGCCGAGCGGCTCACCCAGGCCGAGGCGATAGAGGTCGCCGAGTGCCGGCTCCTGGCCGGTGTCGTCCACCTTGTTCGCGACGAGCACCACCGGCTTGTTCGCCTTGCGAAGGAGCCGAGCGATCTCCTGATCGAGCGCGGTGGCGCCGGCGCGCGCGTCGACGACGAAGGCGATGAGGTCGGCGTCCTCCATCGCAACCAGCACATGGCGGCGCACGCCCTCGACGAGCGGCTCCGTAGACCCGGGATCGAACCCGCCGGTGTCGATGACGGTCGCCTGCCAGCGCTCGAAGTGAATCTGGCCGTACAGGCGATCGCGCGTCACGCCCGGTACGTCGCGCACAAGGGCTTGCCGGCGACCGATGAGCCGATTGAACAGCGTAGATTTGCCGACGTTCGGTCGGCCGACGATGGCGATTACGGGGCGGAGCATACCGCGGACAACAGCGCGCTCGGCTCCGGTGCCACGACGCGCACCGGGACGCCGACCGCGGCCGCGAGATCACTCGGGGTCATGTCGTCGAGGAACACGCCATCACGATCGCGCAACGCCACCGCCGGGACGACGATCGCCTCGCCGAGCTCGGGCAGCGTTGCCAGATACCGTGCGATGTCCTGCCCGGTGAGCAACCCGGTCACCGAGACGCTGCCGCCGAAGAAATGGTTCGGCACGGCGGCCACGCGCGCGGTCGCCCCCGGAATCGCGGCGACCAGACGCTCGAGGCGAGGCGCATAAAGAGTCCCGCTGATCAGTGTCACGGCCTGCGGCTCGCTCGCCGCGCGAGGGCGGCGCAGGGCGCGGGCCACGCCGTCCTCGAAGCGCCGGACGAGGCCGATACCGTCCTCCGCGACGGCGAATCCCTCGTACGCATCGGCCTCGGGCAACGGCATCCCCGCCTGCAAATACACCTCGTCCCCGAGGAAGACGAAACGGCTCCCGAGACGCTCCACGAATTCGTGCTGCCATGCCGCGACACGCGCGATGAGCTCGTGCGCCTCGTCGTCGGTCAGCGTGCGCAGCGTGGGCAGCCGCTCGCGATGCCGTGTGAGGCCGACCGGCACGATGGCCGTCGTCGCGACGTTCGGGTGCAGCGGCGCCAGCTCTCGCACGGTGCGCTCGAGATGCGGGCCGTCATTCAGTCCCGGACAGAGCACGACCTGGGCGTGCATGCGAATGCCGGCCTTCGCCAGCCGCTCGAGCCGCGGCAGGATCTCGGCGGTCACGCGCGGGCGGCCGAGCAGCTCCCAGCGCAGCTTGGGATCCGTTGCGTGCACGGACACGTAGAGCGGCGACAACCGCTGCTCGACGATGCGGTCGAGCGCGGTCTCATCGAGATCGGTCAGCGTGATGTAGTTGCCGTGCAGGAACGACAGGCGAAAGTCGTCATCCTTGACGTAGAGGCTTTTGCGCATGCCCTTGGGCAGCTGGTGAATGAAGCAGAACACGCACTTGTTCGCGCACGTGGCGATCTCTGCCGCGCGCGGCGCCTCGAGCTCGACGCCGAGCTCCGCTCCCGGCCGTCGTGTCACCCGCAGCGCGTGGCGCGCGCCCTCGCGCTCGACGGTCAGCGCCAATCGCTCGTCGCCGCCGTGGAACTGGAAATCGATGGCGTCGCGCAGCCCGTGCCCGTTGATGGCCAGCACACGGTCGCCGGGACACAGGCCGGCGGCGGCGGCTGGCGTGCGCGGGCGCACGGCGGCGACCACGACGCCTTCAGCGGATGAACGATTCTTCATCGGCCTCCCGCTCCGCAGCGTGCGCGGCGTTCAGGAAGCGCATGCCCTGCACGATGTATTGCAACCCGGAGATGATGGTGCACGCGGCCGCCAACCACATGACCGTTCGCAGCGCTCCGCCGACGGACACGAAGCGGCTCGCGAGCCCCGTCAGCACGGTGAGCACCTGAAAGAACGTGGCGGCCTTGCCCATGCGCGTCGGCCTCGGATAGATGTGACCGCCGGCCATGTGGATCATCAGCGCGCCGAACATCAGGATGACGTCGCGGCTGATCACCACCGCGGCGATCCAGAACGGCAGCGTCTTGAGCCACGTGAGCGTGACGAACGACGACACGAGCAGGAGCTTGTCGGCCATGGGATCGAGGAAGGCGCCGAGCCGACTCTGCAGGCCGTGGCGTCGCGCCACATAGCCGTCCAGCAGATCCGTCAGCGCAGCCGCGCCGAACACGAGCAGCGCCAATCCCGGCTTGCGATACACCAACAGAGAGACGAAGACCGGGATCAGAAGAATGCGCAGCACGGTCAGCCAGTTGGCGAGGCCCATTTAACGTTTTAGTCTAGCACGCGTTCGACACGATACGCGGCCACCGACGGGAGCGCCGGCCCGGGGAGCTCGACCTCCACGGTGACGTATCCCGGCTCGTCCGTGCGCGCTAGAACTCGACCGCGCTCATAGCACAGCGCCAGCGCCGAGCCGTCGCCGTGCGGGATGCGCAGCGTGACCGCGCCCGAGATCGGCAGCGCCTTCTCGATCGCGTCCAGCAGCGTCTCGACGCCCTCACCCGTGGCCGCCGACAGCGCGACCGCGTCGCGGCGTCCCGCGAGCACGGCGCCCGCCTGCCCCTCGTCGAGACGGTCGATCTTGTTCAGCGCCAGCACCGTTGGACGATCGGCGACTTCCAACTCGCGCAGCAGAGCGTCCACCGCGGCCATGTGCTCTTCGAGCGATGAGTGACTGGCGTCGACCACGTGCACGAGCACGTCGGCCTCGGTCAGCTCTTCGAGCGTCGCGCGAAACGCCGCGACCAGCTCGTGCGGCAGCTTGCGGATGAAGCCGACCGTGTCAGTCATGATGAACGGCCGACGCGCCGGCCGCTCGACCTGGCGCGCCGCGGGGTCGAGCGTGACGAACAGCCGATCGGCCGCGGTGAGTTGCGAGCCGGTCAGGCGGTTCAACATAGTGGTCTTTCCCGCGTTGGTGTAGCCGACGAGCGCGACGACGGGCACGCCGGAGCGTCGGCGGCTCGCGCGTTGCAGCCGGCGATGCCCCTGCACGCCTTCGAGCTCGCGCTTGAGCTTCTGCACGCGCTGACGGATCACGCGACGGTCGGATTCGAGCTGCGTCTCGCCCGGGCCTCGCGTGCCGATGCCGCCGCCGAGACGCTCGAGATGCTTCCACTGGCCGACGAGGCGTGGCAGCAGATAGGTGAGCTGCGCGAGCTCGACCTGTAGCTTGCCCTCCGCGCTCCGTGCGCGCTGGGCGAAAATGTCGAGGATGAGCGCGGTGCGATCGATCACCTTCACGCCGAGCGCTTCGCCCAGGTTGCGCTCCTGGATCGGCGAGAGCGGATCGTCGGAGATGAACAGGTTCGCGCCGGTCGCCCGCGCGGTCTCCGCCATTTCTTCGACTTTGCCGCTGCCAAAATAGAGTGACGGCGTCGCCGCCTGGCGCTCCTGGATCACGCGCTGTCCGACCGTCGCGCCCGCCGCCGCGGTGAGTCCCGCGAGCTCCTCGAGCGACTCCTCGACCTCCGCACGCCGCTGCTTGGGTCGCTGCAGCGCCGCCAGCATCGCCCGCTCGCGCTCGGGGCCGACGTCGTAGCCCCGACGGTTGCCTCCGTTGACGCGTTGTCTCACCCGATCCGACCCTCCTGCTTGAGTCTCGCCTCGATCATCGCGGCCACGCCGGCCGCTCCGCCATCGACAGCCTCCACGTCGATCCACTGCAGCGCGGGCTCGCGCGCGAACCACGTCCACTGTCGCCGCGCGTAGCGCAGCGTCTCGCGTTGCATGATCCGAACCGCCTCGTCGATTGCAAAGTCGCCGGCCGCGACGCGCGCGAACTCACGGTAGCCGATCCCCTGCATCGCCGGCAGCGTCGTCGAATAGCCGCGCGCGAGCAGACGCCGCACCTCGTCTTCGAGCCCCGCCGCGACCATCTGGACCACGCGTTGTCGCAAGCGCTCGTCCAGCCGCGGGCGGTCGAGCGTGAGCCCGATGTACACCGTGCCGTCGTCGGTCGTGGCGTCGCGCCACCGCGTCTGAGCATCCCCGACGGGGCTTCCGGCCCGCACCAGCTCGAGCGCCCGGATGACCCTCACGTGATCGTTGGGATGCAGGCGGCGGGCCACTGCTGGCGCCTGCGCGGCCAGGCGCGCGTGCAGCGCCGGGCGGCCCTCCCGGGTCGCGATTTCCGTGAGCTCGGCGCGGAACGCCGGGTCGGCGGGAACGGCGGCGTCCAGTCCGCGCAGCAGCGCGCGGATGTAAAACCCGGTCCCGCCGACGACGACGGGCAGCCGACCGCGTCGGCGAATCGCCGCGATCGCGGCCTGCGCGTCCCGGGCGAAGCGGGCGGCATCGTACGTGTCGTCGGGATCGACGACATCGACCAGGTGATGCACGACCGCCGCCCGATCCTGCGCCGTGGGCTTGCCGGTCGCGGTGTCCATGCCGCGATAGACCTGACGCGAGTCAGCGGAGATCACCTCGATCGGCAGCCGAGCGCCGAGCGCGACGGCGGCCGCGGTTTTGCCGACACCCGTAGGTCCCGCAATCACGAGGAGCGATGGGTTGCCCGCCATCGGTCGCAGTCTACGCCCTCCTATTCATAGGCTCGCCTCGGACGGCGGGGACTCACGCAGACTCGCCTCGCCTGCGGCTGCGGTTCGCACTACGGCCCCGCGACGTCCTGCGGCTCGCACTACCAGTTCCGCTTGAGCTCGCGGCGGATGTCCTGCATCGATACGCGACTCACGATCGGCCGGCCGTGCGGGCAGAAGTACGGCGTCCGCGTCCGCCCGAGATCCGCGACGAGCCGCTCCATCTCCTCGCGCGCCAGCGGTGTGTTGGCCTTGATCGCGCCGCGACACGCCACGAACGCCAGCGCGCGCTCCATCGCCGGCGCGTCGGTCTTCGGACCTCCGAGCTCGTCGACGGCGGCTTCCAGCAGCCGTCGCGGCTCGTCGCCTTTGAGCATCGCCGGCACCGCGCTCACCACCAGCGCGCCGCCCGGGCGCGGCTCGAAGGCGAAGCCGAGCTGCTCGAGCGTCGGTCGCCAGCGCTCGAGCAGCGCGCGCGCCGCGGGGGGCAGGTCGACCGTCTCCGGAAACAACAGCGCCTGCGACGACGGCGCGCCGGCAGCGAGGTCGGCCTCCAACCGCTCGAACAGCACGCGCTCGTGCACGACGTGCTGATCGAGGAAGAACACCTCGGCGTCGGTGGTGGCGATGATGAACGTGTCCTGCACCTGGCCGAGCACGCGGCCGAATGCGCCGGGCGTATACGGAGCAGGCGCCTCGGCGGCGAACAGCGCGTGCTGGTCGGCGCCGGACGCCACCGCGGTGGGCGTCGCCGAGCTCCCCTCGCTCCACGCGGCGGCCGATGCCCGGCCCATCGTCGGCACCACGTCGGGCGTGCGCAGCGCCTCACGGACCGCGGCGACGAGCATCTCCTGCACGAGCCGCACGTGGCGGAAGCGCACCCACGCCTTCGTCGGGTGCACGTTGGCGTCGACATCGGCGGCCGGCATGTCGATGCCGACGACGACGAGCGGGAAACGGTCGCGAGCGAGCAACGGCCGGTATGCCGCGAGCGTCGCCTGCAGCAGCGCGGGATCGCGCACGGGACGACCGTTGACGATCACCACGATGTCGTCGCGGCCGCCGCGCGTCAGGTCGGGCGGGCTGGCAAAGCCGTGCACGCGAATGCCGTGCTCGGTGCGATCGACGCGGACGAGCCGCTGCGCGATCGGCCAGCCCCAGACGGCCGCCGCCCGCTCGCGCATGTCCTTGGCCGCGGGCGCCGTCAGCGACGCGCGGCCGTTGTGCGCGACGCGGAACTGGACTTCGCAATGCGCGAGCGCCAGCTGGGTCACCGCGCGCAAGGTGGCGCTGAGCTCGGTCGTCGCCGACTTCAGGAATTTGAGCCGCGCCGGCGTGTTGAAGAACAGGTCACGAACTTCGACGCACGTGCCCCGCTCCGCAGGAACGGCGAGCCGCTGAACGATCGCTCCGCCCTCGCCGGCCAGCCGCAGCCCCGTCTCCGCGTCGCGCGCCCGACTCGTCACGGTGAAGCGCGAGACGGCGGCGATGGCCGCCAGCGCCTCACCGCGGAAGCCGAGCGTGGCGATCGCGTCGAGATCCGCGTCGCTCGGCAACTTCGACGTCGCGTGACGCTCGAGGGCCAACGGCAGCTCCTCGGCCGCCATGCCGATGCCGTCGTCGGTGACGCGGATCAGCGCTGCGCCGCCGTCGCGCAAGTCGACGCTGATGGATGTGGCGCCCGCGTCGAGCGCGTTCTCGACCAGCTCCTTGGCGGCCGAGGCCGGACGTTCGACGACTTCGCCGGCGGCGATCTTGTTGACGAGATGATCCGGCAGCCGCCGAATACGCGTCACGAGCTCTCGCGCAGCCGCTGCTGCCACTTCACCAGGAGGTTCAGGGCCTCGATCGGCGTGATGTGCGCGAGATCGCGCGCGACCAGCTCGGCCGCCATCGGATCGGGCGCGGCGGCGGATGCCGCGAAGAGACCGAGCTGGGTCGCGTCGGCCGCCTCGGCCGTGGCCTGGCGCTGGTCTTCGAACCGCGCCAGCAACGCCTTCGCGCGCGCGATCACCGGCAGCGGCAGCCCGGCGAGGCGCGCAACCTGGATGCCGTACGAACGATCGGTGCCGCCCGGACGGACCTTGTGCAAGAACACGATCTCGTCGTTCCACTCGCGCACCGCGACGTGGAAGTTGCGAACGGCTGGCAGGCGTCCCGCGAGCTGAGTGAGCTCGTGGAAATGAGTGGCGAACAGCACCTTGGCGCCCACCGCGCGATCGTGCAGATCCTCGACCACCGCCCACGCGATCGCGAGCCCGTCGAACGTCGAGGTTCCGCGACCTACCTCGTCGAGCAGGACCAGGCTGCGCGGCGTGACGTTGTTCAGGATGGACGCCGCCTCGACCATCTCGACGAGGAACGTCGACTGTCCACGCGCGAGATTGTCCTGGGCGCCTACGCGCGTGAACACGCGGTCGATCACGCCGATGCGCGCGGAGCGCGCGGGCACCCACGCGCCCATCTGCGCGAGGATCGTGATGAGCCCGACCTGGCGCAGGTACACGGACTTTCCCGCCATGTTCGGTCCCGTGAGAATGACGACGCGCGTGTCGCCGTCGAGCCCGACGTCGTTCGGCGTCACCGGCTCACCCGAGCGCGCCTCGAGCACCGGATGGCGGCCCTCGACGATCTCGAGCACGTCGCCCGCGTCGACCTCGGGGCGCACGTGGCCCCGCGCATGCGCCACATCCGCGAGCGCCGCGACCGCGTCGAGCAGGGCGAGCGCCCGCGCAGTTGCTAGCAGCGGCGTCGCGCGCGCGGCGACGCGCGCGCGAACGTCCTCGAACAGCTCCTGTTCGAGCCGCCGCCGGCGCTCTTCCGCACCGAGCACCTTGGCTTCGTAGTCCTTCAGCTCGGGCGTCACGTAGCGCTCGGTGCCGGTCAGTGTCTGACGCCGCACGTAGTCGTCGGGCACGCGTGCAGCCTGCGCGTGACTCACCTCGATGCCGTAACCGAACACGCGGTTGAAGCGGACGCGCAAGCTCGAGAGCCCCGTGCGAGCGCGCTCGCGCTCTTCGAGACCGGCGATCCAGCGCCGCGCCTCGGCGGCATCGCTCACGATGGCGTGCAGCGCGTCGTTCCACGTCTCGCGAATGACGCCGCCGTCGCTCAGGGTCAGCGGCGGCTCATCGACGAGCGCCGCGTCGAGCAGCGCACGCACGTCCTCCAGATCGGCGAGCGCCGCGCGCGCGTCGGCGATCAGTGGCGCGGTGATCGCGGCGCACGCGTCGCGCACGGCGGCGATCGGCCCCAGGCACCCGCGCAGCGCGACGAGGTCGCGCGCATGCGCGACGCCGAGCGTGGCGCGGCTGGTGAGGCGCTCGAGATCGCCGATCCCGCGCAGCAACGTCCGGAGACCCGCCCGCGTCTCTGGCGTGCTCACGAGGGCACCGATCGCGTCCTGGCGCGCGCGAATGCGCGCTGGATCACGCAGCGGCTGCAGCAGCCACTGACGCAGCAGCCGCGCGCCCATCGGCGTCACGGTCGTGTCGAGCGAGCCGACCAGCGAGTGACGAACGCTGCCGTCGGCGGCGCGCAAGAGCTCGAGCGTCTCCACCGCGGTCTCGTCGAGGGTGAGACAGTCCGCGGCGGTGAGGCGGCCGAGCCGCGCGACGTGGCCGAGACGCTCGCCCTGCGTGGCGCGTACATACGCCAGCGCCGCCGCCGCGGCGCCCAAACCCAGCGTGAGATCACCGACGCCGAACGCGTCGAGCGACGCGACAGCGAAATGCGACGCGAGCTCGGCCGACGCGCGGCGAGGCGCGAAGGCTGCGGGATCGCCGAACGTGAGCGCCGCGCCGGTCGCCTGCAGGCGGCTCAGCAACGGGCCGCCGCCGCGCAGCGTCTCGGCGACGAGAATTTCCGTCGGCCGACGCAGCAACGCAGCGGAAAGCACGCCGCCGTCGGGATCGGCATCCTCGCCGGCGAGAAATTCGCCGGTGGAGACGTCGAGCAGCGCCACGCCGATGCCGCTGCCCTGCGACGCGACGGCGAGCAGGTAGTTGTTGACGCCGCCGGACAGGTACGCCGTGTCGGTGAGCGTGCCCGGCGTGATCACGCGGACGACGTCGCGCTTGAGCAGCTTGCGGCCTTTGCCCGGCGCTTCCAGCTGCTCACAGATCGCGATCTTTTGACCCGCCTGCACCAGCCGCGCGATGTAGCCGTCGGCAGAGTGGTGCGGGATACCCGCCATTGCTGAGCCCTGCCGCGACGTCAGCGTGATGGACAGGAGCCGCGCTCCGAGCTCGGCGTCCTCCAGGAACAACTCGTAGAAGTCGCCGAGACGGAACAACAGCAGGTGGTCGGGATACCGCTGCTTGAGCTCGCGATACTGCTGCATCATCGGCGTGTCGGCGCCGGTTGCGCCTGCACTCACGCGACGTGGCTCCGCAATCGGTCCCACGTCGTGGTGAGCTCTTCCGGAAGCACGCGTGTGTCGCCCACCACGGTCACGAAGTTGTGGTCGCCGCTCCAGCGCGGAACCACGTGCACGTGAAGGTGGTCCTCGATTCCCGCCCCCGCGACGCGCCCCTGGTTGAGCCCCACGTTGAACCCCTCGGCGCGGTACTCCGCTTTCAGCGCCGCCACCGCCCGCTGCACCAGGGTCATCGCCTCCGCGAGCTCCGGGGGCTGCGCGTCCACCAGAGCGGCGACGTGGCGATTCGTCACCGCCATGAGGTGCCCGGGCGCATAGGGATAGGCGTTGAGGATCAGGAAAGCGTGGGTTCCGCGCAGCAGGACCAGCGAGGCCCGGTCGTCCGCGCCCTCACGAGCATTGCAGAATACACAGCCGGCGGCGGGGCGCGCGCCCCCGATCCAGGCCATCCGCCACGGAGCCCAGAGGCGCTTCAACGCGCGGGGCGAACCCTCACGCGTTGACGAGCTCTCGTAGCCGCTTGCCGACCTTGAAGAAAGGAACGCGTTTCTGGGGAACGTCGACGGCACTACCGGTCTTCGGATTTCGGCCTTTACGTGAATTCCGGTGGCGAATCCGGAAGCTCCCGAACCCCCGCAACTCCACCTTGTCACCCTTGGCGAGCGCGTCGGTGATGTTGTCGAAGATCGTGTTGACGATGGTCTCGGTCTCTTTCTTCGTGAGATTCGAGAGCTTCGAGACTTCGTCGATGAGGTCGGCTTTCGTCATCGTGGTGGCTCCCCTCGTTGGGAAACCTAGCACGGGCGTTTGAAGAATGTCAACGCCATTAGGGGGTTAGACGTCAGTCCATCAGGTAGAGGGGGGTCTTGAAGATCGGAAGGCCCGTCCGGAGCAGGCTGGCCGGTGCCGGCAGGCCCAGCTCGCTGCGCACGAAATCGATGATGGAGAACCGCCGGCGCGGCCGCTCCACCGCTGGTGGCGTCGGCAGATTGGCGAGCTTCGCCGCGGCGTTGATGGCCTCCTCCAGCCCACCGAGCGCGTCGACCATCTTGAGCGACAGCGCCTGCGTCCCGGAAAACACCCGACCGTCGGCGAATTGTACGACCTGCTCGCGCGGCAGCTTGCGCCCCCTCGCGACGGCGTCGATGAACTGGCCGTGGACGTCGTCGAGCAGCGTCTGCAATACGCGCCGCTCTTCGGGCGTCATCGGTCGTGAGATGTTGCCGATATCCTTGAACGCGCCGGCTTTGACGACGACATACTCGACACCGACCTTCTTCATCAAGGAGTCGAGGTTGGCCAGCTGCATGATCACGCCGATCGACCCGGTCAGTGAGCCTGGATTGGCGTAGATCTGATCAGCAGCGACGGCGATGTAATAACCGCCCGATGCCGCGACCGCCCCCAGCGAGGCGACCACAGGCTTGCCCGCCTCACGGACGTGCCGGATGGCGTCGTAGACCTCTTGCGTGGGGCCGACGACCCCGCCCGGGCTGTTGATGCGCACGACGACGGCCTTGATGCTCGGGTTCTCGCGGTGCTGGCGCAGCTCGCGGACCACGTCGTCGGTTTCGGCGATGAGCCCCTCGAGCTCGACGAGGGCGACCCTCGGACCGAACAGCGAGCCTCCGCCCTCGCCGCCGCGTCCCCATGTGCGGGCCGAGAGTACGAACAAGCCCACCACTCCGAGGGCGACGAGGAGGGTGGCCGTCACCACCGTGAGGCGGCGGCTCACCTATTCCTCGTCGTCGTAGTCGTACTCGCGACTCTTACCGCGCTTGCGTCGTCCTCCTCCGCCTCCGCGGTCCTGCTCCACCTCGGGCGGCGCCACCGCGTGCGCGAGCTCCTTGAGGCTCAGACCGATGCGGCGCTCGTGGGGATCGACCCGAATCACGAGCAGCGTCAGCTCGTCGCCGACGTTCACGACCTCGCCCGGCGTCGCGATCGGACGATGGGCCATCTGCGAGATGTGCAGCAGGCCGTCGACGCCGGGCTCCAGCTCGACGAACGCGCCGAAATCGGTGAGCCGCACGACCTTGCCAGTGACCCGCGAGCCCATCGGATACCGCTGCGCGACCGTCGACCACGGATCGGGCTGAATCTGCTTGAGCCCTAACGAGATCCGCTTGTTGTCGCGGTCGATATTCAGGATCTGGGTTTCAATATCCTGTCCCTTCTTTAGAACCTCAGAAGGGTGTCCTACATTGCGCGTCCACGACATGTCGGAGATGTGCAGCAGGCCATCCACGCCCGGCTCCAGCTCGATGAACGCGCCGAAGTCGGTGAGGTTGCGCACCTTGCCCGACACGCGGGTGCCGGGCTTGTAGCGCTCCTCGATCGTCGTCCACGGATCGGGCTCGACCTGCTTCATGCCGAGCGAGATCCGCTTCGCTGCGCGGTTGACGTCGAGCACGATCACCTCGACCTCGTCGCCGACGTTGACGAGCT
>DAIRVP010000099.1:0-19686 GCA_036802765.1 Candidatus Rokuibacteriota bacterium
GCTCGGCCCGTCGACGTAGTCGAAGATGGCCACGTCGGCTGGCGCGCCGACCGCCAGCGTCCCGAGCCCCGGCACACGGCCGATGATCTTGGCCGGCTCGATGGTCGCCCGCTGTACGACCTCCTCCAGCGGCAGCCCCATCGCCAGGAACTTCGACATGACCCACGGCAGCGTCGGATAGCCCGGAGTGTTGATGGAGACGGCGTGGATGTCGCTCGAAATCGTGTCGACGTGGCAGCCCTGCATCATTGCGGGCTCGCAAACGGTGAAGTCGAACGAGCCTCCGCCGTGGCCGACGTCGAAGATGACGCCGCGCTGCTTGGCGGCCTTGGCGGCGGCGATGAGCTGGCCGCTCTGCACGATGTTGTTGCCGGCGCCGCTGTAGGAATGGGTGAGGATGTCCCCGGGGCGCAGCAGGTCGAGGACGTCCGCGAGGCTGCCCGGCGCGGCCCCGATGTGGCACATCACGCGGAAGCCCTTGCCGGCCATCTCGGCCGCGCGCACAGCGCGGCGCAGCGGCTCCACGCCGTTCTGGCCGACCACGTTGTCGGTGATCCGCACCTTGACGCCGAGCACGACGTCGGGGTTTTCGGCCAGCGCGCGGGCGCAGGCGTCCACGTTGGCGTAGTCGATGTTCTGCATCTCACCGACCGACAACGCGCCGGACAGCCCGATCCCGGAGATGTGAACGAACGCGTAGAGGCGCGTGCGCGCCTGGCCGATGACCCAGTGACGGAGCGCGCCGAAGTTGTAGGCGCCCGCGTCGCCCGCCGACACGCCCGTCGTTGTCGCCGTGATGGGCACCAGCTCGTCGGCGGGCAGGCCGAGGGCGCCGATGAGCGGGCCGTAGTGCGTGTGCAGATCCACGAGCCCCGGCGTCGTCAGCCGGCCACCGGCGTCGTAGCGCTGGGTGCTCCGCTCGGCGGCGATCGGCGTAGCCGACAGGACTGCGATCTGCCCGTTCTTGATTCCGATGTCGCGCTTGCCGCGCAGTCGCTGCGACGGGTCCAAGACGTCGGCGTTCGCGATGACGAAATCGTACTTCAGCGCCGGATCCGCGGGATCGAAGCCCCGTGGGGTCGGACCGGCCTGCGCCAGCATCACAGGCGCCGCGGCCGCCGACACGCCCGTGAGTGACGCCCCGGCCGCAGCCGTGCCCGAGGCGAGAAAGTCGCGTCGCGAGAGATCCATGGAATCCTCCTATTTTCCGCCGAGGCGGAACACCATTTGTGTGGGGCGCACGAAGCGCAGCGCCGCCGCGAGGATCACGAGCACGATGGCCATGTAGATGACGGCCATCGCGTCGACCGAGTAAATCGGTCGCATGCCGGCCGCGAAGACGGCGTAGTACAGCGCGACCACGAGCGTCTGTGAGCCCGCGCCGGACAGGAGAAACGTCAGCTCGAAGTTCGCCACAGTGTTCACCAGCACGAGCAATCCGGCTGTGAGTAGTCCCGGCAGCGCCAAGGGCAGCACGACACGTCGAAACACCTGCCACCGTCCGGCGCCGTGGACGCGCGCCGCCCACTCGAGGGTTTCGCTGATCTGCTCGATGAACGGCAGCAGCACGAACACGGCGAGCGGCAACATGGGGACCAGGTTGGCGAGGATGACGCCGGTGATCGTGCCGCCGATCCGGTACCGATAGAGCGACGTGGCGAGCGGGATGCCATACGTCATCTGCGGGATCAGGAGCGGCAGGAAGTAGAGCAGCAGCACTGCGTTTTTCGCCGGAAAGCCGTGACGGGCGAGCACGTACGCGGCCGGGAAACCCAACAGCAGCGCGAGGGCCGTCACACAGGCCGCGACGGTCGCCGTCACCGTCAGAACGTCACCCAGCTGGAACTCGCGCCACGCATAGGCATACCACTCGGTGGTGAACGCCCCGGGCAACGGCGTGGCGAACCATCGCTTGGCGAGCGAGGACACGGCGACGTGGGTGACGATGCCGACGAGGTTGAGCGTGAAGCCGATGATGAACACGAACACCGCGAGTCGCCAGCCGCGTGCGCGCATCAATTCGCCTCGTGGAATGCGGTGCCACCGGTGCGGACGGCGACCGGGCACCTCGTTCGCGGCGAGGATGGCTCGCCAGTACGTCGCACCTCGCTCGGGCGTGACTCGCTGTACCCTCCATCCCCCATGGGGGGTCGCGCGGCGGCGAGCCGCTCCCCGGCGTCACGCTCGTCACGCCCTGCGCATCGGGCGACGACATGGCTCGCCATACGCCGCTCACGAGCCGCCCGGTCGCCGCCCGCACGGGCACCACCGCATCCCACCCCGGGCCTGAGTGCGCATGGGCGGGTACT
This sequence comes from Candidatus Rokuibacteriota bacterium, assembly GCA_036802765.1. Classification (GTDB taxonomy): domain Bacteria; phylum Methylomirabilota; class Methylomirabilia; order Rokubacteriales; family CSP1-6; genus AR12. Next base: position 2,310 of record DAIRVP010000099.1, read on the forward strand.
CACGTCGGGAGATCGCATCGGCCTCTCAATCTGTCTCGACGGTTCCCCGGTTCGCATCGTCGTCAGCGTTTGCCGGCGCCGAGGGTGGCGACGCCGGTGGCGGTGAGGCGGCCGCGGAGGCCGACGACGATCGCGAGACCGAGCAGCTGGCAGAGGCCCATGATGACGGCGATCGCGGAGGCCATGGACATGTCGTAGTGCTCGAAGGCCTGCTGATATGCGGCGATGGCGATCGTGCGCGTGTCGCCGGCGGGCTGGCCCACGAGCACCGCCGACGGAAACACGCCGAAGTTCATGACGAAGACGAGGGCCAGCGCGATCGCGGCGCCGGGCGCGATCAGCGGCCACATGACGCGGCGAAACACGACCCAGGGCCGCGCTCCGAGCACCCGTGCGGAGGCCTCGAGCGCCGGGTCGATGCCGGAGATGTAACCGAGCAGCATCAGGAAGCAGAACGGAAAGTGCTGGACGAATAACGCGATCATCACGCCGGTGTAGTTGTGGGTGAGCCGTGGCGGATCGGGGAAGCCGAGCGCCTGCACGAGCTGATTGAGCCAGCCCTTCGGGCCGTAGAAGCCGTTGATGCCTTCGGCAATCAGCACCGTGCCGAGCGCGATGGGCAACACGAGCAGCGCCGTGATCGTGCGCTCGGCCCAGATGCCTCGGCGCATCGCGTACGCGACCGCGAGGGCCAACAATACGGTGGCGATCGTGTTGGGCACCGCGATGGAGGCCGTGACCGCGATGGTACGCAGCTGCCATGGATCGGCGAAGAACGCCGAGTAGTTCGCCAGTGACAGGCCAGCGGGTCCTTTGGCGCGCTGCAGCGACAGGAACACGCCGTAGGCGAACGGATAGACGAACATCACCACCAGGTAGACCACGGACGGCAGCATCAGCAGCAGCACGCCGCGCCGCTTCACACGAAGACCGCCTCGACGGCGCCGACGCCCTCGAACTCCGTCCGGATGCGGTCGCCGCGTGCGATGGGGAACTGCCGCGTGAACGAGCCGGTCATGATGTGATCGCCGGCCCTCAATCGCCGGCCATACGGCGCCAGCTTTCCCGCCAGCCAGGCCACGGAGCGGAGCGGATGTCCGAGCACGGCATCGCCCCGGCCGGCGCCGACCTCCGCGCCGTTGACGCTGACGCGCGCGCCGATGCGCGAGAGGTCGAGCGCCTCGCTCAGCGTCACCGGTGGCCCGATCACGAAGAACTTTTGCTGCGCGTTGTCGGCCAGCGCCAGCGAGAGCTGGCGTGTGAGGTCGCCGCGCGTCTCGATGATCTCCAGCGCCGGATGACAGCGCTCGACGGCGCGGGCGACATCGTCGATCCCGAGCTTGGCGCCGACGAGGTCGCGGTTCAGCACGACACAGATCTCGTTCTCGAAGCCGGGGGCGATCAGATCGTCGTAGCGAAAGCGATGACCGGTCTGCATGCAGCCTTCGCTCAGCAGGCAGCCGAACACCGGCTCGTGAACGTTGAACTGCTCCTGGATCGCTTTGGCGGTGAGGCCGACCTTCCAGCCGGCATGGGTGATGCCGGACGCGCAGCGGCGGCCCACGAGCGCCAGCTGAATTCGGTAGGCGTCGTCGAGGTCGAGCCGGTCACGCCATTCGGGCGGAAAGTGAACGCCGCGCTGGCGGGCGGCCCAGAAGTGCTCGATCGCATCCTTGAGCGTTCCGGGATCGAGAGTCATCGGATCTCCTCCGGTGGCAGCAGCACGACGCGGCTCGGATCGACGGTGAGGTCGACGACGCTGCCGACTTTCGGCGCCGACGGCAGGCGCGCCTTGAGCACGGCGCCAGAGTCCAGCGCGATCTCGACGTCGTACTCGCGGCCCTGGTATTCGACGAGACGCACGGTGCCCCGCGCGACGGCAGCGCCGCTGGCCTCGTCGACCACGCTCAGATCTTCGGGTCGGATGGCGGCGAGCACCGCGCTGCCGAATGCGAGATTGCCGCGGCCACGCAGTCTCAGCCCGCCGCCCTCCGCCGTGAGCAGCCCGTCGGCGCCCCGTCCGCTGACGGTGAGTGGCAGCAGATTGCGGTAGCCGACGAAGTCCGCCACGAAGACGCTGCACGGCCGATCATGGATGTCGGCTGGGGTCCCGACCTGGAGCACACGCCCCTCGCGCATGACCACGATGCGATCCGAGAGCGACAGCGCCTCTGCCTGATCGTGCGTCACGTAGATCGACGTCAGCCCGAGCTCCTGATGCAGCCGCTTGATCTCCGCGCGCATCTCGAGCCGCAGCTTCGCATCGAGGTTGGACAGCGGCTCGTCGAGCAGCAGCACGCGCGGCTCGATGACGAGCGCCCGCGCAATCGCGACGCGCTGCTGCTGCCCGCCCGATAACTGTGTGGGATAGCGTGTCTCGAGCCCGTCGAGCTTCACCAGGGCGAGCATACGGCGGACGCGCTCACCGACGGCGGCGCGCGCCACCCGCCGCACGCTCAGGCCGAACGCGACGTTGTCGAAGACGGACAGATGCGGGAAGAGTGCGTAATTCTGAAACACCATGCCGAAGCCGCGGCGCTCGGGTGGCAGGGAATCCAGCCGGTCGTCGTCGAGCCAGATCTCGCCGGTGGTCGGCAGCAGCAGTCCCGCGAGCAGGTTGAGCGCGGTCGACTTGCCGCAGCCCGAGGGGCCGAGGAACGTGACCAGCTCACCGCCGCGCACCTCGAGCGCGAAATCGTCGAGGACGTTCCTCGCGCCGAAGTGCTTGGTCAGCCGGAAGCGCAGGCGGCCGATCATCCGCTTAGAACTTCTTGATGCGCTGCGCGCCGACCTCCTTGTCCCACCGATCCATCGCGGCGATCAGGTCTTTCACGGGCAGCTGCGGGACGATCTTGTACTTCTTGTCCATGTCCGTGTACTCGGGCCGCCAGTGCTCCTGGACGAGCTTCTGGATGTCCGGCGGGGCTTTGTCCAGCGTCGCCGCCTTGATCGAGGGACCGATGAACGCTTTCCACGTCAGCACCTGCTGATCGGGACGGCGCATGAATTTCATGAGATCGAGAATGATCTCCTGCTCGGCGGCGGACACGCCTTTCGGGATCGCCCAATAGTGACCGTCGATGACGAACGAGGTGTTGGGCAGGATGAAGACCTTCGAGTCGGGCGGGATCGTGCCCTCGGCGCGCGGCTTCATGTCCCATTCCATGATCCCGGCGATGATCCAGCGTGTACCTTCCGCGAATTCCTTCAGTGTGATGGCCGTGCCCGTCGGATAGTACTCGATCGATTCGCCGATCTCTTTGAGGAACGCCCACGTCTTGTCCCAGCCCGCCGTCGGGTCCGTCGGCTTCTTGTCGCCGAGGATGAACGGCAGCCCGCACAAGATCGAGCGGCCCGGGCCAGAGTTCGCGGGCCGCGCGTACATGAACTTGCCCGGGTTGGCCTTCACCCACGCTTTGAGCTCGTCGGCGCTCTTCGGCGGCGATTTCACCTTCGAGGGGTTGTAAATGAACACGGGGCCGCCGTTGTTGACGACGGACGGCAGCAGAAATCCCTCGCCCTCGGTCTGCAAGACTTTCCCGGCGTCGGTGAGCTCGTCCTTCGGGAATAGCTTGTCGTACTCGGGAAACAGCTTCACGAGCTGACCGTTGTTGGCCAGGAATGATCCGGCATCCTGTCCCACGAGCAGCAGATTGACGTCGACACGTCCCGCGTCCTGCTGCGCCTTGATCTTCGCGGGCAGCTCCGGCGCGGGGGCGCGCTGGAAGTTGACGGCCTTCACCTTGGCCGGATTGGCTTTCTGATAATTTTCGATGATCACGCGTGTGGACGACAGATCGCCCGACACGTCGATGAGCGAGATCGTGATCGGACCTTGCGCTTGGCCGTCGCGCGCCGGCAAAACCGCGGCGACGGCGAGCACGATCACCACGGCGGCGACGGCGAGAATCGGGAGACGACGCTGGCGCATGGTGCTCCTCCTTGGGCGTGCGCGCGGATGGTACCATGGCGCGCCGTATCCTCAGGGGGCACAGGCATGAGTGACAGACCGATTCGTGTGGGGTTCGTAGGCGCGGGTCGCAACACCCGCGAGCGGCACATCCCGGGTTTTCAAAAACAGTCGGGCGTCGAGTTCGTCGCGGTCGCCAATCGCTCGCGGGAGTCCGGCGAGCGCGTGGCCAAAGAGTTCCGTATCGGTCGCGTGGAGGACGACTGGCACGCCATCATGCGCGCGCCGGATGTGGACGCCGTGTGCATCGGTACGTGGCCCTACACGCACTGCGAGATGACGCTCGCCGCGCTGGCCGCCGGCAAGCACGTCCTCTGTGAGGCGCGCATGGCGATGAACGCCGCGGAGGGCCGGCGGATGCTCCAGGCCTCGCGACAGGCGCCGAACCTCGTCGCTCAGCTCGTACCGTCGCCGCCGACTCTCGAGGTCGACGCCACGCTGAAGTCGCTGGTGGCCGACGGCTACGTCGGCGACGTGCTCGCCGTCGAGCTGGCGGCCACGCGCCAGCCCTCGTTCATCGACCGCGACGCGCCGCTGCACTGGCGCCAGGACGTGGCGCGCAGCGGACACAACATCCTGAACATGGGCATCTGGTACGAGGCGATGATCCGCTGGCTGCCTCCCGCCCGCCGCGTGAGCGCCATGGCCAAGATCGCCGTGCCGCGCCGCCGTGACGAGACCGGCGCCGAGCGCGAAGTGAAAGTGCCCGACCACGTCGACATCCTCGCAACGCTCGCCGGCGGCGCCGTCGCGCACCTGCGCTTCAGCGCGGTCACCGCGCTCGGACCTGGCAACGAAGTCTGGATCTTTGGGAGCGACGGCACGCTGCGGCTCGAAGCCGACGCCAAGCGGCTGACCGGCGCTCGCCGCGGCGACAAAGAGCTGCGCGAGATTCCCATTGCGGCCGATCGCCGCGTCGGCTGGCGCGTGGAAGAAGAGTTCGTCAACGCCGTCCGCGGACGCGAAAAGGTGACGCACACGACGTTCGAGGACGGCGTTCGCTACATGGAGTTCACCGACGCCGTGGCGAAGAGCCTGTCGGAGGGCAAGACGGTCGACGTCGCAGGGCTCTAGAAGAGCTCGGGCTCGCCCGGATAGCTGACGCGACCGTTGTCGACACGCGCAAAATCGCGAAGCGTGTGCGGCTCCGCGCGCTCGGCCGTCAGAATATGGAGCACCGGCTCGCCACGCGCGACCACGGCGTCGGCGATGAGCGAACGGTGACATCGCCACCACACCGCCTCGGCGCACATGATCGCGAGTCGCTCCCGCGCGCCGAGTGCCAGCAGCGCGTCGAGCTCACGCGCGAACTCCTCGGTCTGCATGTAGTCCGCGTACGCGCGGAAGGACGGGTTCTTCCAGCCAAGGTTGATCGAATCGGTCCGCTCACGCCGCAGTCCGCCGAGGCCCGGACGATGGACATAAGCGAGCCCAGCGGCGGTGAGCGATGCGGCCAGCGTCTCGACGTTGAACTGCGGGTTGCGCCGCGAGCGCGGAATCTTGCGCACGTCCGCGATCGCGGTCACGCCGTGGGCGCGGACGAGCGCCACGAATCTCTCCAGCGGATGCGTGGAGTGGCCGACGGTCCACACGCCGTCAGCCTACGCGTCAACGCGTGACCGCGCCCGCCGTGCTCACAGCTTCATGTGAGGGTCGAGCCAGTCGCGCAGCGCATTGCCCATCAGATTGATGGCCAGCGTCGTCGTGAAGATCGCCAGGCCGGGGAAGGCGGCGATCCACCACGAGTTCAGCATGTATACGCGGCCCTCGCCGAGCATGTTGCCCCACGCGGGCGTCGGCGGCTGAATTCCCAACCCGAGGAACGACAGGAACGATTCCAGAATGATCACGCGCGCCACTTGGAGCGTGGCGATGACGACGATCACCGAAATCAGGTTCGGCAGGATCTGGCCGAACACGACCCGGCCATGACTCATGCCGAGCGCGCGACCGGCCAGGATGAACTCGCGCTCCCGGATCGCCAGCGTCTCCGCGCGGATCACGCGTGCGTACAGCGGCCAGTCGGCCACCCCGAGCACGATGATCATGTTGATGAGGCTCGGGCCGAGCACGGCGATGACCGCGAGCGCCAGCAGCACGAACGGAAACGTCAGCATGACGTTCACGAGCGTCATGATCGTCCAGTCGATGCGGCCCGCGAAGTAGCCGGCGCCGAGGCCGAGGAGCACGCCGATGGTTGCGGAGATGAGGACCGCCGAGGTGCCGATGATGAGCGAGACGCGGCCGCCGTAGATCACGCGGGAGAGAAGGTCTCGTCCGACCTGGTCGGTGCCCAGCAGGTGCGCGGCCGTGCCTCCGGCCATCCATGCCGGCGGAGCGAGGCGATGACGGATGTCGACCGCCAACGGATCGGCGGGCGCGATCCATGGCGCCGCGGCCGCGCTCCCGATGACGATCAGCATCACGACCGCGGCGAACAGTCCCCACTTCAGACGCCACACGCGGTGCAGCGAGCTGAAGGGCGCCGCGGGCGCTGAGAGGGCAACGTCGGCATTCAGGACGACATCGCCGCCCGCGCTGACCGCCTTCACGCCGCAACCCGGATGCGCGGGTCGATGAAGCCCACGAGCATGTCGACGAGGAAGTTCACGCTGACGATGATCAGCGCCAGCAGAATGACGGCGCACTGCACGACGGGGAAGTCCTGGTTGCGGATGGACTCGACGGTCAGGGTCGCCACCCCCGGCCAGGCGAACACCGTTTCCGTCACGATGGCGCCGCCCAGCAGCTGGCCGAATTGCAGCCCCAGCACGGTGATCACCGGAATGCACGCGTTCCGGAAGGCGTGCTTGCCGACGACCTGGCGCTCAGCGAAGCCCTTGGCCCGTGCCGTTCGGATGTAGTCCGTGTTCATGATCTCGATGACGCCCGAGCGGACGAGCCGCATCGTCAGCGGCGCCAGGAACGCGCCGAGCGTGAACGACGGCATGAGGAAGTGCTGCCAGGTCCCGTAACCGGACGCCGGCAAGAGCTTCAGACGGACGGCGAAGATGATGATCAGCATGATGCCGAGCCAGAAGATGGGCATCGCCTGGCCCGCCACCGCCACCGCGGTGCACGCGTTGTCGACGACCGAGTGGCGACGCAGTGCCGCGATGAACCCGAGCGGTAGCGCGATGAGGAGCGCGACGACGAGACCGCACGAGGTCAGATAGATCGTGGGCGGCATGCGCTCGAGGACCAGCCGGAAGGCCGGCGTATCGGAGTACCAGGATTTGCCGAAGTCACCCTGGATCGCCTGGCTCGCGAACTTCCAGTACTGCACGGGCATCGACTTATCGAGTCCCAGCAGCTTGTGGTAACGCTCGAACTCTTCCTTCCCCGCGTTCTGCGGAAGGAGCAGCAGAACCGGGTCGCCGAGGACGTGCAGGATCGCGAACGACAGCATCGAGATGCCGACGACGACGACGACCAGCTGCGCGAGCTGTCGGATGACGTAGGTTCTCATCGACGTGAGACCGGCGCCGCCACGGAGCGGCGGAACTTCCGCCGCTCCGCAGTCGGCTCCGTGGGCCTAATTCTTGCGCGGCGTCACGAGGAACATGCGGTCCACCTCGTCTCGCGGCGCTTCATAGTTCACGCGATTGCTAATGCCCCAGACGCCACGCAAGCCCCACTTGAACAGGTACGCGGCGTCGTCGTACGCGAGCTTCTGCGCCTTCGCGTAGATCTCTTGCCGCTTCTTCGCATCGAGCGTCGAGCGGCCCTGGATGACCAGGTCGTCGAACTGCTTGTTGCAGTAGTAGCTGTAGGGCTGGTTGCACGTCATGACGTCGTAGAAGATCGCGTCGGCGTCGAAGATCGAATAGTAACCCCACGACCACTCGAACATCGGCTCGGCCTTGTTGTCGCGCACGAGGTTGGTCAGCGGCCCGACCTCGCCGAGATAGCGCTTCTTGGTCCGGATGCCGACCTTGGCGAGATCCGAGCTGATCGCTTCCGAGGTCTGATTGACGGCTGGTTCGACGACGGGCGGGCCCTGGAGGAAGCCGACCTCGAAGCCGTTCGGGTATCCCGCCTCGGCCAGCAGCTTCTTGGCGGCGGCCTGGTCCTGCTTGTACGGCTTCAGCGTGGGATCGAAGCCGAACGCCATCGGATTGACCGTGGTCGCCACGCGATCCCCCAGACCGTTGAGCACGTGCTTGATGATGCTGTCGATGTCGGGCGCCAGGTTCGCGGCGAGACGGACGCGCTTGTCCTGGAAGGGGTTCTTGCCCGCACGTCCCGCCTGGTCGAGCTGGATCATCGCGGTCCGCAAGATCGGTGAGGTGGCCGTGCGCGCCTGGCCGGATTTGTCGATGACGTCCATCTGATCCGGCGGCACGGCCTTGATGATGTCGACGCCGCCCGAGATGAGCTCGGCGATCTGCGTCGCCTGCTCCGGGATGATGCGGATGCGCACGTATTTGAACGCGGGCTTGGGACCCCAGTAATCGTCGTTGCGCACGAGCAGGTGTTCCTGCTTCTTGTTCCAGCGCACGAGCTTGTAGGGCCCGGTGCCGACGGGGTTCTCCTGCATGTACTCGTGGCCCTTGTCCTTGATCTGCTTCTCTGACTGCATGACGAGCGCGGTCAAGCGCTCCACGAAGACTGGATACGGGCCGTCGGTCTTGAAGCGCACCGTATGGTCGTCGACGACCTCGACGCTCTTGATCTTCGCGTGGTTGCCGCGCGCCGTGAGCTTCTTTTCCGGATCCAGCACTCGATCGAACGACGCCTTCACGTCCTTGGCGGTGAACGGCGTGCCGTCGTGGAAGCGTACGCCCTGGCGGAGCTTGACCTCCCACGTGGTGTCGTCGAGCGCGCGCCACGACGTCGCGAGACTCGGGCCGACCTTACCCGTCTTGAGGTCTCGCGCGGCGAGGTGATCGAAGACGTGATACCCGAGGATGATTGATTCGCGCAGCACGGAGTTCGGCGGGTCCCAGTTCGGAACGTCCGACTGGATCGCGTAGACGATGGTGTCGTCCTTCGTCTGCGCGTTCGCCGGCGCGGCGGTGGTCAGAGCGACAAGCACGAGCAGAGCCGATCCAAGAACGATCGTGCGCCGCATAGCGGCCTCCTTGTACACGTCGTCATTCCTTTACGGAGGGAGACGGTCGGTGCAAAAGTGCAGGAACGATATCATGATCGAGACCCTGCGCGCTCGTACGGTAAAATTCGCGCGGTGACAGCCGTTCCCGAGCATTTCAACGCCGCGGCCTTCTTCGTCGATCGTCACGTCGCCGAGGGGCGTGGCGCGCGCACCGCCTTCAGATTTGCGGGCCGTGCGATCACCTACGCCGAGCTGGCCGCCTCGGTCGACCGCTGCGCCAACGCGCTCGCCGCGCTCGGCCTGGAGATGGAGCAGCGCGTCCTCATGGTCCTCAACGACTCGCCGGCGTTCGCGGCCGCTTTCTGGGGCGCGACGAAGCTCGGCGCCGTCGCCGTGCCGGTCAACACGCTCATGACGCCGCAGGAGTATGAGTTCCTCCTCACCGACAGCCGTGCCAGGGTGGCGATCGTCGAGGCCTCGGTCGCCGGCCGCCTGCTGGCCGTCCGCCACCGTTGCCGGCTGCTGCGTGCGGTCATCGTGCTGGGCGGGCAGGGGATGCCCGACACCCACGACTTCGACGAGCTGCTGGCCGCTGCCAAGCCTGGCTGTGAGCCGGCGCCCACGCTCGCTGACGACATCTGCTATTGGGGCTACACGTCCGGGTCCACGGGCAAGCCGAAAGCGGCCGTGCATTCGCACGCGCACTTCCTGGCCGCCGCGGACCGCGTGGGTGTCGGCGTCTTCGGGCTCGAGGCCGACGATCTCGTGTTTTCGGCATCGAAGATGTTTTTCGCGTTCGGGCTCGGCAACACGCTGTACTTCCCGGCGCGTGTGGGCGCCGCCTCGGTTCTGATCCCGGAACGCGTCGATGCCGAGCGCGCCTTCGCGATCATCGCGGAGGAACGCCCGACGGTGTTCTTCACGGTGCCGACGCTCTATGCACGCATGCTCGCCATCGACGATGCGGAGCACCGGTGGGATTTGTCCTCGCTACGGTTTTGCGTGTCGTCGGGGGAGGCTTTGCCGCCGGCGATCTTCGACGCGTGGGCCGAGCGCTTCGGGCTCGAGCTGGTGGAGGTCGTCGGGTCGACGGAGGCGCTGCACGACTTCATCGCCAATGCTCCGGGCGCCGCGCGACGCGGTCGCGCCGGCCGCGTGGTCCCCGGCTTCGAGGCACGCTTGGTGGACGACGCCGACGCGCCCGTCGCGGACGGCGTCGTCGGCCATCTCCTGATCAAGGGTCCGACGACGTCGCCGTACTACTGGAACCGGCTCGAGCGAACCCGCGCGACCATGCTCGGCGAGTGGCTGCGCACCGGCGACATGTTCGCGCGCGACGCCGACGGCTTCTTCACCTTCGCGGGGCGCTCCGATGACATGCTGAAGGTCGGCGGCATCTGGGTGTCGCCGGCGGAGATCGAGGCGGTCCTGATCGAGCATCCCGCCGTGTTGGAAGCGGGCGTCATCGGCCTTGCCGACGCCAACGGTCTCACGCGGCCGCACGCGGTGATCGTGCCGAAGCAGGGCTGGGTGGCGTCGGCCGACCTCGCCGCGACGCTGACCGAGTTCGTTCGACGCCGCGCCGGAGGTCATCGCACGCCGGCAACGATCGCATTCGCCGATCATCTGCCGAAGACCGCGACCGACAAGATCCAGCGCTTTCGATTGAGGCAATCGTAGGCATGAAAGACATCGTCGATACCTCGTTCGTCGAGACCGCGATGAAGGCCGTCGGCGATTAGCAGTATCATCGGCCGGATGAAGATCAAGAAGCTGCTCGTCGCCAATCGCGGCGAGATCGCCGTTCGCGTCGTGCGCGCCTGCCGCGAGCTCGGCATCGCCACCGTGGCCGTCTATTCGGAGGCCGACCGCGAGGCGCCGCATGTCCAGGTGGCCGACGAGGCCTATGCGATCGGCGCTGCGCCCGCGAGCGAAAGCTATCTCGTCATCGACCGGCTCGTGCAGACCGCGCGGCGCGCCGGCGCCGATGCTGTGCACCCCGGCTACGGGTTTCTGTCCGAGAACGCGCTGTTCGCCGAGGCGTGCGCTCAGGCAGGGCTGACATTCGTGGGCCCGCCCGCGACCGCGATGCGGCGGATGGGCAGCAAGACGGCGGCGCGCACGCTCGCACGCGAGCTCGGTGTGCCAATGGTCCCGGGCACGCTCGACGCCGTTGCCACCGACGCCGACGCCGCGCTCGCGGCGCGCGAGATCGGGTACCCGGTCATGCTCAAGGCGGCGATGGGTGGCGGCGGCAAGGGCATGCGACTCGTGCGTCGCGCCGAAGACCTGCCCGAAGCGCTGCGCGCGGCGCGCGCAGAGGCCGGCGCCGCCTTCGGCGACTCAGCCGTGTATCTTGAGCGGGCCGTGGTCGAGCCGCGGCACATCGAGATCCAGATCGTGGCCGACACGCATGGCAACGTCATCCATCTCGGTGAGCGTGAGTGCTCGATCCAGCGGCGGCACCAGAAGCTCATCGAAGAATGCCCATCGTCGTTCCTCGACGCGGCGCTTCGCGCGCGCATGGGCGAGGCCGCGTGCCGGCTCGCGCGTGCGGCCGGGTACGTCAACGCCGGCACCGTCGAATTCTTGGTCGACGCCGACCGGAATTTCTATTTCCTCGAGATGAACACGCGGCTGCAGGTGGAGCATCCGGTGACCGAGATGGTGACGGGCATCGATCTGGTGCACGAGCAGCTGCGCATTGCCGCCGGCGAAAAGCTCACGCTCGGGCAGGCTGACGTCGCATGGCGCGGCTGGGCCATCGAGTGTCGCGTCAACGCCGAAGACCCATTCGCGGGCTGGCTGCCGTCGCCGGGCACTATCACGAGTCTTCACGCGCCGGCAGGCCCGTGGGTTCGCGACGATTCCGGGATCTACGAGGGCTATACGGTGCCCCGGTTCTACGACACGCTCATGAGCAAGCTGATCGTGTGGGGCGCCGATCGCGACGTCGCGTGTGAGCGTATGCTGCGCGCGCTCGGCGAGTATCGCGTCGTCGGCGTGCGGACGACCATTCCGGCGCTGACGCGGATCATCGCTCATCCGGATTTTCGTGCCGGTCGACTGTCGACGGCGTTCCTCGAGCGCGTGCTGCCGGACCTGCGCCCGAACGACGGCCGGTTCGCGCCGATTGCGGTGATCGCCGCGGTGCTGGCCGAACACGAGAGGGCCCGAGATATCCCGACCGCGCCAGAATCCGCAGCGCTCCCGGCGTGGCGCGTCGCCGGAATCCGAGGTTGGACTCGACCGTGAAAGAACGCAGCCGGACCTCGCTCCAATGAAATACGTCGCGACGATCAACGACGACGCCCGAGTGGTCGAGATCCAGAACGACGGTGATCGCTGGCGCGTGAGAGTCGGCGACGAGGTGTGGGACGTTGACGCGCGAATAACGGCGCCCGGCGTGTATTCGCTGCTGATCGACGGCGTGTCATACACGGCCGGTGTCCTCGATCGGGACGGCGTGTGCGTGGTGGACGTGGGCGGCGAATCGTATGAGATCGTGCTGGAGGAGCAGACGCGCCACACCATCCGTACCCTCGGCGGAGCGACCGGCGGGACGCGAAGCCGCACGCTGACCGCGCCGCTTCCGGGTAAGATCAGCCGCGTTGCCGTGCGCCGGGGCGACACGGTGCAGGCCGGCGACACGCTGCTCGTGATCGAGGCAATGAAGATGGAAAACGAGTTCAAGGCATCGGGAGCGGGGACGGTGGCCGAGGTCCGCGTGACGGCCGGCCAGGCCGTGAACGCCGGCGACGTCTTGATCGTGATGGGATGAGGAGAGAGCCGTGACGACCGACCGCTTCGGCAACGAGTTCGCTGCGGGGCTGCCATACGCGCGCGGCGCGATCGTGCGCTCGACCGAGGACGACTTCGTCAAGCTCGAGCGCGCCCGCCGCGTCATCGAGCGGCGTATCGCCACGCACGGCCCGGAGTCGATCTTCAACTTTTCGGGCCTCGAGCGCGGCATGCCGCTCGAGGCGTCGGAGATCGCGCTCGCCGACGACGAGGTGGCGCCGGCGCTTACCGGTGAGCGGTTGCGCACGCTCTCGCTGGAGCATCTGGGTGGCCACGCGGGACGCCACGATGTCATGCTGTTCAACCGCCTGACGGCGGCGACCTTCGCCACGCACCTGGCCCTCGTCTCGCCGGGCGACACCGTGCTCGGACTCTCGCCGACCTACACCCACCCAACCGCGATCCGCTCGGCGCGGCAGTGCGGGGCGCGTTTTGTGGAGACCGGCGATCTCGCCGGGCTCGCGGCGGCGCTCGACGGCGAGACGCGTGTGAGCCTGGTTGTGCTCACGCGTCTGGCGGTGACCTACGATCTGTTGCCGCTGGAGACGGCGCGCGAGGCGGTGCGGCTGGCGCATGCGCGTGGCGCGCGGGTGTACGTGGACGACGCCGGCGGTGCGCGCGTCGGCCCGGCCGTATTCGGGCAGCCGAAGACGCTCGAGCTCGGCGTCGATCTCGGCGCCACGGGCCTCGACAAGTACGGCACTGTCGGCCCACGGCTCGGCCTGCTCGCCGGCGACGCCGCGCTCGTCGCCGCTATCCGCGCCCGCGCGTTCGAGTTCGGGTTGGAGGCGCGCCCGATGCTCTATCCCGCCGCCGTGCGCTCGCTCGCGGACTACCGTCCAGAGCGCGTACGCGTGCTGGTCGAGACCACGCGGCGCGTGGGTGAGTCGCTGAGCGCGATCTTCGGCGCGCGGCTGCATCTCACACCGGTGACCGCGCAGCTTCGCGCCGACGACCTGCTCGCGCTGGCGATGGAGCGTGCTGGCCTCACCACGCCGCCGATCGTTCCGATCGAAGCGACCGCGGCGCTCGCGATGCTGATGCTCGAAGACTACGGCGTGCTCACAGTGCACTTCGCCGGGATGCCGCCTGGAACCTCGAGCCTGCTGCTGAAGTTCATTCCACCAGAGACGCTCGAGCGCTTCGGCGGCGCCGACGCGCTCGCCAAAGCTGTCGACAGCTCGGTCGATCGCCTCGCCGCGCTCCTGCGCGACCGTGCCGCGCTGACGGCTCTGCTGCTGGGCGACGCCGCATCGAGACCGGTTCGCGCGACGCCGGCTTCCGGCTCGTGATGGCGGCCGCGTCAGCAATCGTCTTCAACCACGTCAACAAATGGTTCGGCAAGCTGCACGTGCTGCGCAACATCGAGCTCGCGGTCAGTGCGGGCGAGGTCGTGGTGGTATGCGGACCGTCAGGGTCGGGGAAATCGACGCTGATCCGGTGCGTCAACGGCCTCGAGCGCGTGCAGGAGGGTGACATCACGGTCCTCGGCGATGCGATCACGGCGCGCGGAGTGAACTTGCCGGCCCTGCGCACGCGTGTGGGCATGGTGTTCCAGTCGTTCAACCTGTTTCCACACATGACAGCGCTCGACAACATCATGCTGGCGCCGATGAAGGTGCGGAAGCTGTCGCGTGAGGCCGCCGAGAAATCGGCGCGGACGCTGCTCGCGCGAGTCGGGCTCGCCGAGAAGGCCGACAATTATCCGGCGAACCTCTCCGGTGGACAGCAGCAGCGCGTGGCCATCGCCCGCGCGCTCGCCATGCAGCCGAAGATCATCCTGTTCGACGAGCCGACCTCCGCGCTCGACCCGGAGATGATCAACGAGGTGTTGGACGTCATGACGGCGCTTGCCAAGGACGGCATGACGATGATGTGCGTCACGCACGAAATGGGGTTTGCCCGCCGCGTTGCCCACCGCGTGGTCTTCATGGACGAGGGCCAGGTGGTCGAGGAGGGCACGCCGCAGCAATTCTTCGCCGCGCCGAAGTCGGACCGCGGCAAGCAGTTCCTGTCCAAGATTCTCACTCATTGACGGAGGAATCATGACGAAGACGCTCGCGTTCGTTGTCGCGCTCGCCGTCGTGTTCGGCCTCAGCGGCCCCGCGGCGGCCCAGCAGGACACGCTGGAGAAGATCAAGTCCACTGGCGTGCTGACCATCGGCACCCGCACGGGCTCGCCGCCGTTCGCCTACATCAACAAGAACAACGAGTGGGTCGGCTTTTCGATCGACCTGGTCGAGCAGGTCGTCAAGCCCTCGGTCGAGCGGGCGGTCGGTCGCTCGATCAAGGTCGAGAAGAAAGAGTCCACGCCGCCCACGCGCATCCCGCTGCTGACGTCCAACGCCGTCGACCTGATCGCCGGCACCATGACCGACACGCCGCAGCGGCGTGAGTCGGTCGACTTCAGCCTGACCTTCTTCTACACGGGCGCGCAGTTCCTGGTGAAAAAGGGAAGTCCGATCAAGTCCATCAACGACATCGGCGGCAAGCGGATCGCCGCGCAGCAGGGCGCCACCAACGCGAAGATCCTCCGTGAGAAATATCCGCAGGCGCAGCTGCGCGAGTTTCCCGATCAGCCGGCGGCGTTCCAGGCACTGGTCCAGGGCCAGGTGGACGCCTACACCAACGACGGCATCCAGCTCTACGGCTTGAAGGCGAAGGCGCCGAACCCGGACGACTGGGAAGTCGTTGGCGACTTCTTCTCCGAAGAGCCCTACGGCATGGCGATGCGCAAGGGCGACGCCAAGTTCAAGGCGGCCGTCGACGCCGGCCTCAAGAACGCGTTCGAGTCGGGCAAGTACTTCGAGATCTATGACAAGTGGTTCGGCCCGAAGGGCGAGCTGCCGTATCCGATGACGGCGCAGGTGCGCGCATATCTGCTGAAGCAGATCGGCAAGTAGGGCGGAAGTAATCCCGAGGCGCGCCACGGCTCCGCCGGGGCGTGTCCGAGCGCGAGGGGGCTTGGGGGCCATGTCGGGGCCCCCATGTTCAAATGGCCTATACATTCAAGTGGAGCGTGCTCTGGACCGGCGAGTCGGGACGCTGGCTGGTCCAGGGCCTGCTCACGACGCTCGAGCTATCGGCGCTGGCGTGGCTGGTCGCGGTCGCGCTCGGAATCCTGGCCGGCGCGCTGCGGACGGTGCGATTCACGCCGCTGCGCTGGGCCGCGACCGCGTACGTCGAGTTCTTTCGTAACGTCCCACTGCTCGTCTGGATGTTCTTCTGGTACTTCGGCGTACCGCCCCTGCTGCCGCGCGGCGTGCAGGACTGGCTCTTCAACCACGGCGCGGAATTCTGGGCCGGCATGCTGGCCCTGGGCGTCTATCACGGCGCGCGCATTTCCGAAGTCATTCGCTCCGGCATTCAGTCGATCCCCCGCACGCAGTTCGAGGCGTCCCTGGCGATGGGCCTCACCACGTTTCAGGCTTATCGACTCATCATCTTGCCCGTCGCGCTTCGGCTGATCGTGCCGCCCGCGACGAACGAATCGCTGAACCTGCTCAAGAATTCTTCGGTGGCGCTGACGATCAGCGTGGCCGAGCTCACGTTTCAGACCCGGCAGATCGAAACGTACACGGCGAAGGCCATCGAAGCGCTGACGGCGGGGACGCTGATCTATCTCGTCCTCTGTCTCTCGATCGCCACCATCATGGCTCGCGTCGAGCGCCACTACGCCATCCCCGGGTTGATCGCGCGCGTAGAGCCCGCCGGCTAATGCGCCCCGCCGGAGCGCTCGGGGTGGGGTGCGGTGCATGGTGGCTTCGCGAGCAAGGCCGCCAGGCGCCGCACGCGGGCAGCTGCGGCGGGACCCGTTAGCCGATGGACTTTTCCGTCATCACGAACAATTTCCGCTTTCTGATCCTGCAAGGCCTCATCGGCCTCGGTCCGTTCGTCGGCGGCACGCTACGGCTGGCGATTCCCGCGATCCTGCTCGGCTTCCTGCTCGGCATCTTCGTCGGCCTCGCCCGGTTGTCCGCGGCGCGCTGGGTGCGCGTCCCCGCCACGTTGTACGTCGAGTTCTTCCGGGGCGTGCCGCTCGTCATGGTGATCTTCTGGATCTGGTTCATCATCCCGCAGCTGCTTCGCCTGCCGATTCCCGAATACGGCGTCGCACTGACCGCATTCGTGATCTTCGAGGCGGCGTACTTCGGCGAGATCGTGCGCGCCGGCGTCCAGTCCGTCCCGCGCGGTCAGGTCGAGGCCGCCACGGCGCTAGGCATGACAGCCGCGAAGACGATGACCTACGTCGTGCTGCCGCAGGCGCTCAAGAACATGGTGCCGTCGCTCGTCACGCAGATGATCGTTCTCTTCAAGGACACGTCGCTGGCGTCGATCATCGGGTACGTCGATCTCACGAAGGCCGCGCAGATCGTCAACAACCGCGAGATCAAGCCGTTTCAGATCTACATCTTCATCGCGGTCGTGTACTGGCTCTGCACGTACTCGATGTCGGTGTTCGCGCGACGGCTGGAGCGGCGCGCAGCCTAGCGATCAAGTGGCGGCGCCGGCCAGAGCGCATCGGGGACGAGTGCGAGACCGGCGAAGGG
>DAIRVP010000100.1:0-19478 GCA_036802765.1 Candidatus Rokuibacteriota bacterium
CACGACGAGGCCGCCGATCAGGAACGCGAACTCGATGCCGATGACCGTGACCACCGGGAGAATGGCGTTCTTGAGCGCGTGGCGCCAGATGACGACACGCTCCGCCTGGCCCTTCGCCCATGCCGTGCGGATGTAATCCTCGCGCATCACCTCCAGCAGCGACGAGCGCGTGATCCGCATGATCAGCGCAGATGAGCGATATCCGACGGCGAGCGCGGGCAGCATGAACTGGATCGCGTGAGCCTTGAAATTGTCCGTCGGCTTGACGTAGGTCAGTGGCGGGATCCAGCCGAGCCACGAGACCATGCCGAGGATGATGACCATGCCGAGCCAGAAGGATGGCATCGCCAGTCCCGCGAGGCTGACGATGCGCAGCACGTAATCGAGCAGCGTGTCCTGACGGACGGCGCTGATGACACCGGTGGGGACGCCGAGCACCACGGCGACCAGAATCGACAGCACCGCGAGCTCGACGGTCACCGGCACCAGGGGTCGGATCACATCCCACGCCGGGATGTCGTAGCGGTACGACTTGCCGAGATCGCCGGTGACGATCTGCCGCATCCAGTCGAGGTACTGCACCCAGTACGGGCGATCCATGCCGAGCTCCTTGAGGATCGCCTGCTTCTCCGAGTCGTTCACGTAGCCGGCGGTGGAGAAGAGGATGTCGACGATGTCGCCCGGCGCCAGCCGCAGCAGCGCGAAGATGACGATCGACATCCCGACGAGCGTCAGGATTGCGATGCCGAGGCGCTGGGCGACGTAGCTCTTCATGCGGCTACTTGTCCCGCCAGACCTCCTGCATGCGCCCGAAGTTGTAGACGTTGTTTTGCGGCACGAGCCCCTTCACGTGCGGCCAGTGGGTGAAGTAGTCGATGCGCCAGGACAGAATCGGCCGCGCGGCGTCTTCTTCGAGCTTCTTCTGGATCGTGTAGACCATTTGCAGGCGCTTTTTCGTATCGATCTCCTGCGACTGCTGGTCGAACATCTTTTGCACCTGCTCGTTGCAGTAATGCGTGTAGTTGCGCGGCGAGCCGCACGCATAGTTCTCGTAGAAGTTGCCGTCGGGATCGTCAGCGCCGAGCCCCGTGAGATTGGCGCCGATCTGGTACTCGCCCCGCACAGCCATAGCGTGCCACTGGGCCGTCTCGATCTGCTTGAGGGTGGCCTCGATGCCGATCTGTTTCAGCTCGTTGATGACGAATGACGCCATGTCGATATAGATCGCGATCGCGCGCGTGACCATCTCGACCTTCAGCGGCTTTTCGGGCGTATAGCCGGCCTCGGCCATCAGCTTCTTGGCGATGGCCTTCTCCTCGGCCGCCTTGCCATAGCCCGGCAGCGACTCGAGATCCTTCTCGCCCAGGCCCCAGAACGCGTGAGGCTTCGGGGCCATGGCCGCCCCCACGACGCCTCCACCCTGGTACACGGCCTGGATGAGCGCACGACGGTCGATCGCGTGGCTCACCGCGAGCCGGATCTTGAGGTTGTCGAATGGCGGCTTCTTGATGTTCATGATGATGTTGTTGTTCACGTTCTCGCTGACGGGCGTCACGACGAGCTGCGGAACCGCCTTCTTCAGCTGCTCGGACTGCGTCTTCGAGGTCTCGCCCGGGTACGAGACATCCACCGCGCCCGACTGCAGCGCGGCCGTCCGAGTCCCGCGCTCGACGATGACGACGTACTTCAGCCCGTCGAGGTACGGTCGGCCCTTCACGAAGTAGTCAGGGTTCTTCACGTACTCGACGAACTCGCCCTTGCGCCACTCCTTGAGCTTGAACGGCCCCGTGCCGACGCAGCCGGTGCGGTAGCTCGCAGCAGGGACGTGAGCCGCGTAGATCGGGGTGTAGCCCGACGCGAGCATCATCAGGATCGACGGCTGCGGGCGCTTGAGGTGAAAGACGACCGTGTTGGCGTCCGGCGTCTCGATCTTGTCGACGTTGGCGTACCAGTCCTTGCGCGGGTTGATGCGCAGCTTGGCCGGCGCGTCGGGTGCCTCGCGGATCATGTCGAACGTGTACTTCACGTCCTTCGACGTGAACGGCTGGCCATCGTGCCACTTCACGCCCTTACGGAGGAAGAACACCAGATTGCGGTAGTTGTCCTGCCACGACCACTTCTCGGCGAGGTCGCCGACGATGGTGTCGAGCGACTCCACCTTCTTCGTCGGGTCGTACACGACCAGGTTGTTGAAGCACGGCATCGACGGCCACACGGTGGAGCTGGTCTGCGTCTCGTGGATCGCAAAGCCCTGTGGCAGATCTTCGCGCTGCGTGATGTTCAGCGTGCCGCCGGACTTCGGCGTCTGACTGATGGCCGGTGTGCCGAGCGCAATGACGAGCACGAGGCTGAGGACGGCGAGCGATATCGATACGCGCATGCGTGACATGCGTTTCCTCCTCGATAGATCGGGGGCGTTGAATGGTCGCTGAGTCTACGTGAAAAGTGAAGCGCCCTCAACACTTACAGGAGGTGGAAGAGCAGGTGTATGCCATAGATGGCGCCGCCCGCGAGGCCACCCACTACCGTTCCGTTCACGCGGATGTACTGCAGGTCGTCGCCGGCGTGCTCGTCGATGAGCCGCACGACGCCGTCGGGCCCCAGCGCGCGAACGCCGTTGGCGATGAACTCGGCGATCCGGCCGTGATGGCGCAGCACCAGCTCCGCGACGCGCGCCTTGAGCCAGCCGCCGATCTCGACGCGGAGCGCGGAGTCGGTCAGCAGCGCCTGTCGGGCGCGCTCCAGCCGCTCGGCGATCCAGGCGGCGGCCTCCGAGCGCGGCGCAGCGAGATCGGCGAGTAGCGTGCGACGCAGGGAGCCGGCCAGATCGTCGAGCAGCGCGACCACCGCCGGCGTGGCGAGCAGCTCCCGCTTCGCCGCCTCGACCCGCGCGGCCAGCGTCGCGTCGCTCGTCAGCCGCGTCTCCAGGTCGCCGACGATCTCGGTGACGCGCGCCCGCAGCGGATGATCGGGGTTCTTCGCCACCTCGCGCAGGCCCGCGTGCAGCGCGTTGACGATCCGCTCGCGGTCCAGCACGCCGAGCAGCTCCGCGAGGCTGATCCACAACCGCGGGTACACGCCCATGCGAGCCCGATAACGCGTGAGCAGGTCGTCGATCACCTCGGCCACGGTCTCGCGCACCTCTGGACGCTCGAGCGCATCGGCGAGCGAGAGCACAAGCGCCTGCACGACGCGGCGGTCCCAGCCGGCGTCGCGGGCGATGCGCAGCGCAGCGGCCAGCGTCGGCGCCATCGGCTGATCGACGAGCATCGCGCGCAGGCGCGCGACGAGCTCGGAGGCCGCCGACGGCGTCAGTTGCTCGGCCGCCCAGCCGGCCACCGCGCGCGTCGCCGCCTCGAGATCCGCCTGTGAGAGACGCTCGGCGCCACGGGCGAGCAGATCGGCCGCATCGACCCGTTCGATCTCCTGCACGACGTACTGTGGCGTCAGCACGCGTCCACCGACCATCGCGCCGACCCGCTCGGCCAGTCCCTCCCAGTTGGCTGGGATCAGCGCGGTATGCGGAATGGGCAGTCCGAGCGGCCGGCGGAAAATCGCCGTCACCGCGAACCAGTCGGCGAGGCCGCCGACGACGCCCGCCTCAGCGATCGCGAGCACCCAGCCGCCCCACCAGGTGCCGCGGAACGGAAAGGCGGCGACGGCCAGCCCGGCGGCGGCGAGCAGCACGCCGAGCGCGAGCCTGCGCTGACGTCGCACGACTCAGTGCCCCAGGAGAAACTCGAGCATGCGCTCGGTGGCCGGTGGCCCCGGCGGGTAAGTGTGTGTACCGCGCACGTCGCCGCCGCTCCACGCGTGCCCCATGCCGGCCACGAGCCACGTCTCGAGCACAGGACGGCTGCGCCCATCACGATGCACGCGATGAACGGCGGCGTCCACCTCCTCCGTCGTCGCGCTGACGGCGCCGACCACGCGCGCGAGCATTTTCTCCAGCGAGGAGAGGTTCCGCGGGCTCACGACGGCGTCCTCGGCGCCCTGCCAGAGCGAGGCGCGCAAGCTTAGGGTCGACACACCGGCGGCCCGCAGGCACGCCGACGTCGACACGCTGGGATCGGCGCCGCCGCCGCGCATGCACTGAATGGCGCCGGTGGCTCCGCTGCCGCAGCGATAGGCGCCGCCGGCCATCACGCCGATGCCGTTCACCACGCGCGGCGCCGCACACGCCAGGTTCACGGCCATGAAGCCACCGGCGGAGAAGCCGAGCACGACAAGGTGTGGATCGCGCAGGCCAAGCTCGGCCTGCACATGCCTGGCAAGCGCCAGAATCTCGCCGACCTCGCCGGTGGTGGCGCTGGGCCCTGCCACAAACCAGTTCCAGCAGCGGTAGGCGTTGTCGGTCCGACTCTGGGCGGGATAGACGACCGCGAGACGGCGGCGCTCGGCCGCCTCGTTGAGCTGGGTGCCGAGCGCAAAGTCTTCCGGCGTTTGCCAGCAGCCGTGCAGCGCGACGACGAGCGGTCCCGCCGGCGGCGCGCTCGGTGTGAAGAGCGCGTACCCGCGGCCCTCGTACCGGCCGCTCCCGAAAGTGCCGGCGGCCCCGGCTGGCGCCGCGGTCAGCGCCACGAGAGCGACGGCGAGCAGAAGGCGAATCATGTCCGAGGCCGCGAAGGAAGCAGGATCCGCGCCGCCTTGACGTCCCAGACGCCGCGCGGAGTCAGGCGGGCTGCGGGCAGGAAATCCGCCGAGAGGAAGAACAGTGTGAAGAGCGGCTCGTGGAAGGTGTAGCCACGCTCCGCGAGACGTCTAGACAGCTCGCGCTCCCGGGCCGCGGCTTCGGGCAACTCTGCGGCCGTCATGATGCCGCCGAGCGGCAGCGCCAGCTCCCACGTCACCTTGTCGTCGTCCACGAGCACGACACCGCCGCGAAGCGCGAGCAGGCGATTTACCGCGCGCGCGATGGACTCGGGCCTGCGTCCGAGTGCCAGGATATTGAAGTCCGTCGAGATCGTCGTCGCGAGCCCGTCGACGCGCTCACCGAAGCCGGCGATCAGCGCCGGCGCCACCCACCCGCCGCGACGATCGACGAGCGCAGCGTGCAGATCCGTCGGCTGCGGCGCGCGGTCCTCGACCCTGGTGATCACCGCACTCACCAGCCTGAGGACGGGCAGCGTGGGCCGGTCGGGGAGACGAAAGTCCTCGGCCCGAGCGCGCCAGCTCACGATGAGCCGCGCCTCGGGCGTCGTGAACACCCGCCGCCAGGACGGCTCCGGGATCGGGAGCAGCGTTCGCCCATCGCGGGCGGCCACGCGGCCCCGCGCGATGACCGTCTCCGGCCGTGGCTCCTCGAGATCGCGCAGGATGCAGATGTCCGCATAGCGGCCCGGCGCGATGCCGCCGAGATCGGTGTCCTTGCCGAAGTAGGTCGCGGGGTTGAGCGTGGCCATCCGGTAGGCGTCCACGGGCGGCACACCGCGCTGCATCGCAGTGCGGATGAGATGATCCACGAAGCCGTGCTCGAGCACGAACGCGGGCATCGAGCCGTCGGCCGTGAGCATCGCGCGCGCGGCGAGCCCGGGCGCGTCCTTGAGCGCCGCGAGCAGGTCGCTGAGATCCGGCCGCAGCGACGATTCGCGCAGCATGACGGCGATCCCCTGCCGCGCGCGGTCGAGAACCTCGCGCGCGGTGATCGACTCGTGGTCCGAAGTGAGTCCCCCGGCGGCGATGGCCGCGATCTTCTCCGCCGACGCGCCGGCCGTGTGGCCTTCGACGCGCTGGCCGCGCGCCAGCGCGAGGTCCAGGCGCCGCAGCAGATGGGGATCTCCCGCGTAGACATCGGGCCAGCGGGTGACCTCGCCGATCGCGACCGCGCTCGGATGCGCGAGCGCGCGCACGAGGTCGCGCAGCGGAAAGCGACGCTGCTCGTCGGTCGTCCGACTCTGGGCGTGCGGCCGGATCATCCAGTAGAACTTCACCGGTGACCGCGCGAGCGCGTCTGCGACGGCGGTGAAGGCGCTCACGCCGCCCAACTCCCAGAATTGCAGCGTGTCGCCGACGAGAGTCGTCGTGCCGAGCGCGAGCACGTGCCGCGCGAGCGCGGACGGCGTGATGATGTGCGCCGGATGGACGTGCGGGTCGATGTAGCCGGGAACCAGCACACGGCCCGACGCGTCGACGACCGTGGTGGTGGCCCGCACCATGTCGGTACGGTCGCCCACATAGGCGATGCGCTCGCCGCGCACGGCCACGTTGGCGGGGTACAGCTCGCCGGTGTAGACATTGAGAAGCGTGCCGCCGCGGACGTACAGATCGGCCGGGGCCGCGCCCCGCGCGACCGCGGTCAGACGCCGTCGCTCGGTGACCCTCACTTCGTCCGCTTACGCGTCGAGGACCGAAACGCGGCGGCGCCCGCCGCCACGCCGGCGCGCAGTCCCCGCCCGATACGCGCCGCGTCCTTCATCGCTCGGCGCACGTGGGGCTCCGCATCGCGCAGCGTGCGCTCGACGAACCGGCGCGTCTTCCGATTGAGCACTTTGAGCCGGGTGCGCGCCTCGCCACGGGCCGTTCGCGTGTCGACCTCGAGCTGTTTCAGTTGCTTCACGAGCGTCTTCCACTGGGTCTCCAGGCCGGGCATCGATGCCTCCTTGTGCAGTGCGTGAATGAATTATGCGTCACAATGTTGCCGTGAGCGACGCGATCACCGTCAGCGACACCGTGCGCGTGCCCGCCGCCGCGCTCACCGTCCGCGCCGTGCGCGCCTCCGGGCCCGGCGGCCAGAACGTCAACAAGGTCGCGACGAAGATCGATCTGCGCGTGGACCTCGACGCCATCGAAGGACTTCCGGATCCGGCGCGCGATCGGCTGCGCGTGCTCGCGCGGCATCGCCTGGACGCCGAGGGCCGCCTCGTCGTCACCAGCCAGGCGACCCGCAATCAGGCGCGCAATCTCGAGGACGCGCGTGACAAGGTGCGCGCGCTGATCGCCGCGGCGCTCGTGCGGCCGCGGCCGCGAACCGCCACGCGGCCGACGGCCGCTGCGCGTGAGCAGCGTCTGGGCGCCAAGCGCGCGCGCGGCACGATGAAGCGGCTGCGGGCGCGTCCCACCGCCGAGGACTGAGCCGGCTCAGAACCCGAGCGCGCGAGCCTCCTCGCGGAAGCGGCGGACGTTGGCGAGCTTGATCTCTTCGTAGCCGCGGATCAGGTCGGGCAGCGTCGCCAGCTTCACCGCGCGGGCGTGCGACGCAGAGTCCAGCCCGACGAGCGCCTTCTCGACGAGAGCGCGGTACTCGCCGACCAGCGCGCGCTCGACACGCCGCACCTCGGCCCAGCCGAACGGATCGAGCGCCGATCCGCGCAGCCCGCGCATGGCGTGCAGCGCGCGGAAGACACCGTCGAACCACCGGCCGAATTTGATCTTGCCCTGCCAGCCCAGCGCGCGCAGCAGCGGCGGATGCAGGTTGTAGTGGATGGTGACGCCGTCGGGATACTCGGCTCGGATCGCCGCCGCGAGGTCGTTCGTGAGGTGCAGCCGCGCGACCTCGTACTCGTCCTTGTAGGCCATCAGCTTGAAGAGATACCGCGCGACACCCTCGCTGAGGGCCATCGCGCCCGGGACCGCCGCGCGCTCGGCATCCCGCACGCGCTTGACGAAGTCGACGTACGCACGCGCGTACGCCGTGTCCTGGTACTCGATCAGCTCCGGCACGCGAATCTCGAGCAGCCGGCGCAGCTCGCCCTCGGCGTCGACCGCATCGACCAGGGCGCGCGCCTCGGCCGTCAGCATGGGCGTCGTCTCGATGGCGCCGACGCGGTGGTGCTTCAGCGTCTTCGTCCATGCGGGGTCGGCGACGACCAGCCGGCCGGCGCGGAACGCCTGGGTGTTCATCTGGACCGACACGCCATTGAGCGCGATCGCGCGCTCGATGGCGGCGGCCGCCACCGGAATGGCGCCCGCCTGATAGGCAGCGCCGAGCACGATCATGTTGGCGGCCATGTGGTCCTCGAACAGCGCCTCGGCCAGGCCGAGCGCGTCGAGGTAGACGTTTTCGTCCTTCCGCGTGAAGCGATCGATCGAGGACTGCAGCCCTGACGCCTCGGGGAAGTGGACGTCGGTCTTCGTGACCATCGCTCCGGTCGGGACCTGGCTCGTCGACACCACGGCGATCGTGCGGTCGGCGCTCGCGTGGTCGAGGTTTTGCGGCGACGTCGCGACGAGGACGTCGAATCCGAGATAGCAGTCGGTCTCACCCGCGGCGACCTTGTTGGAGACCTCGATGGGGTGATCCGAGATCTTCAGATGCGAGACCACCGGCCCGCCCTTCTGGCTGAGTCCCGTCTGGTCGAGCCCGCGGACATGCTTGCCGTCGAGCAGCGCCGCGGTGCCGAGGATCTGGTTGACGGTGACGACGCCGGTGCCGCCGATACCCGTCATGAACACATTGGCAGAGCTCGGAACCTTCAGCGTGGGCTCTGACAGCTCACGCGACGCCTCGAACACCGGACGTTCCTTGCGCCGCCGCTCGCCCTTCGGCACGACGGTGAGGAACGACGGGCAGTCGCCGCGCAGGCACGAGTAATCCTTGTTGCACGACGACTGGTGGATCTGCGTCTTGCGCCCGAACTCCGTGTCCACCGGCTGCACGGACAGGCAGTTCGACTTGGCGCCACAGTCGCCGCAGCCCTCGCAGACGGCTTCGTTGATGTACACGCGCAGCGCCGGGTTCTCGAGCTTTCCCCGCTTGCGCAGGCGGCGCTTCTCCGCGGCACAGCGCTGATCGTGGATCAGCACGGTCACGCCAGGAATGTCGCGCAGCGCGCGCTGCGCCTCGTCGAGCCGGTCGCGGTGCCACACTTCCGTGCCGCGGCCCCAGAGCGCGCTCGCGTCGTACTTCTCGGGATCGTCGGTGGTGACGATGATGCGCTTGACGCCTTCGGCCTCGAGCAGTCGGGTCATCTCGGGCACCGGCAGCGCGCCCGCCGCGTCCTGACCGCCTGTCATCGCGACCGCGGAGTTGTAGAGAATCTTGAACGTGATGTTCGTGCCGGCGGCGATCGCCTGCCGAATCGCGAGCGAGCCCGAGTGGAAGAAGGTACCGTCGCCGAGATTCTGGAACATGTGCGTCATCTCGGTGAACGGCGCCATCCCAACCCACTGCACGCCTTCGCCGCCCATGTGCGTGGTGCCGACCGTGTGGCGCTCCGGCATCGCGAGCGCCATGCCGTGGCAGCCGATGCCGCCGCCCGCCATCGATCCCTCGGGCACCACCGTCGAGCGGTTGTGAGGACAGCCCGAGCAGAAGAACGGCTGGCGCGCGAGCGTCAGCGGCGCCGGCCGCTCGCGCAGCGCCTCCAGCAGCGCCACGCGCGCGGTGATGGACGGAACGCTGAGCTTTTTCTCCAGCCGCGAGGCCAGCAGAAGCGCGATGCGATCGGCGTCCAGCTCGCCGTTCGCGGGCACCAGTGGCCGACCTTCCTCGTCCTGCTTGCCCACGATCCGCGGCCGATCGGTCTGGTTATAGAGGACCTCTTTGATGAAGGTCTCCACGAACGAGCGCTTTTCCTCGACGACGAACAGCTCTTCGAGGCCGCGCGCGAACTCGCGGATGATCATCCCTTCCATCGGCCACAGGAGGCCGATCTGCAACAGCCGGATGCCGTAGCGTGCGAGCGCGGCGTCGTCCAGCCCCAGCTCGCGCAGCGCTTCGCGCAAGTCGTAGTAGGTTTTTCCGGCGGCGGCGATACCGAGCCACGCCTGCGGCGTGGCGACGGTGATCCGGTTGATCGGATGCGCCGCGGCAAAGGCCTTGGCCGCTTCGAGCCGCCCGTAGTGCAGCTCACGCTCGAGCTCGAGACCATACGGCGGCAACAGCATCGGGTTCTGCGTCGCCCGCCACGGCTTTCCCGCCCAGGTGAAGCCCGGATCGCGAATGACGACGCGCTCCGGATGGACAATGGCGGTGCCGATCTCGTCGGCGACGTTGGTGACGATCTTGAAGCCGACCCAGAGCCCCGAATAGCGCGACATCTCGAGGCCGTAGCGCCCGAGGTCGAGGATCTCCTGCACGTTGCCGGGGAACAGCGTCGGCATGAAGGCGTCGTACAGCGCCACCTCGGAATGCGTCGGCAGCGTGGAGGATTTCGAGAGCGGATCGTCGCCGGCCAGCGCCAACACGCCACCCCACCGCCCGATGCCGGCGTAGTTCGCGTGCTTGAAGATGTCGCCGGTGCGATCGACGCCGGGACCCTTGCCATACCAGATGCCGAGGACACCGTCGTACTTCGGCTTCGGGAACATATTCGCGAGCTGCGCGCCGTAGATCGCCGTCGCACCCAGGTCCTCGTTGAGCCCAGAGATGAAGACGACGTCGTGATCCGCGAGCAGCTTGGGGTTGCGCTCGAGCGTGAGGTCGAAGCCACCGAGCGGAGAGCCGCGGTAACCGGAGATCAGGGTCGCGGTGCGCACGCCGCGGCGCTGATCGGCACGATGTTGGTCGAGCGGCAGGCGCACGAGCGCCTGGATACCCGACAAGAAGATCGTTCCGTCCGCCAGGCGGTACTTGGCGTCGAGCGTGAAATCGTCGTGGCTCGCCATGCTCTCCTCGAGAGACGGGTTCGCGGCCGGTCCCGGACGTTATGATACGGGCCCCATCACGCTGAGGCAATGGAGGCACCCGTGGCGATCGCGCTGTGCTTGATGATCGAAGGCCAGGAAGGACTCACGTGGGAGCGCTGGCGGCGCCTCGCTCGCGCGACCGAGGACGGCGGCTTTCATGGGCTGTTTCGCGCCGATCACCTCACGGGGCTCTTCGGTGATCCCAAGCGCGCGTCGCTCGACACGTGGGCATCGCTCACGTGGCTGGCCACCGGTACGAGCCGAATCCGCTTCGGGCCCCTCGTCTGCCCGCTGACGTTTCATCACCCTGCGCTGCTCGCCAAGCGCGCAGCGGCGGTCGCGGATCTGTCCGGCGGACGTCTCGACCTCGGCATCGGCGCCGGCTGGCACGAGGGTGAGCACGCGATGTTCGGCATCCCGTTCCCACCGCTGAAGGAGCGCATGGACCGCCTCGAGTGCGGCGCGCGCGCGATCCGCGCGCTCTGGCAGGGGCGGCCCGTGACGCTCGACCAGCCGTACTATCCGCTTCGGGACGCCGAGAGCTATCCGGTGCCGCCCGGCGGCGGTGTGCCGCTGATCATCGGCGGCCGGGGGGAGAAACGCACGCTGCCGATCGTCGCCGCGTGCGCCGACGAGTGGAACGTCACAAGAATGACGGCGGACGAATACCCGGCCAAGCGCGCGGTGCTCGAGCAGTGCTGCCGCGTCGCCAAGCGCGATCCCGCGACCATCCGGCGCTCCCTTATGGCGCCCTACATCATCGGCCGCGACGCGCGCGAGCGCGAGACACGCCTCGCCAACGCGCGACGAATCTTTCCGCGCCTGCCGGACAACGAAGCGGCGTGGCGCGCCGCGGGGTTCTTCTTCGCAGAGCCCGCGCGATTCGTCGAGGACCTCAAGCGCTGGGAAGCGGTCGGCGTGACGCGCGTGATGCTGCAAACGCTCGACATGGAGGACTTCGCGGCGATCGACCTGCTCGCCCGCGAGGTCGTGCCGGCGTGTCACTGACGATCCGCGAGTGCCGCATCGACGAATGCGCGACGGTGCTGGAGCTGTGGAAGAGCGCCGAGGCCATCCCGCGTCCGACGGACACCCTCGCCGACCTGCAGCGGATCGTCCGCGAGCATCCGAACACGTTGCTCGTCGGCGAAGAGCACGGCCGGCTCGTCGGCACCGTCATCGCCGGCTGGGATGGCTGGCGCGGCGGGATCTACCGCCTCGCGGTTCTCCCGGAGTGCCGCCGGCGCCGCGTGGGACAGGCGCTCGTCGCCGAGGCCGAGCGTCGCCTGGTTGCGCGTGGCGCGCGACGGCTCAACGCCATGGTGGCGCGAGACGAGGCGCACGCGCTGGCATTCTGGGATCGGGCGCCGGGCTGGGCGCGCGAGGCGCGCTGGCAGCGTTATACGAAGGACTTATAGATCAGTCGAGACGAACGAACGCGTATCCGAGCGTGCTGAGCTGGCCGCGGAGATCGGTCTTGCTGCGGCGCTCGGTCCGTCGGCGGTCGCCGCGCGGCGTCGCCCGACGCTCGCCACGAGCGCGCCGCTCCCCGTGGCGGCGATCCAGGATCACGTCGACGTCGGACTCTGTCGAGAATTCACGCGACAGATAGCGGTACAGATCGGGCTCTTGTCGCGACACGATGAAGAGGTGGTCCACATTCGTTTTGTAGCTGATCGTGCGGCGGCTCGTCAACTATCGTTCGTCGGTGGCCGGGCCAATCGCCCCTGGCGTCATGCACGCGTCAATTCCGCCGTTCGCGCACGGCGTCGTGCCGCATTAGCACACGGCCCACCGCTAGTTGGCGACCAGACGTTTCCGCTGGAAGGTCAGCGCCCCACGACTTCAGGCGCGTGCCCGCAGACGCGCGAGCGCGCGACGCGCGGCGCGCTCGTCGCGCGATGCCCGGCGCGGGTTACCGCCGCGGTTGACCGGGCGATCTTCATCGTCACCTTCGTCATCCGGATCGACCGATCCGCGCAGGGCGGCGACGAAATCCTCCGCCGACACGGCGACGGCGCCCGCGCGCCGCGCGGCATCGCGGACCGCGCGGTCCGACGACGCGACGGCCGTCCCCGCGCCCGCTTTAACGGCCATCGCGCGCAGCACGTCGTCGGCCGTCTCGGGCGGTCGAGAAAACACGATCTGCACCTGGCCCGACGCGCCCACCTGGGCGTCGCGACGCGCGCCGTCGAACACGACGGTGAACTGATCGCCCGTGCGGCGCGCCGCCGCGCCGATGACGGCCAACAGCGCGCTGCGGCCGGCGTCGAGGCTTTCCTGCTCGCGTCCGCGGAGGTCGGCGTCGCGGCGGATGACGTTGTAGCCGTCGATCAGCCACCTCACCGCTGCGTCAAGGCGCTGGCTGGTCGTCGCGCCGTGGCGGCAGCGGCCACGATCGCCGCGCGAAGAACCGATCGATTCCCGCGTGCCCCTCAACACTCGCTGTCAGCTCACCGAACCGTCGCGCCTCGAGCGCGAGCCCGGCATCGAGTCCCTGCGTGAGCCCGGCGCGCACGACCTCGACAATGGCGGCGGCCGGTGCGGCACGGACAATAGCGTTGTGATGGGCGAGCAGCCGAACGATCTCGGAGTCGCGCTCGACGTTCGGAAATGCCAGCGTCGCCGCGGGGTCGGCGAGCGGCGAAAACAACGCGCCGCCGAATTCGCCGGCGGCAATCTGGCGCGCGACGCCGAGCGCGTGTGAGAGCGCATCGGTGGGCGCGACCTCGTCGACGACTCCGAGCGCTCGCGCCTGGGCCGCGCTGCGCCGTCGGCCGTCCAGGAGCATCGCCAGCGCATCCACGAGCAGCGTGAACATCTGGCCGCCGCCGGCGCGCGCGCGGCGCGCCGCCAGCCGCGGCAGCATCTGCGTGCCGCCGAAGCCGGGAATGACGTGGAGATTGATCTCCGGCTGACCCAGCTCGGCGCGCGCCCCCGCGACGCGCCAGGCGCACGCCATCTGCAGCTCGTTGCCACCGCCAAGCGCGTAGCCGTCAACGGCGGAGACGACGGGTGCCTTCAGGCGTCCGAGGCGCGCGAACAGGCGCTGGGCCCGGGATGCGAACGCCGCCACGTCCTCGGCACGCGGGAACGCACGCAGCTGACGAATGTCGGCGCCGGCAACGAACATCGCGCCCGCGCCGGTCAGCACGACCGCCCGCAAATGCCGCTCGCTTTCCAGCGCGTCGAGCGTGCGCTCGAGATCATCCAGCACCTCGGCGCCGAGCGCGTTGGCAGGCGGCGAGTCGACAGTCACGAGCGCGACGAGCTCCGACGCGCCAGCGCGCACGGGGTCGATGCGCGCTCGCACCGTCTTGCTGTCGAGGAAGCGCGAGCCCCACGCCTCGTACACCTGTCGCGCCGTGCGCGCGGCGTCGAGCGCGCCGGTGGCGCCGACCCGAATCGCCATCGTGCCGGTGTGACGGTTTTCGTAGAGCGCCTGGTTGGCCTCTGCAAGCTCGTCCCAGGCGTGCACCGCCGGTCGATGGATGCCGAGCGCGCCGGCGTCGATGAGGCGCACGCACGACTCGGCCTGGTGCGCGTTCGAGAGGTGGCTGCCGAGAATGGCGAACGAGGGAAACAGCACGCGCTTTTCGTGCATCCAGACGTTCGGCGCGTAGAACGACAGCCGCCGGCCCGCGGTCGGCTCGAGATAGACGACGGCGCCGGTGAACGGCCGCGCGATGAACGTGCTGGTGCCCAGCGTGTCCTGCCCGGCCCGCTCGACGATCAAATCGGGATAGCCGCGCGGGTTGTCGGATGTCGCAAGCAGCCGGCCGATCGCCTGGCCGAACGGTTTGAGGGTTGCGTCCTGATAGCGGCGATAGCCGTCGCCGTCCGTATCGTAGTCGGGCATCGCCTCCGGCCACACGAAGCCGCGCGCCCGGCCTAATGTCTCGAGGCTGACCGTGCCGGCAAGCGCGCCGATCCGCTTGAGATGCGCGGCCTGCGCATCGGTTCGCGTGGCCGCAACGACGCGCGCGCCCAGCGTCAGCGCGGTCTCGATCGCCGCCTCGGCCGTCGGGTCGGCGAGCGCATCGCTCGGTCCCGTGGTCGTCAGACCGTAGTACACCAGCACGCCCTGCTGCGGCCGCAGATCGACACGGGAATACATGTCAGCGGCCGATGCCTCACCGTCCTTGCCGAGCAGCGTGAGCGTGTAGCCGCTCGTCGCGCCGTAGAACACGATCCGCCCGCCCGGCCCGAGGAGGTCGACCATGCGAGCGAACAGGTCGCGACCGACGGACGACACGACGACGTCGATTGGCCGTCCGTCGTTGGCCGCGCGAACGCGGTCGGTGAACGCGCCTCCCGTTTCGATCCAGCGCTCGCGGGCCGCGACGTCGACGGGCACGGGCGTGAAGATCCCGGCGAAGCTCGGATCCGTGCGATCGACGGCGCCGATGGCGCCGCGCTCGACGACGAGGCGCGCCTTCGCCTGCGTCGACACGAGGCCGCTGACGACGGCGCCTCGCAGAACCGCGCAGGCGATCGCGTACAGGCCGGTGCCGCCGGCCGCGCCCTCGACGAACACGCGCTCGCCGTGCCGCACGCGCGCGACGTCGTAGAGCGCTTTGTAGACGGTTTCGAGGTCGAGCATGTACGACGAGGCCTGCGCCAGCGTGAGGCGCTCGCTGTGCGCCAGCCACTGCGGCGCTTGCCCGCGCACGAACTGGGCGAACGAGCCGTCCGGGGTCTCGTATCCCTGGATCTTGAAGTCCGCGTGCATCGGATCTTCGCCCGCCCGCGGCGAGAGCAGATCCGACACACCGGGATAGAGCACACGCAGCTCGCCGACCTTCACTCGGCCCTCGCGTGCGACCTCCGCGCCGACGGCAGCGATCAGCACGACGGCGCCGCTGCCCGGCACGTGCAGGTCGCGATCGTGCAGGTCGAAGACCGAGATCGGCACGCCGCGCGCCGCGAAGACGGTGTTGTACGTGAGCCCGGCGTAGAGCACATAGCCGAGCGCGTCGTTGGGTCCGACCGCAGGCAGCGGCTGCGTCACCACGCGGAGCGCCTCACGCGGTTCGCCGTGCGCCGGTTTTCCGTGCGCATCTTTCGTCACCGCCCACACGTGCTGACGCGCGGGCAGCGGATCCACGCCGGGACGGAACGGCGCGCCAAGCGGCAGCGGCTCAGTCATTCTTATTTGCCGGACGACCCAATTCCGTCCGTACCAGTCGCGCGCCTGTGCCGAGCGCGCGCAGCTTGGCGCGCGCGACCTCGCGCGGCAGCGGCACCATCCCGCAGTTCGTGCACGGCAGCAGCCGCGCGGGCTCGACGTGGCGCATGACCTGGCGAATCCGCGCGGCGACCTCTTCGGGTGTCTCGACCTCGTGGGTGGCCACGTCGATGACGCCGGCCATCACGTCTTTGCCGCGGAGCAGCTCGAGCAGCTCCAGCGGCACGCGCGAGTTGGCGCATTCGAGCGAGACCTGATCGATGCGGCTCGCCGCCAGCAGCGGGAACGTGCGCTCGTACTGCCGCCACTCGCCGCCCAGGGTCTTCTTCCAGTCGATGTTGGCCTTGATGCCATAGCCGTAGCAAATGTGCACGGCGGTCGTGCACGTCAGCCCCTCGGTCGCGCGGTGCAGCGCCTCGATGCCCCACGCCGCCACGTCGTCCATGTAGACGTTGAATGCCGGCTCGTCGAGCTGGAGCACGTCGACGCCCGCCGCGGCCAGCTCGCGCGCCTCCTCGTTGATAACGCGCGCGAACGCGAAGGCCAGCCGCGCGCGATCGCGGTAGTGCTCGTCGGCGAGCGTGTCGACGATGGTCATCGGCCCCGGGATCGTGAACTTCAACCGCCGATCGGTGTGCGCGCGCGCCCAGCGCACCTCCTCGAGATGCACGGGCGCGCGCCGCGCGACGGGTCCCGTCACCGTCGGCACTTCGGCCTTGTAGCGATCGGCGCGGATGCCGATCGTCACGCGCTTGCCGAAATCGATGCCTTCGAGCCGTTCGAGGAACCCGTGCACGAAATGCTGGCGTGACTGCTCGCCGTCGGTGACCACGTCGATCCCCGAGGCTTCCTGATCCCGCAGCGCGACCAGCACGGCGTCGCGCTGCGCCTCGCGGAGCGATTCGGGCGCCACACGCCAGCGCGCCCAGAGCGTCTCCGGCTCCGCCAGCCACGCGGGCTTCGGCAGACTGCCCGCGATCGTCGTGGCCAGCATCGCGTCAGGCAACCTGGATGATGCCGGGCTCGAGCGGCTTGAAGCGCACCGCCACCTCGGGGTCGTGGCCCGTCACCACGCGCGCCGGATCGCCCGCCAGCGCGTTGATCGTGTCGAATCCCGCGAGCATCTCGGGCAGATTCGTGATGATCTGCGTCGGCTGATAACGCTCGACGTTGCGGTAGAAGTGCGCTGCGTCGGACGTCAGCACCACGCGCCCGCGCGTGGTCTCCACCGACACGATCTGCAGCCCTGCGGTGTGGCCGCCGACGCGATGCACGCGCAGGCCGGGCAGCACCTGGTACTCACCCTCGATGATCTTGATGCGGCCGTCGTAGTTCAGCGGGACCAGATTCGTCAGCGCACCGACGTTCTGCGACTGGCTGAACGCGTCGTAGCGCGCGAACGGCCCGGTCCAGAACGCGACTTCGTCCTTCTGGATCCAGAACTCCGAGGCCGGAAACAGCCGATGCCCTGCCCAGTGGTCATAGTGCAGATGCGAGATGAGCGCGATCGGGATGTCCGCGACCTTCACACCCATGCGCTCCACCATCGTGGACGGGCGCACGTAGTTGCGGATCCCGCGACGCTCGACGTCGTCTTCCTGGAAGCCGGTGTCCACCAGCACGGGATGCGGACCTCCCAGGATCAGCCAGACGAAATAGTGCAGCGTGATCGGGTCGTGCGTGTGCTCGCGATAGAAGAACTGGCAGGCGCTGGTGTCTCTCTCGGCGTATTTGAGCGCATAGATCTGGTACATGGGTGCCTTCCTTATATATGGCGTAGCAGCCGGGTGGTTCCCTTGAGCCCTTCCCATACCATGTGGCGCGCCCGGCGGCCGTAGGCCAGCGCGAGGGCCCCCCGACCCGACACACCGTACTCCAGGGCCATGAAACCGGGCGAGGGAAACAGCA
Source organism: Candidatus Rokuibacteriota bacterium (assembly GCA_036802765.1). GTDB lineage: Bacteria > Methylomirabilota > Methylomirabilia > Rokubacteriales > CSP1-6 > AR12. The sequence goes on from DAIRVP010000100.1 coordinate 17,663, forward strand.
GGCGCACGGCGTAGCGCGCGCGGCGGCGCACACCGCGCAGTGCAAAGAGCAGCGCGAGTCCCTCGCGGCCATCCACGCCGGAGTCGGCGCCGAGCAGGCGATCGAGTGAACCGGGTGCGGTGTCCAGTGCGCGCATGACCGCAGGCGGCAGCGGCGTGTGGAGCAAACCCGCCGCACAGTGCAGCCCGGCAGCGAGCTGGCGCTCGAGACGGGCGCCGCGCGCGAGCTCGATCAATTCATCCCAGTCGATCGTGTCGGACTGCTGCCGCACCAGGCGATCGATGTCGAGCACCCAGAGCAGCGGGATGTCCGGCGCTTTGTGGACCAGATGAAGACACAGATTGAGCAGCATCGCTTCGGGAGCCAGCAGCAGCGCGGGCTCGCCGATGACGTGTTCCGCGCGACAGCGCGTCCAGACGCGCGCCATGTCGACGGCGTCCACGAACGGCGGGTAGGCCAGCGTCCAGTGCGGTTCGACGACGATGCCGCCGTGAGCGTCGCGCGCCATCTCGAGCGTATAGGAGAATTCACGCGCGAAGCCCGCGTGCCGATCCACCGCGCGGAAGCCGAGCGTCGAAAGCGTCGCCTCGACGGCATCGAGATCAGCGCGCCGGACGAGCAGATCGATGTCGCCGGCCGGACGCGCGCACGCGTCGCCGTACAGCCGCTCCGCGAGTGCGAGGCCGCGCAGAGGCGCGCATGCGATGCCAGCGGCGCCGAGCGCGCGCAGGATGCCGCGGAGCTCGGCGGCTAGCGCGAGGGCGCGAGCGGTGAGGCGCACGGCCGCTTGGCGGACGCGCTCGCGCACGTCATCAGGCGCCGTCGTCCGATTCCCCGCGATGTGGCGCAAGAGCCACGGCTCGAGCGCCTCGAGTCGTGCCGCGGCGGCGGCTCGCCGCCAGTCGGTGGCGTCGGCGTCATCGGCGCCCTCGCCGCGCAGCAGCGCGATCAGCAGCGGATCCGGTGTGGCCTTCACGATGAGAGGTCGGCCTCGATCGCCGCGCGCACGGCGGCGAGCCGATCGAAGCGGCGGGGATATGCGAGCATCTTCACGGGCACGGCCGCCGCGACACGCGTAGCGAGATCGAACTGCCGCGCCAGCCGCTGGGCATCGAGCACGCAGGCATTGAACGTGTTGCGCGTCAGCTCGACGAACGCGCGCCGCGGCGACAGGGAGCGGATCGAGACACGATGGCTATGTCGCGAGCGCAGCACGTAGAGCGCGCGCACTGGCTCCGCGCCGCGGGCGGCACGAGCGCCGACCGGAAACACCAGCTTGCCGCCTTGGTCATTCATCGGCGTGCCGCGCGCGCCGCGGCCCAGCACGCGACGCGCCGGGCCGCGAAACAGCTTGAGCCGCGCCGGGCCCGCCGCGGCGAGCAACGTCCCGTTGTCATCGCGCAACACGAGCAGATCGTCGGTCAGCAGACGGTATCCCGCGCTCACGAATGCGGCTCCGAGCGTAGATTTTCCTCGCCCGCAGTCGCCGAGGAAGCCGACGGCACCGTCGCGGACGACGACCGCCGTGGCGTGCAGCGGCTCGAGCCCGCGCGCGATGAGCGCAAACGAGAGCACCTGCCCCAGCAGGTAGGTCTCGAACGCCCGCGGAGCTCGCGCGGCGCCCCGCAGCCGGCGCGCGACGATGAGCCGCCCGTCGGAGGCAACAAGGAATTCGAACAGACCCGCCCAGCGCAGATACCGCCGCCCATCGGCGAGCGCACGATCCTCGAACCATCGCGCGGACCCTAGCGGCGGCCGCAGCGCGCGGCGGACGTCGGCAAACTGCGACGCTCGGCCGGTCACGATGTCGACGTCT
>DAIRVP010000101.1:0-19277 GCA_036802765.1 Candidatus Rokuibacteriota bacterium
CCTCGGTGGTCCTGCTGCCGCGCAACAAGGTCTCGATCGCCCAGCTCGTGCAGCCACTCGCCAACGGCGCGCTCGTGCTGTCGCTCGACACCGACTTCGACGGCTGCATGGCGGTCGTGCAGGAGATCACCAAGGAGAAGCGGATCTACCTCGCCAACTCGATGAACAGCCTGCGCATCGAGGGGCAGAAGACGGTCGCCATCGAGATCGTGCAGCAGTTCGACTGGGAGGTGCCCGACTGGATCGTCATCCCCGGCGGCAACCTCGGCAACGTGCACGCGCTGGGGCAGGGCTTCGTGATGATGCAGGAGCTCGGTCTCATCAACAAACTGCCGCGCATCGCGCTGGCGCAGGCCGAGCGCGCCAACCCGCTCTACCGATCGTTCCAGGAGGACTTCAAGACGTTCGAGCCGATCGTGGCGCAGCCCACGCTCGCCACGGCGATTCAGATCGGCAACCCCGTGAGCGTCAAGCGGGCGATTCGGACCCTGCAGCACTTCAACGGCGTCGTCGAGCAGGCCACCGAGCAGGAGCTCGCCGACGAGGCCGCGCGCGCCGACCGCACCGGAATGTTCAACTGCCCGCACACCGGTGTGGCCCTGGCCGTGCTCCGCAAGCTGGTCGACCGCAAGATGATCCGCTCGAGCGAGCGGGTGGTGGTCATCTCGACCGCCAACGGTCTGAAGTTCGCCGATCAGAAGGCGGCGTATCACATGGGCACGCTGGAGGGCATCAAGCCCTCGCACCGGAACAAGCCGGTCGAGCTGCCGGCCGATGCCAAGCGCGTGGCGCGCGCGATCGCCCGCCACGTCGAAAAAATCAAGCTGCTGGTGTCGTCCTGACGGGCACGTGATGGAGCCGCAGAAAAAGCCGCTGGGACCGAGCACGCTGTCCGTTCACGGCGGCGAGCCGCGCCCGAAGCCGGCGAACGCGCTGGCCACCCCGATCGTGCAGACGGCAACGTTCACGTTCGCCAATACCCAGGAGCTGAAAGACCACTTCGACGGCAAGATCGAGCGCGTCGAGTACGGGCGCTACGGCAATCCGACGCAGAAGATCGCCGAGGCCAAGCTCGCGGCGCTCGAGGGCGCAGGCGACTGCCTGCTGTTCAGCAGCGGCATGGCCGCGATGACGACGGCGCTGCTCGCGATGCTGTCGCGCGGGACGCACGTCGTGACCACCGACGATGCCTATCGGCGGACGCGCCAGTTCCTCAACCAGACGCTGCAGCGGTACGGCATCGAGGTGTCGACGGTGCCCGCGGGAGACTACGACGCGCTGGAGGACGCGATCCGCCCGACCACGCGCGTGCTGCTCAGCGAGTCGCCGACGAATCCGTACAATCGCGTGCTGAATCTCGAGCGGTTCGCGGCGATCGGCCGCAGCCATCGGGTGAAAACGGTGATCGACGCGACGTTCGCCACCCCCTACAACGTGCGGCCGCTCGAGTGGGGCGTGGATCTCGTGATGCACTCGGCGACGAAGTATCTCGGAGGCCACAACGATCTGCTCGCGGGCGCGATCCTCGGCTCACGCGACATCGTGGACGCGGTGCGCAGCCTGCAGGGCATCACCGGGGCGATCGTGGACCCGTTCGCCGCCTACCTGCTGGTCCGCGGCCTCAAAACATTCGCGCTCCGCGTGGAGCGGCAGAACAACAACGCGCAGGCCCTCGCGGAATTTCTCGAAGCCGATCCACGCGTCGTGGCCGTGCACTACCCGGGCTTGGCCACGCATCGCGAGCACGACATCGCGAAGCGTCAGATGCGCGGCTTCGGCGGCGTGGTGTCGTTCGAGGTGCGCGGCGACATCGATGCGGCCTCGCGCGTCGTCGACGCCTGCACCATTCCGCACCTGGCCGTCTCGCTCGGCGGTGTGGAAAGCCTCATCGAGCAGCCGGCGATCATGAGCTTCTACGAGCTCACCACCGAGGAGCGGCTCGAGATCGGCATCAAGGACAACCTGATCCGCTACTCCGTCGGAATCGAAGATCCCGACGACCTCATCGCCGACCTCGCTCAGGCCCTCGACCGCCTGGGCTAGAGGCTCGGCGCCGCGCGCGGCCGCGGCGGCGCCACTGTTGGATGGCATAGGTCGCTTTGCGGCCCAGCCGTGAATCGGCGCCGATGATGGCGCAGCCGAGGCCGAGGAACGACGCGGCGACGATCCCCTCGAGCAGCATTGGTGCGATTCCTCCGCCCGAGAGCAAGGGCAACACCAGTGCCACGCCGTTCGGGACGCAACCGAGTCCGCAGTCAGCCTTGAAAGAAACACAGCGAGATGCCGCCGGGCGAAACGCCGCGGACATGGCGGGCGAAACCGCCGGTTCTCCACGCTCGGCGACCGCCCGACGCCTGTGACTCGCCCGCCCTTGACAAGCGCCGAGCCCCGACGAAGAATCCCGGCACCCTTGGACCGCGCATACAAGGGAGGTGGGGCGGATCCTTCCACCGTGTGGTGGGCAGCCACGGCCGCTGGACCGGCGAGCCGCGCTGAAGGTCGCGGCCGGTTTCGGACTGTGCATGACGCTCTGCAGCGTCGACGTCCTCAGCGCTGAGGACGACACGTCCGCTCGGCCGCGGAAGGGCGACCGCCTCGTCTTCGCCTACGGTGAGCGCGCCGGCCAGGTGATCAACCCGCAGGATCTGCCGCTCGGCGGACCTCAGCAGCTCGCCTTCCCGATGGACCCGACGACCAAGGTCGTCCGCAACGGGTCGCTCCTCAACCAGGTGGCCCTCATCCGCCTCGACCCGGGGCAGCTCAGCCCGGACACACGCGCTGAGGCGGCCGGAGGTGTGGTCGCGTACTCCGCCGTCTGCACGCATGAAGGATGTCCGATCTCCATGTGGCACGCGCAGTCGAAGACGCTCTTCTGCGCGTGTCACGCGTCGCGATTCGACCCGACCGATCGCGCGCGCGTCGTCGACGGGCCTGCGCCTCGACGGCTCGCCATGCTGCCGCTCAGCCCGGGCGAGGGCGGCATCGTCGCTGCCGGTGGGTTCACCGGACGAATCGGACGTCAGCCCGCATAGAGGAGGTGCTCGCGTAGCGCGCGCGCAACGAACGAGCCGTTCCCAGGAGGAGGATCAGCAATGAGGCTGGCAAGAGACCTCGTTATCGTCGTTGCGGTATTCGCGATCACGCTCGTGCCGATGCTGGGCGACGCTCAGCAGGGCTACCGCGCCGTTACCGACCAGCGGCTCGCCGAGCCGGAACCCAGCAACTGGTTGATGACCCGCGGCAACTATCAGGGTTGGTCGTACAGCCCGCTCGATCAGATCAACAACTACAACGTGAAGAAGCTGACGCCGGTGTGGGCGTTCTCGACCGGCGTGGACTCGGGCCACCAGGCCCCACTGATCGTCAACAACGGCATCATGTTCGTCGCCACGCCGTACAACCAGGTCGTGGCCCTAGAGGCCAAGACCGGCAAGCTGCTGTGGCGATACAAGCGTGAGATGCCCGAAGGGCTCAGTGTCCTGCACAACACCAGTCGCGGCGTCGCCCTCTATGGCGACAAGGTCTATCTCGCCACCCACGACTGCGTGCTCGTGGCGCTCAACGCCACCACGGGCAAGGTGGCGTGGGAGCAGAAGGTCGAAGATTGGAAGACCGGCTACTACATGACGCTGGCTCCGCTGGTCGCGAAGGGCAAGGTCATGGTCGGCGTCTCGGGCGGCGAGTTCGGCGTGCGTGGTTTCGTGACCGCGTTCGACGCGAACACCGGGAAGCCGGCGTGGAAGACATTCACGATTCCCGCGCCGGGCGAAAAGGGCAGCGAGACGTGGACGGGCGACACCTGGAAGAAGGGCGGAGGCTCCGTCTGGATGACCGGCACGTACGATCCGGCGCTGAACCTGACGTACTGGGGCACGGGCAACGCGTCGCCGTGGTTCGGCGACCAGCGTCCGGGCGACAACCTCTACACGTCGTCGACGGTCGCGATCAATCCCGACAACGGCAAGCTCGCGGCGCACTTCCAGTACCACTGGAACGATTCGTGGGACTGGGACGAGCCGGATGCGCCGATCATCGCCGACTTCACGAAGGACGGCAAAACGGTCAAGGGCCTCATCAAGCCGGCGCGCAACGGCTATCTGTACCGGTTCGAGCGCAGCAGCGACAAGATCTCGTTCGTGTCGGCCACGCCGTACGTCAAGCAGAACGTCTTCAAGAGCATCGACCCGACGACCGGTCGGCCGACCTACAACGAAGATCGCGTCCCGCGCACGGGCAAGCGCGCCGACTTCTGCCCCTCGCTGTGGGGAGGCAAGGACTGGCCGTTCGCCGCGTACAACCCGAAGCTCGGTATGTTGTTCATTCCCGCGAACGACAACCACTGCGGCTACATGGAAGGCAAGATCCAGCCGTACGTCGCGGGCAAGTGGTGGACCGGCGTCGACATCCCGGACATCGGCTTCGCCGTCGACAAGAGCGCCAGGCACTTCGGTGAGGTGCAGGCGTGGGACGTCAACGGCAACAAGCGGGTGTGGAGTCACCTCTATCCCGAGTCGATGAACTGGGGGCCGGTGCTGACGACGGCCGGTGGACTCGTGTTCGGTGGCGGGACGAACGACCGGTACTTCCGCGCGTTCGATGCGAGCACGGGTGAAGTCCTCTGGCAGTTCCGCACCAACTCCGGCATCACCGCGCCGCCGGTCTCGTTTGCGGTCGACGGTGTTCAGTACGTGGGCGTGGCTTCCGGCTGGGGCGTCGACCCGGCGTTCCAGCAGGGGCTGCTGTCCGATCTGCTCGGCTGGCAGAAGGACGTGCCGCAGGGCGGCGTCGTCTGGGTGTTCGCGGTAGGGCAGTAAACGATGAGCACGTCCCGGCGGTCGACGGCTTGCTGCGGCGCCGGCCGCCGGGATGCTGCGCTCCCATGCTGCTGAGATTGTCGCCTGCCATCGTCGCCGTCGTCGTCATGGCTGCCACGCTCGGCACCGTCCCGGCGCCGACGCGCGCCGATTATGTCGCGAGCGAGTTCGCCGTCAGCATCGAGAACCCGACCGTCAAGCGCGGGAGCACCGCGGTGATCGTCGCGACCATTTCGGCGCGTGAGGGTTTCCGCATCACGGACTCGTATCGACATCGCATCGTGAATCTGGCGTCGGCCGATGGCGACGTCGAGCTCGCGCGAAAAGTCGTCCGCGGCTCGGTCGCGGACGGTCGCGTGGTCTTCCGCGTCGAGGCCGTTCCGAAGACGGCCGGGCCTCATCTCATCGTCGGCGTCTTCCGCTTCAGCGTGAACAACGGCGAGCGACTGGACATCAAAGCGGCGCCGTTCGAATCGACGGTGACCGCGACAGACTGACCGGAGAATATTCCTCGCCCGTGACGGCGCGCCACGCGCCACGCGACGCGCTGGGCAAACGCTTGCAACCCATGGGGCTGTCAGCTCCATCTCGCCACCGGCACCCCCCTTGCACGGAGACCGCGTAACGTCAGGCGCTCCGAGCGCGTCATCAAAGGGGGAAGCCTGTATGAGCTGTCGCTGGCCGGCGCTGAAGATGCTCGTGCTCGTGGCGAGCATCCTGGTTCGGTACGACACGATGGAGATTCTCGTCTACGTCGAGCCGAGCGCAGAGGTCCAGACGGCCGCGGAGTTCGTCGCGCACGCGTGCGACGTGGCCCACTCCCTGGATCTTGCGCTGCCGACGCCATACCGGATCCAGTGGGGCAAGGAGCTGCCGAACGGCGCGGTCCTGCCGGATGATTCGAAGGTCATGACCGGGATGCTGACGCCGCGGATCTGCAGCAGGACGTAGTTACACCTCCAACCACTCCTTCCGCACGCTCTCGTTGCGCATCAGATCCGCCGGCGTTCCCTCGAACACCACGCGGCCGTGACCCATCACGTAGACGCGGCGTGAGATGTTCAGCGCGATCGTCAGCTTTTGCTCGACGAGGAGAATGGCAACGCCGCGCGCGGCGATCTGCACGAGCAGATCGGAGACCTGCTTCACGAGCATCGGCGCCAGGCCTTCCGTCGGCTCGTCGATCATGATCAGGTCGGGATCGCCCATCAGCGTGCGGCAGATGGTGAGCATTTGCTGCTCGCCGCCGGAGAGGACGCCGCCGGGGTTTTCCGCGCGCTGACGCAGGGCAGGAAACATCCCGAACATGTCGTCCATCGTCCAGCGGCCGGCGCGGCGCATATTCTTCACGCCCAACAACAGATTCTGGCGGACCGTGAGCGTCGGGAAGATGTCACGGTTCTCGGGAACGTAACCGAGACCTTTGTGCGCGATGACGTAGGGCGGCAGCCCGCAGATCTCCTCGTCGCGGAAGCGCACCGAACCCGATGCCGTGACGTCGCCCATGACGGCCTTGATCGTCGTCGAGCGCCCCACGCCGTTGCGGCCCAGGAGGCTGACGATCTCGCCCTCGCCCACCGTCAGCGACACGCCGTGCAGGATGTGGCTCTTGCCGTAGAACGCGTGGAGATCCGAGACGGTGAGCATCAGGCGACGCCCTGCGGGACGCCGAGATAGGCCTCTTGTACGGCGGCATTGGCACGGATGCGATCGGGCGTGTCGTGGGCGATGACCTCACCGTAGACGAGCACGGCGATGCGATCGGCGAGGTCGAAAACCACGCTCATGTCGTGCTCGACCATGATCAGCGTCTTGCCGGCCGTCACCTGGCGGATGAGCGCGATCACGTGCTCGGTCTCGCTGCGGCTCATCCCGGCCGTCGGCTCGTCGAGCAGGATGACGTCGGCGCCGCCGGCGATGGTGATGCCGATCTCGAGCGCGCGCTGCTCGGCGTAGGACAGCACGCCGGCCGGCACGTCGCGCCGCGCGGCGAGGTTGAGCTGCTCGAGCACCGTCTCGGCACGCTCGTTGACGTCGCGCGCGGCGCCGATGCGGTGCCAGAACGAGTAGCGATAACCGGCCGCCCACAGCACCGCGCAGCGGATGTTCTCGAACACGCTCATGCGGGTGAAGATGTTGGTGACCTGGAACGACCGCGCCAACCCGCGCCGGTTAATCTCGTACGGCGTGAGGTCCGTGACGTCCTCGCCCCGGACGCGGATGCGGCCGCTGCTCACCGGATACTTGCCGGTGATCAGATTGAACAGCGTGGACTTGCCGGCGCCATTGGGGCCGATCAGCGCCTGACGCGTGCCGGCCTCGATCGCCAGCGTGACGCCGCGAATGATCGGGGTCGCGCCAAACGACTTGCGAACGTCGCGCAGCTCGATCGCCGCCATGTTTGTCACTTGGTTACCTCAGCGAACGCCGCCGCCGCGCGCGGCGCGGTCCACCGCACACCCAACGCGCCCAGCACGGCGAGCGCGGCGAAGCCCAGCCACGGCATGAGCGTTCGCGGTGCGATCGTCGTCCAGAACAGTCGTTTCGTCGCGCCGGCGCCCTCCGACACCGCGACGAAGTGCAGCAGCTCGAGCAGCCCGATGGCGCCGATGACGGCGACGAGGCCGAGCGCGCCCGTGATGAGATACGGCACGACGAGCCGACCGATCCGTCGCGACCGCCACGCGGGCGCGTGCAGCATGAGAATGCCCGCCAGCCCCATGGGCACGAACAGCACCGTGATGAGGAAGAGGATGCCGAGGTAGAGCAGCCACATCCCCGTGTAGTCGCTGAGCATGCTCTGCAAGAACGTGAAGATGACCGCGCCGATGATCGGGCCGACGAAGTACCCGATGCCGCCGATATACGCCATCAGCAGCACCCCGCCGGAGGCGTTGAGGCCCATGTTCTCCGCGGTGAGGATCTCGTAGTTGATCGCGAACAGCCCGCCCGCAATGCCGGCAAAGAAGCCGGCCGCGCAGAAGGACACGAAGCGGACGCGGTGCTGGCTGTAGCCGACGAATTCCGCGCGCTCGGGATTGTCGCGCACGGCGTTGGCCATGCGGCCCACGGGCGTGCGCGAGAACGCGTACATCGCGAGCGCGGCCACGAAGAGCCAGAAGGCGATGAGGTAGTACACCTGCCGGTCGCGCGTGAACTCGAGCCCGAGCAGGAGCGGCGCCTTCGACCGATTGGTGGTGATGCCTTCCTCCCCGCCGAAGAAGCGGTCGAAGATCAGCGACGAGGCGGCCATGAGCTCGGCGACGCCGAGCGAGATCATCGAGAACACGGTGCCGGCGCGTCGCGTGGAGAACGAGCCGAACAGCACGGCGAAGGCGAGACCACCGAGCCCGCCCACGAGCGGCAGTAGCGGCACGGGCAGCCAGAGCGTGCCCCGCCCCGCCATGTTCAGCACGTGGGCCGCGATGAATCCGCCGATGCCGAAGTACACCGCGTGGCCGAACGACAGCATGCCGCCCTGGCCGAGCAGCATGTTGAAGGACAGCGCGAAGATGACCGCGATGCCCATCTGGTTCATGATCGCCAGCGCTGTGCCGGTCGGCACGAGCTGCGGCAGGATCAGCAACAGCACCGCCGCCGCCAGCCCCAGGCCCACGCGTCGCGCAAGGACCGCGCGGGCGACGCCGGGCAGGGCGAGCGAGCGCGTAGCCGCCGGGGCGCTCACGTCTCGCGCGTCCCGAACAGGCCGGTGGGGCGGAGGATCAGCGTCAGCACCAACAAGACGTACGGCAGGATCGGGGCGACCTGGGCGATCGTCACCTTCCAGAGGTCGTGCAGCGCTCCGCCGGCGCTGGCCGGCACGCCAACGGCGGTCAGCATGCCGCCGACCGAGACGTCCATCGCGACGGCGAACGTCTGCACGATGCCGATCAGCAGCGAGGCTACGAAAGCCCCGGTGAGCGACCCGAGACCGCCAATCACGACGACAACGAACACGATGCTGCCGAGGACCTGCGCCATGCCGGGGAAAGTGCCGAGCACCGGCCCGGCGATCACGCCCGCCACGCCGGCCAGCGCCGAGCCGATGCCGAAGACGACCATGAACACGCGCGGCACATTGTGGCCGAGCATGGCGACCATCTGCGGATGGGTCAGCGACGCCTGGATGATCAGGCCGGCACGTGTGCGGGTGAGGATCACGAAGATGAACGCGAAGATCGCGATCGAGATCACGAGCATGAACGCTTTGTAGGCGGGAAAGCTCGAGCCGAAGGCGCGGAAGAGCGGGAAGTCGAGCGCCGCCGGGACCTGATAGCTCTTCGCCGGCCGGCCCCACACGAGCTGCACGATCTCCTCGATCACGATGGCGACGCCGAAGGTGAAGATCAGCTCCGCGATGTGCCCGAAGCGGTGGACGCGGCGCAGGCCCTGCCGCTCGATCACGGCGCCGAGCAGGCCGACGACGATGGGCGCAATGACGAGCGCGGGCCAGAATCCCAGGCGCAGCCCGAGCGTGAACGCGATGTAGGCGCCGAGCATGTAGAAGGACGCGTGGGCGAAGTTGAGCACGCCCATCATGCCGAAGATGAGCGTGAGCCCGCTCGACAGCATGAACAGCAGCATGCCGTAGACGAGCCCGTTGAGAATCGAGAACAGAATCAGCTGGAACATCGGATGGAGCGGCGGGCGGGGACCCCCCGCCCGCCGCTCGCTGCCCGTCTAGGTCGGGCGCTGCATCTTGCACGTCGTCGGCTGCGTCGCCTTGTCGCGCTCGATCTTGTTCTCGAGCGAGAGCCCGAAGCCGGACGCGTCGAGGTCGTACTTGATGTTCTTGTTCGTGTGGACGGAGATGTAGATCGGCATCTGCAGCTGATGATCGTCGCGCCGCATCACGAGCTGGTCGCCCGAGAGGTTCGTGAACTCCGCGCCTTCGAGGGCGGCGGCGACCTTGTCAACGTCCGTCGTGCCCGCGCGCTTGATGGCCTGCGCCAGCATGTTCAGCGCCGTGTGGATACGCGGCTGGTTGATGTCGTTCTGCGGATGCAGCTTCCGATAGCCGGTGATGTAGTCCCCGAGCGCCTTGGGTGCGTTGGGGTTGCCGGGATGGCTCTCGTGCACGAGACGGATGCGGTCGATGCCGGCCGCGCCGATCGCCGCCGTCACGCCATCGGACGCGGCGTAGTACGTGTAGAACGGCACCTTCAGCCCGCCGTCGTTGGCGGCCTTCGCGAGCGCGATCATGTCGGCGCCCCAGTTGCCGGTGATCACCGCATCGGCGCCCGAGGCCACGATCTTCTGCACGTACGGGGAGAAGTCCTTGACCTTGCCGATCGGATGCAGCTCGTTGCCGACGATCTGGATGTCGGGGCGCTTCTTCCCCAGCATGCTGACCGCGGCATCGGCCACGGCTTTCCCGAACGAGTAGTCCTGGCCGATGATGTACATCTTCTTGATCGACTTGTTGGTGGCGATGACGTCGGTGAGCGCGGCCATCTTCATGTCGGCGTGGGCGTCGAAGCGGAAGTGCCAGAAATGGCATTTCTCGTTCGTCAGCGCCGGGTCCACCGCTGAATAGTTCAGATAGAGGACCCGGTTGCCGGCGTCGCGCTCGTTGTGCTTCTGCACCGCGTCCGAGATCGCGTGCGCGACGCCGGAGCTGTTGCCCTGGAACACGAACGGAATCCCGTCGCCGATGACTTTCTTGAGCTGAATGAGGCTCTCCTGCGGGCTGACCTTGTTGTCGAGCGGCACCAGCTCGAGCTGACGGCCCAGCACGCCGCCTGACTTGTTGATCGCGTCGGCGGCGTACTTGAACTGGTTGAGCCCGTTCTCGCCCGTCGCCGCGAACGGACCGGAGAGCGGATCGATGTAGGCGACTTTGATGGGGTCCGCCGGGGTCGCGGACGACGCGAGCCCCGCAAGGATTGCAAGCATCACGAGGAATACGACAGCACTGTGCCGAGTGGACATCGTTGGCCTCCCTCCAGAGTGGCGGGTACGGTGACACGGCGGACCGCCCTTTGACAAGTGCGGCCTGGGCACTGTCGGCATTGTTGGCGATTCCTAGGGGGCGGGCGAGCGCGGGGCGTCTAAATCCGTTGGAGCATTGGCTTCACACATCCGGCACGCGAAATGCCGGATCTTCGCCTTGATCGCGGCGATCCGCGCGGGTTGTCAACTGAGCTGACAGGACGCAGCCGTCGGCCGCGGGATTAGAAACACTCTGTTGTGACGGCTCGCCGTGCTCGCGGCCGTGTCGATTACGGGTATTTGCGACTTCGGCCCGTACGATGCGACCGCGGGCAGCGGGCCTCGTGCCCGCCTTCCGGCTTGCTCAAACGCCCAGCGCCAGCCGCGTCGAAGACGTTCGACCCTCGATTCCGAACGCGATCTCGCCGGTGGTCTCGGGATCGACATACGTCTCGAACAGTCGATCCCAGAGCGTGAGACGCGAGCCGAGGTTCGCCGTGTGATGCAAGGGATTGCGGCTGTGGTGGACGTGGTGATATCGCGGCGTCACCACGACCCACTCCAGCCACCGCGAGCGCCATGTCACGTTCATGTGCATCCAGTTGTTCTGGAAGAAGCCTTCGGCGAAGACGAGCATGAAGAGCCACGGCGGCGCCCCGTGCAGCAGCGGCGCGCAGAACGCGAACGGCAGGTTGAACAGCACTTGATTGGGCACCGACGCGCGCACGCCGGCCAGCCAGTACATGTACGGCGGCGAGTGGTGCCAGCGATGAATCCGCCATAGGTACCGCGTATGCATCAGCCGATGCACCGCATACAGTCCGAGGTCGGCCAGCACGTAGTAGAGAACGAGCCGCACAACCAGCGGGAGATCGAGCAGGCGGCCGAGCACAACGTAGCCGGGCGTGATGACGGCTCGGCTGAGATACAGCGAGACGGGCAGGAACAGCAGGCCGTAAATCGCCAGGGCGGTGAGATCGCTTTTGAGGACAGCGCGGTAGCTCAGCGGGCGGGCGGGACGGAGCAGCTCAGCGGCGGTGAAGAGCAGGCCGAAGAGACAAAAGAGGATCGGCGTCTGCAGATAGCCGCTCATCACCGAGCTGGTCGGCGCAAGAACCGTACCGCGGTCACGACAGCCGAAGACGGCCGATCAGCCGTCAGGGACGCAAGCGCTTGCGCGGTTCGACGGGCAAAATTTTGCGTACCGCGGCCGTTGCGGCCGTGCGATCGCGTTGACAAGGCCCAGCCGTGCCCGTATACACGCGGGCGTGTCCGCGCCCCGCCAGCCGATTCTCTCCGTCCGCGACCTGACCGTGCGCTTCGGCGGCATCGTCGCGCTCGACGGCGTGTCGTTCGACGTTGCCGAGGGTCAGATCGTCGGGCTCATCGGCCCCAACGGCGCGGGCAAGACGACGCTGTTCAACTGTCTGAGCCGGCTCTACACGCCGCAGCGAGGCGACGTACGCTTCCGCGATCGCTCGCTGCTGGCGCTGCCGCCGCACCGCATCGCCGACCTCGGCATCGGTCGCACCTTCCAGAATCTCGCGCTGTTCCCGACGCTCAGCGTGCTGCAGAACGTGATGATCGGCGTCCACAGCAATACCCGCAGCGACTTCCTCAGCAACGCGCTCCGGCTGCCCTGGGTGGCGCGTGAGGAGACGGAGATTCGCGAGCGTGCGCGCGAGCTGTTGGCGTTCCTGAACCTCACTGCGGTGGCCCACCATCCGGCCGCGGGACTGCCGTTCGGCACGCTCAAGCGCGTCGAGCTGGCGCGTGCGCTGGCGGGCAACCCGACGTTGCTGCTCGTCGATGAGCCCGCGGGTGGTTTGAACCATGAGGAGGTGGGCGCGTTGGCCGCGCTGCTGCGGACGATTCGCGATCGGCGTGGCGTGACGATCCTGCTCGTCGAGCATCACATGGGCCTCGTGATGCAGATCTCCGACGCCGTGATCGTCCTCGATTTCGGCCGCAAGATCGCCGAGGGCCGGCCGGCCGAGGTCCAGCGCAATCCCGAGGTGATTCGCGCCTATCTGGGCGCCGACGAGACGGTGGAGGCCCGGCGCTGATGGCGGCGCTGCTCGAAGCGCGGGGCCTTCATGCCCAGTACGGGTGGACGAAGGTTTTGCACGGCATCAACTTCGCCGTCGAAGAGGGAGGCATCACGACGATCCTGGGCGCCAACGGCGCCGGCAAGACCACCACGCTCCGCGCGGTGTGCGGCATGGTCAAGACGACCGGCGAGATCCGCTTCGCCGGGCAGCCCATCAGCGGTCGCCCGACCGAGTCGCTCGTGCGGCTCGGGATCGGGCACGCGCCGGAGGGGCGCGGCACCTTCGTCAATCTCACGGTCGAGGAGAATCTGCGTCTCGGCGCCTACGTGCGCGGCGGCGGAGGTGGCACCGTGGCGCAGGATCTCGAGCGCGTTTATGGCTACTTTCCGGTGCTCGCTCAGCGCCGGAAGCAAACCGGCGGCACCCTCTCGGGCGGCGAGCAGCAGATGCTGGCCGTCGCGCGCGCGCTGATGCTGCGGCCGCGGCTGCTGCTGCTGGACGAGCCGTCGCTCGGGCTGGCACCGCTCGTCGTGCGCGAGATCTTTCGCATCGTGCGGACGATCAATCGCGAGGAGCGCGTGAGCGTGCTGCTCGTCGAGCAGAACGCGGCCCTCGCGCTCGGTCTCGCCGATCACGCCTATCTGATGGAGACGGGCCGTGTCGTGATGTCCGGGCCGGCGGCCGAGCTGCGGCAGAACGAAGCCATCCGCCGGGCGTACCTCGGTTACTGACGATGGAGATCTTCTTCCAGCAGGTGGTCTCGGGGCTCGCCACGGGCGGCATCTACGGCAGCGTGGCGCTCGCCCTCGTGATGATCTACCAGGCCACCGACGTCGTGAACTACGCTCAGGGCGAGATGGCGATGTTCAGCACCTATCTGGCGTGGACGCTGATGAACGCGGGCGTGCCGTACTGGTGGGCGTTCTTCGGCACGCTCGTGCTCTCGTTCGTGGGCGGGTTGGTGATCGAGCGGGTGGTGATCCGGCCGGTGGAGAACAAGCCGATCCTCACGATCGTCATCGTGTGCATCGGCCTGCTCGTCATCCTCAACAGCGTGGCGGGCTGGATCTACTCCTACATCCAGAAGCCCTTCCCCAGCCCATTCCCGCCGAAGCCGATCATGCTCGGCACCGTGGTGTTCGGCGCTCACGATCTGGGCGCGATCGGCGTCACGCTCGTGGTGCTGGCATTCCTCTACGCCTTTTTCCGCTTCACCACGCTCGGCCTGGCCATGCGCGCGGCGGCGCAGAATCCGACATCGAGTCGACTCTGCGGCATCCGCGTCGGGTGGATGCTCGCGATCGGCTGGGGCCTGGCCGCAATGGTCGGCGCCGTCGCCGGCATGATGGTCGCGCCGATCGTCTTCCTGGATCCCAACATGATGGCCGGGATCCTCATCTACGCCTTCGCCTCCGCCACCCTCGGTGGCTTCACGAGCCCGGGCGGCGCCGTGCTGGGCGGCCTCATCGTCGGCGTGATCGAAAACCTGGTGGGGACGTACGTCAGCTTCATCGGCACCGAGCTGAAGCTCACGGTCGCCCTCGCGGTGATCCTGATCGTCCTCGTCTTCAAGCCCAGCGGTCTCTTCGGCCGCGCCGCCGTGCATCGCGTGTGAGCCCGCGCGTCCGGTACGTCGTGCTGGTGGCGGTGCTGGCGATAGCGCTGGCCCTGCCGTTCCTCGTCTCGAACTTTCGGGTCTTTCAGTTCACGCAAGTGGCCGTGTACGCCATCGCGCTGCTCGGACTGAACATGCTGACGGGGTACAACGGCCAGATCTCGCTCGGCCATGGCGCGTTCTACGCGCTCGGCGCGTACACGACGGCGATCATGATCGATCGCTGGGACGTGCCGTACCCGCTCACGATCGTCACCGCCGGCGTCCTCTGCCTGATCGCCGGTTTTCTCTTTGGTATTCCCGCGCTGCGCCTCGAAGGACTCTACCTGGCGCTCGCCACCTTCGCGCTGGCGCTCGCCATCCCTCAGATCCTGAAATATTTCGAGCACTGGACGGGCGGCTCGCAGGGCATCGTGCTGTCCAAGCCGAATCCTCCTTGGGGGCTCCCGCTCTCGCCCGATCAGTGGCTCTACTTCTTCACGCTTGCCGTGCTCCTCGTGCTCTTCGTGCTCGCTCGAAATCTCCTGGCGGGCCGGACCGGACGCGCCATCGTCGCCATCCGCGACAACCCGATTGCCGCGCAGGCGATGGGCGTGAACACTGCGCTGTACAAGTCGCTGACGTTCGGGGTGAGCGCCGCCTACACGGGTGTGGCGGGGGCGCTCAGCGCGATCGTCATTGCGTTCGTGGCCCCGGATGCGTTCAACGTCTTCCTGTCGATCACGTTCCTCACGGGCGTCGTGATCGGCGGCCTGGCGTCGATCTCTGGCGCGATCTTCGGGGCGCTCTTCATCCAGTTCGTGCCCAACTGGGCGCAGGAGATCTCCAAGGCCGCGCCGTGGGCGATCTATGGCATCTTCTTGATCGGGTTCATGTACGCGATGCCGTTCGGTATCGCGGGCGCGATCCGTCGCGTGGCGGCGCGCGCCGCGCTTCGTGGAACCGCCGCGCGGGCCTGATCGTTGCCCGGAGTAAGATTGGTCCCCATCCGGCCGATATGCCGGAAGTCCTAGAGGAGGACATGACAACCATGCTGAGCAGACTGGTCCTGAGCGCGCTGGTCGCGCTGGTGGCTTTCGTGGTTCCTGCGACCGCGGCCGATACGCCAGGTGTCACGGCGACTGAGATCAAGATTGGCCACACCAACCCGTACAGCGGGCCAGCGTCCGCATACGGCACTATCGGCAAGGTCATCACGGCCTACTTCAAGAAGATCAACGACGAAGGCGGTATCAACGGCCGCAAGATCAATTTCATTTCCGTCGACGACAGCTACAGCCCACCCAAGACCGTGGAAATGGTGCGTCGCCTGGTCGAGCAGGACCAGGTCGCTTTCGTGTTCAACACGCTCGGCACCCCGACCAACAGTGCCATCCACAAGTACATGAACCAGCAGAAAGTACCGCAGCTCTTCGTGGCCACCGGAGCGACGAAGTGGGGCGATCCACAGCACTTCCCGTGGACGATGGGCTGGCAGCCCACGTACCAGGCGGAAGGGCACATCTACGCCCAGTACGTGCTCAAGAACGTCCCGAACGCGAAGATCGGCATCCTCTATCAAAACGACGACTATGGGAAGGACTACGTCAAAGGCCTGAAGGACGCACTCGGCGATGCCGCCAAGAAGATCGTCGTCATGGAGCAGACCTATGAAGTGACCGATCCCACGGTCGATTCCCAGATCGTCAATCTCAAGAACAGCGGCGCCAATGTCTTCTACAACGTGACGATCCCGAAGTTTGCCGTCCAGGCGATCAAAAAGGCGCACGATGTGGGCTGGAAGCCGTTGCATCTCCTGAATAGCGTGTCGAGCTCAGTCGGAGTCGTGCTCAAGCCAGCGGGGCTCGATGCGTCCAAGGACATCATCACCGCGCGCTATCTAAAGGATGTGACGGATCCGCAGTGGAAGAACGACGCCGGTTACAAAGACTGGCTGGCCTTCATGCAGAAGTACTACCCGGATGGAAGTACTGTCGATGACTTCAACGTGTACGGTTACACGGTTGCCCAGGGCCTCGTTCAGGTCCTCAAACAGTGCGGCAATGATCTTTCGCGCGCCAACGTCATGAAGCAGGCAGCGACCCTCAAGGACCTGTCGCTCCCGATGTTGCTGCCGGGCATCACGGTCAACACGAGTGCGACTGATTTCTATCCGATCGAGCAGGAGCAACTCGCCAAGTTCGACGGCGAACGATGGGTCAATTTCGGCGAGCTGTACGACGCTTCCAAGAAATAACAGGTGATAGAGAGAGGGCGGCCGGAACTCTGGCCGCCCTCGGAACCTCCGCGGTCGCCCCCCGCTCCCGCAGAGGCTTTTCCTCGACTCAGCTCCTCAGCGTGGTCGCCCGAATCGCGTCGGTGCGCTGCGATCGGACGCACGACGATTGGCGTCGGCTCGTCCGGGACGACGGCGACTACCGTCGCCCACGACCCGAGGTCCATAACTGCCGTACGCGTCATATGTCATTTCCATCGCTCCTCTGTCGCCCGCGTCGCTCAACGGCGCGCAGCATCAGCATCAACGGTGCCAGGCGCCAGACGGAACGCGTGCCGTCGGAATGTCGCGAGGTTAGCGAGCGCGCGGCGTTCTTCGAGGCGGTGCGACGCATGCGAACACGTCGGGTCGCCTGAGGCGGCGGTCGAGCGACCCGGTCATTCTGCCCGGCGGCGCGCGAGCGGCTCGCGTTGTTGCCGCGCGGTGTGCCTGTTACTTTGAGACCGCGGCAGGCGAAGCGCGTCCCTTCCAACGACGAAAGGAAAGCCATGAAGAAGCTCGCGCACCGGCTCACGCTCGCCATTGTCTCTGCCTGCTTCCTCACCGGGTGCACCATGGGACATGCGCCCGTGGTGTCGCTCATTACCCTGGAAGAAAAGGGTCCCGTCGCGGTCGGGCCAGCGGCCGGCAGCTCCAAGGTCGGGCGGTCCGAGGCCTGGGGCATCCTCGTGTTCGCCACGGGCGATGCCAGCATCAGCGCGGCTATGCGAAACGGCGGGATCACGCGGATACACCACGTGGATCACGAGACCAGCAGCTTCCTGGGCGTGTACGCGAAGTACACGACCATCGTCTACGGCGAGTAACCTGTTGCTCCGCTTCGCCTGATCTCAGCGTCGGCGCGCGCGGCCTCGGCCGCGCGTGCCGGCGTCGCAGCGAGCCAGGAAGTCCAGCGCCGCGCCGTTCCATGCCTCGGGCTGGTCACGGTTCGCGAAGTGGCTGGCGGGCGACAGCACCACCAACCGGGAGCCGCGGATCTTCTTCTGCATCACCTTCATGGGCGGGAGCGACGGGTCGCGGTCGCCCCCGATCAGCAGCACCGGCATCCGGAGGCTCGTCAGCCGATCGGTGATGTGGTCCATCGCCAGCAGCGCGCGGAGGGAGTTCGCATAGCCGATCGGCGTGAGCCGACGGTAGTACGCGTAGAACTCGTCCTTGGACCCCGGATCCAGCGCCAACCGCGCCGCAACGTTCGGGTTCGACGCCATGGCGAACTCCGCCATCGCATCCATGCCG
Source organism: Candidatus Rokuibacteriota bacterium (assembly GCA_036802765.1). Taxonomy (GTDB): domain Bacteria; phylum Methylomirabilota; class Methylomirabilia; order Rokubacteriales; family CSP1-6; genus AR12. Next base: position 17,923 of record DAIRVP010000101.1, read on the forward strand.
CGCGTCAGCGTGACCTCGATCGAGCGCGCGCGCATGACGAGGTTGTCGACCGACAGCGGCAAGCCGGCCGCGGAGGAGGAGTTGGTGACGAGCAGCGATCGGACGCGCGCCGGGAACGTCAGCGCGAAGCGCGTGGCGATGCCGGCGCCGAGTGAGAGGCCGCCGATGTGCGCCGTGCGCAGCCGCAGGTGATCGAGCACAGCCTTGAGATCGAGGACCCACCGCGCGAACGAATAGCGCGCCGGGTCCTCGGGGCTGTCCGAGCGCGCGTGGCCGCGTGGCTCCCACAGCACCAGGCGGTGGCGTGCCGCGAGGGCGGGCACGTTGACGTCCCACAGGTCGGCGTTGCCTCCGATGCCGTAGGCAAGCACCACGGGTGACCCCTTGGCGCCGGCATCGGTAGGACCATGCTCCTCGTAGTAGATGCGGACACGATCGTCGGTGCGGACGTAGGGCATGCTCCGATGGTATGCCAGACCGTCCGCGGAGAAGGCGTCAGTGACTGGACAGAATGAGAAAGAGCAGGATGATCGTGATCGGCGGGCCTAACAACCACGCGAGGATATGAAGCACTGATCCACCTCCGTTGCGAACAGGTCCGAGGTCTGCAAGTGCGCCGCCACTGCTGGCGCCTCTCGGCGGCCGTTCCGGCCGCCTTGACGACCGACCCTTGATTCAGTATTTTCGAAGTTGTCTTCAGCAGGGGTTAACCAGTCCGTGTGCCGCTCAGCGAAAGAGACGGCCGGGGTTCCATGAACATTCGCATCAGCCTCACGGTCAACGGCGAATCGCACGATCTGCTCGTGCCCGTCCACAAGACGCTGCTCGAAGTTCTGCGTGAAGACCTCGACCTCATCGGAACCAAGCACGGTTGCGAACTCGGAGAGTGTGGGACGTGCACGGTCCTCGTCGACGGCGCGCCGGTGCTCTCCTGCCTGGCCCTGCCGGCCGACCTTCAGGAATCCGCGATCACGACCGTCGAGGGCCTGGCCGATGGCGGACGCCTCCATCCGCTTCAGCAGGCGTTCGCCGAGCTCGGTGCGGCTCAGTGCGGATACTGCACGCCCGGAATCTTGCTCACGGCCAAGGCGCTGCTGAACGACGAGCCGACCCCGACGCGTCAGCGGATCCGCGAGGCCCTCGCCGGCAACCTCTGCCGCTGCACCGGCTACACGAAGATCCTGGACGCCGTCGAGCTGGCCGCACTTCGTATGACGCGAGTGCGCGCATGAGCAAGCGGTTTTCCGTCGTGGGCCAACCGCTGCCCAAGATCGACGCCTGGGGCAAAGTCACTGGCGACACGCGCTATGCCGACGATCTCGTGCTGCCCCGCATGGCGTTCGGCAAATTGCTGC
>DAIRVP010000102.1:0-19013 GCA_036802765.1 Candidatus Rokuibacteriota bacterium
ACCGAAGACGGCTCGCCTGTACGCCGTTCGCTCGCTCGGGCGTGGCTCGCGCGACCCCCCATCCCCCATCGGGGGTCGCGCCTGCTCACCCGACCGTGAGCGACGCGCTCGCCACGCCCTGCGCTTCGCACGGCGACACGGCTCGCCGTACGGTGCTCGCAGGGCCCGCGCTCACGGCGTGAGGAGCCGCCGCATCAGCGCGCGTTACGGGGAGTCCTAAGCGAGCCCTAGATCCTCAAACAACCGCGCACCGATGCGCGGCAACTTGACGTGGTTGTGAATATAATAGTCCGTCACCGACCCTCGATAGTAGCCGTGTAACGCCTGCCACAATTCATTTCCGTGCCGGATGTAGGGAGCACCGGCGGGACCTACCCCCTGCAGCATCGCCCGGAATTCGTCAGGACTTGCGGGCGACATGACCCAAAGCTTTAGACCAGCGCTTTGAACGGCGCTAAGAATTACGTCGTTAATGTGAGCATCGCGAAAGCTGTAACCAATAACCAACAACGACCGCTCTTTCTCGTGGAGCGCTTCCCGGAAGATTAGCTGATACCACTTCAAGAGTGGCTCTTCAGATAGCATCATGCCCTTGTTCGTGCCGATCACGATCGCTCGGCTCTCATTTGCTCCTCTCCACTCGAAGGATCCGTGCAGCTTGATGTACGTCAGAGGCCTCCGTCTCGTGGCCAGAAACGTCGCCGCTTCTGCACTGAGCGTGTCATTTCCGGGGAGACTTACAGGCCGCGCAAGGGTGCGACCGGCAGGAAGTCCCGGCATGTCGGGCGCTAGACTTCCAAACGCCTCGACGAGCAAGTCCTGATTCAGCGTGAATATGAAGCCGCGTTCTCTTGAATCTGCGCTAGCGAATTTTGCTAGAAAATGTTGGCACACTGCATTTGCACCGGATGAACCGAACTGTGAGCGATCGGTCATGTCCTCATGCATTTGCTCATACGAACGCAAAACCGCCTCAGTCACCGCGGATTTCTCTTCGGGACTGTAAGCCGAGGAACCCTGAACTTCCTCGTAGACGCTTTCGAAATTCAGCTCATCGAGCATTCGCTTTCTGAGATGAGGCAGCTTTCGAATCTCGGGTTGGCGAAATATAACCGCCCACATCTCCGAAGAGAGATAACCGCCGAAAGGCTTTGAAAACCCGGCGCCGGTTAGGAGAAGCGCTTTGGCAGAACGTATTGCTGGCACGTATGCGTTGAAGATAGCCGGAGCGGTGTCTTACCGGCAACATCGACCCACGCTGGTAGAGGCGGATCCGAACACGCACCGGTATTGCGCCTGTTCTCGCTTCCGTGCCGCGGAAGACGGGCTGACGGCGCGTCGCGGGCCGGATGGTCGTGGGCGCCGTATGGCGAGCCGTATCGCCGCATGAAGCGCAGGACGGGACGAGCACATGATCGCGGCTTGGATGGGCAGGCGCGACCCCCGCCGGGGGCTGGGGGGTCGCGCGAGTCCCGTCCGAGCGAGTGGCGGCGTATAGGCGGGCCATCTCAGCGCGAACGGGCAGCCAGCCCGCGGCGTGCCGGCGACACGATCTTTTGCGAAGCGGTTAGGCGCCTCGCTCGCCTCCGCGTCGACGCAGGAAGGCGTTCGCAAAGACGTAGTCGGCGACTCGCCGGCCCTGCGCGATACCGTGCGTCTTATCGAACGCCCAGTGGATTCCGAGATAGATCCGACTCTGCCCGTTTTCTTCCTCGGCCTCGGACAGCGACGAGAAACTTCGCGCGACGAGTGGACGAACCTGCCCGTGGTTGTCGACCGTCTCGCCGTTGAGCTCATCCGACACAAACGTGAAGGCAATCCGATCGGTCCCATAAAAATGGCGAAGGGTCTGAAAGAGCGCGGCACCGAACCCGGCGTGTCCCGACGGATAGGCCGGGAAAGGCGGCGTGAAGTTGGGCCCCATCAGATTGCTCGCGGGCGCGCCGAGCGGCGTGAACGTCGGGTCCCCGGCCTCTCGGATACCGGTGACGGGTCGCCAGAATTGATAGTGGTACTTCGATTCCCAGATTGCGATGCCGGCGTCTGCCATGGCGACGTTCACGAGGGCGAGCAATCGCGCGACTTCCATCGCTCTTGTCTCGCGCTCCTCGGCAATGTGCGCTGCGATCTCGTTGTATAGCCGCGGCGGCGCGCACAATGTCGGCGTGCCGTCGTAGGCCCAGTAAAGGCCGGTGAACGTCTGCTCCACGGTGCGCATGGTCGCGGTGACGAGGCCGTCGCCACCGACCATCTTCACTTCATTGAAGGCGTGCTGGTACTCGGCGCTGTCGAGTGTAGGGGGAGGAGGCACCCGGAATTGATCACTCGCTCTGAGTACGAACGGGGTCAGGTCGCCCCAGTGAGCGCCGAGCGCCAGCGGCGCTTGGCTCACCGGATCCTGTCGCCATTTGCCAGGCTGGTTGCTCGTGATGAAATCGACCCCGACGCGAGGTTCGGGCTGCTGCGACCCGTCGCTGGCGCGACGCGCCAGGATCGCGCCGGCCACCGCTCGGCCGAGCGTGATGCCGTTTGCCTTCGCGCGGCCTTCGCGAATCGTTCCGAGATCGTCGACGAGAATGTCGTCGAGTTCGTCCTTCTGCGAAGGGAAGAGGGCCACGAGCGTGTCGTGAGCCGCCAGCGCGACGGCCGCCTCGATGGATGTGGCTGGCGGCGCCACCCGAGGGTCGGTGTAACTCTGGTAGCCGCCGATGATGGCGTTCATCGCATCGAACACCGCAATGTGGACGATCGCCATCGCGCGACTCGACCGTCCTGGCCCGAACTGCTCGCCGAAGACGCGGCGCTCGCCAGGCGTTGTCGGGGTGTGATCCAGCCCCGTGGCGTCGAGGGCGACCTCGTTCCAATGGCGCAGCGACTCCAACGCTCCGGGGCGACGACGCCGCCGTCGCTGTCGGAGGTCGGCGGGTCGTCGGCCGGTGCCAAAGCGCGGCCCCAGGACGTCGCCGACCCCACCGGGGAATCCTTGCGCGGCGACACAAACGGGCCCCCCCCACGTCAACATCGTAAGCAGAAACGCGCGGCGTCCCAAGGCCGTCGACCTGATGCGCGGAGTATCCATGAGGCCTCCTGCTTCGCGATGAGGATCAGCCGGCGGCTGAGATCAGCTAAGCGGTGTGGACGAGACTATCACCGGGTGCCGGCCGAGCGAACGCGGCCGGTGAAGACGGTCTTGAGCCCGAAGTACGCGAACGAATCTTTCAGGTTCGAGAACAGCCGCTTGAACGGGCTCATCGACGGGTCGGTCACGTACTCGAGCGTGAGGCTCACGCGCTCTTCGTTGTCACCGAGCGGGGTGATGGCGTGCCACAGCTTGTCTCCGTTGAACGCGACGAGCGTGCCCGGATACGTCGCGAGCCGCCGCTCCACGATCGGCCGGCCTCCCGGATCGTTCTTGAAGAGCTGGCACACGAGGCGGCTCGACGAGCGCTCGATGAGCCCGACGAGCACGGTGTAGCGGCTGCCCTTGTAGTACGACGTATCGAAGTGGAATCCGATGTGGTCGCCTGGCTCCGTATAGAAATAGAGCGCGCACGAATGCGGATCGCTGTCCGGACACGGCTGCAGCGGCGCGTTCGTCAGCTCCGTCAGGAATCGGATGAACGCGGGCGCCCGGTAGAGCGCGAGGATCGTCGGCGCCTGCTCCACGAGCGTGTAATAGCTGACGCTGCCGCCCTTCTTGTGCCGTGGGATGTAGTTGCGATGCACGGTCGGCCGCACGCGCTCGACTTCGGCGACGATGGGGTCGACGATCGACGCGGGCAGCCAGCGGTCGAGATGGATGAACTCGTTCTGCTCCCAGTACGTCTTCTTCACCGTCGCGACATCGAGGCCGGCGAGTGCGCGCTCGACCTCCCTCGCCACCAGCGTCCTCGTCGACTCTGCCACACGATCTCCCGGCGAACGCACTTCGCAGATTCTACACGACGCGTGTGTTACACTCACACAACGTCGGCCCCGCGCAGCAGCGAGCGCGCCATCCGAGCGAGGAGGCCATCGTGGGATCCGTTCGAGTTGCCATCATCGGCGTTGGTAATTGCGCTTCGTCTCTCGTCCAAGGCGTCCACTACTATCGTCAGGCCCCTGACGACGGCTTCATCCCCGGGCTCATGCACCCCCGGCTCGCCGGCTATCACGTCGGCGACATCGAGTTCTCAGCCGCCTTCGACATCGACGATCGCAAAGTGGGCAAGGATCTTTCGCAGGCCATCTTCGAGGCGCCCAACAACACGGTGAAGTTCGCCTCGGTGCCCTCGCTCGGCGTCCCCGTGCAGCGCGGCATGACCCACGACGGGCTGGGCGCCTATCTCGCGCAGATGATCAAGAAGGCGCCGGGCTCGACAGCCGACATCTCCGGAATTCTAAGAGAGACCAACACCCACGTCGTCGTGAACTTCCTCCCCGTGGGAAGCGAGATGGCGACCAAGTGGTACGTCGAGCAGGTCCTCGAGGCGGGCTGCGCGTTCGTGAACTGCATTCCCGTCTTCATCGCACGCGAAGCCTATTGGCGCCGCCGCTTCGAGGATCGGGGCCTTCCCGTGGTGGGCGACGACGTGAAGTCGCAGCTCGGCGCCACGATCGTGCACCGCGTACTCGCCAAGCTGTTCATGGACCGCGGTGTGCGCCTGGAGCGGACGAGCCAGCTGAACTTCGGCGGCAACACCGATTTCTACAACATGCTCGAGCGCGAGCGGCTCGTCTCCAAGAAGATCAGCAAGACCGACTCCGTGCGCTCGCAGCTCGCGCACGAGCTGCCCACGGATGCGGTGCACATCGGCCCTAGCGATTACGTGCCGTGGCTCGAGGACCGCAAATGGGCGCACATCCGTCTGGAGGGGCGGTCGTTCGGTGATCAACCTATCAACGTCGAGCTGAAGCTCGAGGTGTGGGACTCGCCCAACTCCGCGGGCGTCGTCATCGACGCCATCCGCTGCTGCCGCATCGCGCTCGACCGCGGGCTCAAGGGTGCGCTGTTCGCGCCCTCGGCGTATTTGATGAAATCACCGCCGCAGCAATGGGCAGACGATGCCGCGCGTCAGCGGCTCGAGCGGTTCATCGCCGGCGAAGAGTAGTTCTCCGTGACGTCACGGACAGGGCGCCTCCTGCGCCGCCTCGTCCGGCTCGCGTGTTTGCGGCCGGGAATCACGGTAACCGCCGCGGTGGTGCTGGCGGCCGTTTCCGTCGCCTACGCGCTCACCTTCCTACAGTTTGCCACCTCCACGCGCGCGCTCCTGCCGCAGGGGAAGCGCTTCATCGAGCGCTACGGGGAGTACGACAAGGAATTCGGCGATCTCGACGATCTCGTCCTCGTCGTCCAGGCGCCGTCGCTGCCCGAGGCGACGATTTACGCTAACCGCCTCGTGCGCGAGCTCCGCGACAATCGTGTGCCGCTCGATCGCATCAACTACCGCATCGATCCCAAGCAGTTCGAGGGTCGGGCGCTGCTGTACCTGTCGACCGACCGCCTCAAAGAGATTCGCGAGCGCGTCTTCGACTACCAGGAGTTCATGGAGAAGTTCGCCGAGCGGCCGACCCTCGACCAGCTCGTCGACGGGATGGCGACCTCCATCGCGCAAGCGTTCGTCACCGGCCTGCTCGATCTCGGTCTCGACAGCGGCCCGGGAGCCTCCAAGGGCTCGCTCGACCTGCGATTCGTCCACGACGTGGTGACGCAAATCGCGGGGCGGCTGGATCGGCCCACGCCGTACCGCTCGCCGTGGGGTGGACTGTTCTCGGTGGGCGGCGGCGACAGCGAGGGCGCGGGCTATTACCTGTCCGATGACCAGCGGCTGCTGTTCATCCTGGCCGAGCCGACCTCGAAGGCGGGCAGCTTCACAGGCGAGGCCGAAGCCATCGAAGGCGTCCGCGCAACGGTCGCTTCGCTGAAGGCAGAGTTCCCGGACGTCGAGGTCGGAGTCACCGGGAAACCGGCGCTGTCGAACGACGAGATGACCGCCGCGTTTCGCGACAGCGAGCGCGCGACGCTGCTGGCCTTCGCGCTCACGCTCGGACTGCTCGTGCTGGCCTTCCTGCGTGTCGGCAAGCCGATTCTGATGCTGGTCGTCCTTGCGCTCTCGCTTTGCTGGTCGATCGGCCTCGCCACGCTCGTGGTCGGCCACCTGTCGCTGTTCTCCGTCATGTTCATCCCGATCGTCATCGGGATCGGCATCGACTACGGGATCTACTACCTGTTCCGCTACGAGGAGGAGCTGTTCCTCGGCCGGAATCTGCGTGAAGCCATCGAGATCACCGCGATGCGCAGCGGCCCCGGAATGCTCCTGAGCGCGATCGTCGCCGCCGCGACGTTCTATGTACTCATCCTCACCGACTTCCGTGGCTTGCAGGAGCTCGGTTTCATCGCCGGCTCGTCGCTGCTGCTCTCCTGGGTGGCGATGATGTTCGTCTTCCCGGCGGTGCTGATGCTCGTGGACCGGCGGCACCTGGATCGCGTGGGCGTGACGATCCCGCGCGCGATCCGTCTCGAGCGGATGCACGTGCCGTTCGTCGACTGGATCACCGGCCACCCGAAGACCGTGCTGGCCACCGCGGCGCTGCTCTCGGTGATTTCCGTCTACGCGTTCGGCAAGGTGCGGTTCGACTTCAACCTGCTCAATCTCCAGGCGGTCGGCACCGAGTCGGTCACCTGGGAGAAGAAGATTCTCGCGACTTCCGGCCGTTCGGGGTTCGCCGCGCTGTCCAGCGCGGCCACGCTCGATGAGCTGCGGCGCAAGGTGCACGCGTTCCGAGCCCTCGGCAGCGTCTCGGAAGTCGACTCGGCGCTTCTGCTCATACCCGACGATCAAGCGGACAAGCAGAAGATCATCCGCGACTTCGCGCCGATCGTGGCGCCGGTGCGCGTGACGCGGCCGCAGGCGGTAGACGTGGACCGCCTGATCGCCGCGCTGGAGACGCTCAAGCGACGCTTCGATATCGCGGCCGGTGAGGCGCCCGCCGGCGACACGCAGCGACGGCTCAACACGCTGCGCGAGGACATCGGGCAGCTCGTGGTGCGACTGCGCCAGACCGATCGCACGGTGAGCGAGCCCTCGCTCGCGTTTCTGCAGCGTCAGATCTATCGCGACTTCGTGACCTCGTTCCAGCGGCTGCAGGCGAACCTGAATCCTCGCACCGTCGGGCTGGCCGACGTGCCGCCCGAGATCAGACGCAAGTTCATCAGCGACCGCGGGCATTTCCTGCTGCAGATCCACCCCGGCGTCGACATCTGGGACCGCGACGGCGCCGCGCGCTTCGTCAATGACCTCCGAACGGTCGACGGCGACGTGACCGGGACGCCGGTGATCACCTACGAGGCGATCCGGCTCATGGAGCGTGCCTACAAGCAGGGCACGGTCTACGCGATCGTGCTCGTGAGCGCGCTGACGTTCCTGATGCTGCGCGGGATCCGCGAAACACTGCTCGCCCTGTCGCCGCTGGCGTTCGGCATGACGTGGACGGCCGCTCTCATGTGGCTGTTCGACGTCAAGCTGAACCTCGGCAACGTGTTTGGCATTCCGCTGATCCTCGGCACGGCCGCCGAGTTCGGGCTCAACATCGTCATGCGGTTCATCGAGGGACGGGACCACGGCGGACCGCTGGTGGCGCGCTCGACCATCATGGCCGTCTTCGTGAACGGGTTGACGACGATGGTCGGCTTCGGCAGCCTGCTGCTCGCCGCTCACCGAGGGATCTTTGGCCTCGGCCTCCTGCTCACGCTGGGCATGTTCGCGTCACTCGTCGCGGCGCTCATCGTGCTGCCCGTGTTGCTGCGATGGTTCGGCGGCAAGGCACCGGGTTCGACGCGCGATCTCCGTGCCGACGAGACGGCGGCTCCCAGAGCCGCGTCGTAGTCACCCCCGCCGAAATCGGTCGACGCTGTCTTCCGCCCAGAGGCTGATATTGACGACTGCCCAGCCGCACTCCCGGATCTCGCGATCGACCTCCGCGCGCTGACGCCGCTGAGCCCCGCGGCGATCCGAAGCGCCGGCCGGGGCGGAACCAGCTTGCGCCTGGCGACGCTCGCCTTTGCGGCGATCCACGATGATCTCGCAATCCATCTCGTTCCAGAGCGCGGTTCGCAAGGCTTGGTAAAGATCCATGCGCTCGGGCGACACGATGAACAGCAGGCGGCGAACCGGTGGTCGCGCCATCACGCGCGCGTCACCTCCACCAGGTTGGAGTGGAATGCGGGCCCGCCGCCCATGTCGGCGACGCGGTCGTCGGTGAGTACGTTGACGCCGAGCCCGCCCGGGTGGAACCGATGCCACCAGATCCCCTCGATGACGGCAACGCCGGGTCGAGTGGCGTCGGTGATCTGCGCGGTGAAGCGCGCCGCGCCCCGCGGGCTCTCGACCCGAACAGCGTCGCCGTCGCCGATCCCGCGGCGAGTCGCGTCTTCGGGCGCCAGCATCACGACAGGCGTTCCTTGCCGACGCCGGAGCCGCTCGGACTGGCTGAACGAGGAATTCAGGAAGAACCGGTTGGGCGGGACGATGCATTGCAGCGGAAAGCGCGTCGCCAGGTCGGTGTGGGCCGGTCCTTCCGTGAGTGGCGTCCAGGTCGGCAGCGCCGGCAAACCGTGGGCGGCGAGCGACGCGGCGACGAACTCGACCTTCCCCGACGGAGTCGGCGCGCCCTCGGCGAATGGCAGGTATGGCCGCGGCAACGCCAGCCGTACGGATTTGTCGCGCTTGAGCCGCTCGAGCGTGATGGCGCGCACGTGCGGCTCGCCGCCCGCGAGCGCCGCGCTGAGCACCGCCTCGTAGCCGCGCGCGTAGTGCTCGCGAGCGACGCCCATCGCGCGTGCGAGCGAGCCGAAGACGTCCCAGTTGGAGCGCGCTTCGCCCTGGGGTTCGATCACCGGGTCCGTGTACTGCAGGTAGAAGTGGCCGAACGACCGGTACAGGTCCGCGTGCTCCATGGACGTCGTGGCCGGCAGCACGAGGTCAGCGTAGTGCGCCGTATCCGTCATCACCTGCTCGTGCACTACGGTGAAGAGATCCTCGCGGGCCAGCCCTCGCAGCACCAGCGTCTGATTGGGACACACCGCCGCCGGATTCGACGAATACACGTACAGCGCCTTCACCGGCGGCGCCATGTCAGAATCCGTCAACGCGCGGCCCAGACGGATCATGTTGATCACGCGCGGCGGGGGCGTTGGCATCAGATCCGGCCGCTCGAGCGCGCGCAGATCCAGGCCGAACGCTCCGCCCGAGGACAGCAGGGCGCCGCCGTGCGGATCGGCGTACGCGCCGGTCAAGGCCGGCAGACACGCGAGGGTTCGGCACGTCATGCCACCGTTGTCGTGTCGCGACAGTCCGATGCCGATCCGGATGAACGCGCGCGGGCTGGCGCCGTAGCGCCGCGCGAACGCCACGATCGTCGCCGCGTCGAGGCCGACGATGGGCGCCACACGCTCGGGCGGCCACGCTTTCACGTGCTCGGCCAGCGCCTCGAATCCGAGCGTCGCCCGCTCGACGTAGTCGTGATTCACGAGGCCTTCACTGATCAGCACGTGCATCACAGCCAGGGCGAACGCGCCGTCGGTCCCCGGTTTCACGTGCAGATGCTCGTCGGCCTGCACCGCCGTCGGCGTCCGGTACGGGTCGATGACGACGACGTAGGCCCCCCGCTGCCGCGCCTGCTTCACGAGCGTCATCACGTTGATGGTCGAGTACGCGGCGTTGACGCCCCACAGCACGACGAGATCCGCGCCGACCATCTGCTCGGAGTCGTTGCCGGTGACTTGCCCGAGGGTCGCGCGCCAGCCCGCGTACGCGGTGGACACGCAGATCGAGCGATCGAGTCGGCTGGCGCCGAGCGCGTGAAACAACGGATGGCCGGCGAAGAACTGGACCTGGCCCATCGACCCCGCGTACGAGAACGGCAGAATCGCTTCGGCGCCGTGCTCGGCCACGATCCCGCGCCAGCGCCGCGCGATCTCCGCCAGCGCGTCGTCCCAGGAGATGCGCTCGAACCGCCCCTGCCCCTTGGCGCCGATCCGGCGTAGCGGCGTCAAGACCCGCAGCGGCGAGTGCACGCGCTCGGCGTAGTCGCGGACCTTGCCGCAGATCACGCCCTGCGTGAATGGATGGCCGGCGGTGCCGGTGACATCAGTGATGCGCCCGTCCTCGACGGCGACGTCGAGGCTACAGCACGAAGGGCAGTCGTGCGGGCAGACGGAGTGCATGAACGGATTCGATTCTAGACTATGATGCCGCAGATGTCCGCGCTCACCGATCGACTGCTGCCGTTCAAGACCCCCGACGGCCGCCGTCTCGCCATTCTTTTCGCCGTCGTCTATTTCTCCCAGGGCATGTATCACGTCGCCGATCAGGTGGTGACGCTCAGGCTCAAGGAGACACTCGGCCTGACGCCCGCCCAGGTTGGAACCTTCGGCATGATCGTGCTCGTTCCCTGGGTGATCAAGCCCATCTACGGCCTGATATCCGACGGGTTCCCGCTCTTTGGCCGCCGCCGCAAGAGCTACTTTCTCCTCACCTGCGCGCTCGCCACGCTGGCCGGCGTGGCCCTGTGGCTGCAGGGCGAGCCGACGTACTGGAGCCTCGCCGTCTTCGCGACCGTGATGGGTCTCGGGATCGCCTTCACCGACGTCCTCACCGACGCGATGATGGTGGAAAACGGCAAACCGCTCGGCCTCACCGGCGCCTTCCAGTCGGTACAGTGGACCGCCATCAACGTTGCGACGCTGCTCGTGGGCGTCGTCGGTGGCTATTTCGCGCAGCACCGCATGCTGCACGCCGGGTTCATGATCGCCGCCGTGTTCCCCTTCGTCGCCCTGATCATGGGCGCCGCGTTCATCCACGAGCCCCTTGCAAAGTCGCAGCGGGAAGAATTCCGTGGAGCGTGGCGTGGGATCAGGCACGCCGTGCGCGATCGCACGATGTGGGTGGTGGCGGGATTCATCTTCTTCTGGACGTTCAGCCCTTCGCTGGGCATCCCGCTCTTCTACTACCAGACGGACACGCTCAAGTTCAGCCAGCAGTTCATCGGCTTGCTTGGCTCACTGGCATCGGTGGCGGCGATCATCGGCGCCGCCGCGTACGGGCCGCTCTCTCGTCTCGTGCCGCTGCACCGCCTGATCGTCGCGTCGATCGTGGTGAGCACCGTCGCCACTCTGGGCTATCTGTTCTACAACGGCGCCGCGTCCGCGATCGTCATCGACACGGTCTTCGGGGGCATCGGAATGCTCACGCAGCTCGCGTTCCTCGATCTCGCCGCCAAGGCGTGTCCCAAACACGCGGAGGGCACGTTCTTCGCGCTGCTGATGTCGGTCTACAACCTCGGCGCGCAGGGCTCGCAGGTATTCGGCGGCTATCTCTACGAATGGACGGGCTACAACGCGCTCGTCTGGATCTCCGCGGCCATGACCGGCGCTGCGTACTTCCTGCTGCCGCTGGTCAACATCCCGCAGATCGAGCGACGTGCACGCGCGGCAGGGCCGCCGCCGGAGATACACGCCGGCTCGGCGGCTCGAGCTTAGCCGTTCGTTTTTTCGGCCGACTCACGCGCCGCTGATTCACGCGCCGCCGCCGCGAAAATCCCCCGCGTCATCAGCGCGGCTGATTCGTTCGCGCGGGCGGTGTAGATCTCCGCGCGAGCGGCGTGCGCGCCACGATCGTTGGGCGCGGCCGCCACGGCCCAGTCGATCAGATGCGAGGCCAGCGCGAGATCCCCGCCGGCGGCCACCGCCTTCGCGCGCGCCACCAACCCCTCGACTCCCCCCGCGAGTGCAGCGATTTCGCGCCCGAGCGTCGCCTCGGGCGCCGGCTTCAGGTGCGACGGCACGCCATCCCACCAGCCTCCGTAGAGCCGCCAGACGTTGCGCACGACGAATTCCGGCTCGTCATACACGGCCTGCAGATAGGGGCGATCGGCGAGGTGCGCCGGCGGCCTCACCTCTGCCAGGATCTGCTCGAGGCCGAGGCCCGCGTTCATCCGCGCCACGGTTTCGCGCTCGAGCGTCTCGAGCCACTCCGCGGTGTCCTCGAGCGCCTGGCGGACGCGCGCGGCGCCCATCACCGGCACGCCGTGACCCGGCACGAGCAGCTCCGCGCCGCACGCGGCCATCGCGCGCAGCGCCACCGCCCACTCGGCAGCGTAGCGCTGCACTTTCTGCGGATTACCGGCGTTCGGCGCGACCCAGAAGAAGAGGTCGCCGGTGAAGAGGAGACGCCGATCCGGCCACCAGAGCCACGTGTGATCGTCGGTCTCTCCGCGCGCGTGGCTCAGCTGCAGCGACACGCCGCCGACGTCGAGGCGGTGCGTGGAGTCATACGTCGTGTCGGGATAGTCGTACTCCGTCGGCCACGACGGCGGGATGGAGAACTGGCGCGCGTTGATGAGCCCGTTCCACGGCGCCGTCGCGCGATAGCGGTCGAACCGGCGCGCGACGTCACGATGCCCGACGACGCGCGGCCGAGTCCACCCCCGCGCGCGCGCCTCCTCCAGAAAGGGCGGCAGTCCGCACGCGTGGTCGACGTGTCCGTGCGTATAGACGGCAGCGCCGAGCGGACTCGCGTCCCAGCTCCGCACGGCGGCGAACGTCCGGTCGCGCGCGCGATAGTTGCCGGTGTCGACGAGCACGAGACCGGCATCCGTCCGAAGGGCCGTGACGTTGGCGAACGCGTGGACGAACAGCACACCGGGCGCGATCTCCTCCACCGCCCCCGTGGCGCGCACGAGGTCCGGACCGCGCACCTCGCCGCGCCAAAAGCGCTCGGCCAGCTCGAGCACCGCGCCCACGCTCAATCCTCGTCGTCGGCTGGGAGGTCGGCGCCATGCGCGCGACGAAGCCAGCGCAGCGCGCGGGCCACGTCGGCTTCGTCGACCAGGTCCAGCTCGATCCATCCGCGTCTGGCGAAGCGGCGATGGGGCCGCACACCCGGCTCGCGCAGCGCGCGGCGCTGATCGTCGTAGGCCAGGCGGATCCAGAGATCGTGCTCTTTGCTCGCCAGCGGAAAGCACGCGAACAGTCGCTCGCCGGTGAAATACCCCCAGCGCCCGAACATCGGCGTAATCCTCACGCCTTCCCACGTGCCGAGCGCACGGTTGAGTTGCCCGGCGGCACCGGTGCCACCGCGCGCGAGGGTGCGCCGGGTCGCGCGACCTTTGCCGAGACCGCGAAAGCGTCGAGACGACGGCATGGCGGAGCGGTATTTTACATGGGGGCCCCGATCGAGGGGCGCCACGGCTGCGCCGGGGCGACCCGAGCGTCGCCGGGGAGTCCGAGGGGGCGTAGCCCCTTCGCTCGGCGAAACTGGGGCCATGTCGGGGCCCCCATGTAAATTGACAGCATGCGGCCGTCATGCGAAAACGGCCACGTTCAACCACCCGTCCGCCGCAGGAGAACGCCGACCGATGACGCCGACCTCACGCGTCCGATTCGAGCCCGTCGAGGGCGCCGACCGGCTCTTCACGCCGGCCTTCAACGAGCTGCTGGCCGCGCTGCACGATCGCCTGAACGCGCGGGCCCTGTCGCTGCGCGCCGAGCGCGCGCGGATGCTCGCCGATGCGCACGCGGGGCGTGTCCCCGCCCCGCTGCCGCCGAGCCCGGCGACGACCGGCGACTGGAAAGTGCCGCCCGTGCCCGACGAGCTGAAGAAGCCGGGCATCGAGATCTCCGGCCCGTGCTCGATCACGTCGATGTTCATCAACGCGCTCAATCCCGGTCCCGAGGGCGAGCGCGCCGAAGGTGACCTCGACGACGACGAGGATTCCGGAGGCCACCGCCTCATCGATACCGTACGCGCCGCCGCCAACCGTCTGGCCGCGGTGAACCGCGAGCTGTACTTCAACGACACCGAGCGCAAGCGCGAATACAAGGTCGCGCCGGGCGAGCTGCCGTTCTTCATGCACCGCGAGCGTGGCCTGCACCTCGATGAGTCGGACGTGCGCGTGGACGGCACACCGGTGAACGCGGCGATCCTCGGTACCGCGCTCACGCTGTTCTACGCGGGACGCGCGCAAGCCGATCGCGGTCAAGGCATCTACTTCTATCTGCCCAAGCTCGAGACGCCCGACGAGGCGCGCTTCTATCGGGAGCTGTTTGACGCGTGCCGCGAGCGGCTGCCGTTCCTGGCGAAGGCGACCATCCGCGGCATCATTCTGGTCGAGTCGCTGCCGTGCGTGTACGCGATGGAAGAAATGCTCCACGCTCTCGGGCCTTATGCAGCGGGCCTCAACGCCGCCCGATGGGATCTCAAGGCCTCGATCTTCGAGTACGTCATGGCGGATTCGAAGTCCGTGTGGCCCGACCGCTTCGGCGTGGACATCAAGACCACGCCGTTCCTCGCCGACATCTTTCGGCGTCTCGTCGCGATCTGCCTCAAGCGAGGCGCGGTGCCGATCGGCGGCATGGCGACCGCGCTGCCGAGCAACGATCCCGAAGTCAACCGGGTGGCGGCGGATGCCATCCGCAAGGACAAGGAGTGGGAAGCCGCACAGGGCTTTCTGCGAGGCTGGGTCGCTCACATCTTTCACATGAAGACGGCGGCGGATCCCTTCAAGAAGCTCATCGCGTCCGGATTCAAGCCGACGCCCGAGATGGCCAGGCCGGAAAATTACCCAGTACGCGTGGAGGTACCGGCGGGCCCGATCACCGTCGAGGGCACGCGTCGCAACGCCCGTATGGTGATCGAGTACGTGGAGGGCTGGCTCAACGGCCGCGGCGCCAAGGGGATCGACAGCCTCGAGGGCAAGCCGGGCGTGCATCCGGCGCTCATGGAGGACCTCGCGACCGGTCGCATGTCCGTCGCCCAGATCGCGCAGCGCGTGCGGCACCGTGCCACGGCCACCGATGGGCCGTCGGCCACGCACGATGTCGCGCTCGTCAAGCGTCTGCTGCAGGAGGAGCTCAACGACATTCTCGCGCGTCGGCCCAACGATGCCGCGACGCAGACGCGCTATCGCGCGGCCACGAAGATCGCGATGCGCTGGATCAAGAACTACATCGATCTCGACTTTCGCTCGCTCGGCAGCTACACGCGCGCGGACCTGGATCGCATCGCGCGCGAGCCCGAGGCGTTCTAGCGGCTCGGCTCGCGCAGCCTCACGGGAAGTTGTAGCGGCTGATGTGAAGGTGGACGCCGTGGCTGTCGGTGGGCTCGATCGAGACCTCGGCCGTGCCCTCCAGCCGCGGCGTTCCCGCACGGCGCAGCGCGGCCATCAGCGCCGAAAAATCCTCCGCCACGAGCGACAGCGCCACCATGCCTTCCGTCCCACCGACCTCCGCGGCCGGGACAACGAGCAGCGCACCCTTGCCGACGCCGAGCATCGTGCGAGGGCCGTCGTTCATCGCAACCTCTGTGAAGCCGAAGAGTGCCTGAAAACGTCCGGCCGTCTGTTTGACGTCCTGCGCCCCGAGCACGAGACGCTTGAGACCGAGGGGTGAAGCATGCGTGGGCGGCTCGTCGGACGGCGGTGTGGCGAGCTCGACGAGCACCCCGCGGCAGGCACGCGGATGCAGGAACGCGATACGGCCCGCCAGCCCGTCGCGGGGTATTGTATCGATGAGCTCCGCGCCGCGCCGTTTGAGGCCGGCGAGCGCGTCGGCGACATCCGGCGTCTCGAAGCAGAGATGATGCAGTCCCTCACCTCGCCGTTCGAGAAATCGCCCGATGCCGGAGCTCGCGTCGATCGGCTCCAGGAGCTCGATCTCGGTGTCGCCGGCACCGAGGAGCGCCGCCCGCACTCCCTGATCGGCGATCGTCTTCTCCTTCAACAAGGGCAAGCCGAGCACGTCACGGTAGAACCGATAGGCGTCGGCCAATCGCTTCACCACGACACCGACGTGATGAATCCGTCGCATCACCCGAGAATCCTCCTCATCGCACGAAGGCGGCGATGCGCCGGGCGCAGGCGTCACGGATCCGCACGCGATGATTCCTCAACAGCCCGGCCGGAAGCGCGTCGAGCGCGAACCACTCGAGCGCCAGCGTCTCGTCGCAGGTCGTGAGAGTTCCACTACGTACGGCGCACTCGAAGCAGATCGTCACGTAATGCCACACGTTGCCGTCCGGATACCGAACGACTTGCAGGTCGGGATCCGAGTACACGCCGACGAGCCGGCGCGCGACGACGACGAGGCCGGTCTCCTCGCGGACTTCCCGCGCGACGGCCTGGGTCACGGATTCTCCGATCTCGACGGAGCCGCCGGGCAATCCCCATTGGCCGCCGTCCGACCGTTGCTGCAGCAGGATGCGCCGACGACGATCGAAGATGACCGCCGAAGCGCTGACACGCACGCCGAGGGCACGCTCGTGGTCACGCTCGAAGGTGATCACGGCCACACCGTACCGGACGAGCCCGACGTCCGCAACATCAGGCGGCCGTGAACAGGCGCTGGAACTGCTCCCATGGCACGGGCGACGTTCGGCCCACGCTCGCGTTTTCCTCGACGTGCGCGATGGTCTTCATGCCCACGAGCGCCGTGCCCACGCCCGGTGTCGAGCGCACGAACTGCAGCGCGCGCTGCGCGTCGGTGTCGAGCCCCGACAGCGCCGTCGCGAGCTCGGGCGGCAGGCCACGCGACAGCTGCCCTTGCATCATCGACGCGGACGCCATCGTGTACAGCCCGACGTGCTCCGCGGCGCGCAGCATCGGGACCAGGCCCGCGTCGGCCGGCTGGTTGGCGAGCGTGAAGGCCTCCGGCATCGCGAGGTTGTAGGGCAGCTGCACGAAGCGGAAGTGGTGATCGGCGCCGCCGGCATCGCCGGCCGCGGCGAGCACCTCGGCCAACGAAAGGTGGTTCCGCTCCTGTGGTGCCGTACGGAAGCCGTTCCACGTCGCGGCGCCGTACCAGCGGATCCGGCCAGCCTGCACGGCCTCTTCGAGCGCGCCGAAGGCCGAGCGCAGTCGCGTGAGGAACGCGGGGCGCTCGACTTCGTCGAGCTGCGTCTCGGGGTTGTGCACATAGTAGACGTCGATCGTGTCCAGGCCGAGATTGGCTCGGCTGCGCTCGAGCTGGTCGGCGAGAAAGCGTGGCGTCATGCAATGCCACCCGACGACGTCACCGGACCGGACGATGCCTGGCTGCACGTAGGTCGCGCTGAAGTACGCTCGCGGGTCCGCCGGCGCCTCGCCGTCGAAGGCCAGATAACCGCCCTTCGTCGTCACCACGACGTCCTCGCGCGCGACGATGCCGCGGGCGATGCACGCAGCCAGCGCGCGGCCGATCGCGCGCTCGCTGCGTTGATGGCGGTAGTTGATGGCGCTGTCGAGCACGTTGATGCCTCGCTCGAGCGCGCGTGTGATCGCCCGCTCGTACAGCGAGTCCGTCGCCGCGTCCTCGCGCCCGAGATAGGTCCCCAGTCCCAGCGACGAGGCTCGCGCGCCTCCCGGAAATTCCCGGAAGTGCGACGGCACGGTGCGCTCCGTCTGGCTGGCGGCGTAGCGCGCGGTGCCCTCGGCGGTGGCGTGCCCGGCGATCATAGTCGTCCTCGTGTCATCAGCCCTCACGATAGAACAAGAGGATCATCCCGACCGCAGTGAAGCAGCCCCGCCAGACCCAGCCGGGCGCGGGACCGGCGGCCGGCAGTCGGACTTCGAGCCAGCGGCCCCAACCAGCGAAGGCGCCGAGAATGCCGAGCGGCGCGTGCGTGACCTCGGTCAGAAACTCGTCCTTGAGGTTGAACATCGCGTGGGAATGCGTCAGCAACAGGCCGCCGCCGACCGCGCACAGCAGCGGAAACGCATAGCCCCACGGCCGCTCCGGCAGCCGCTCGGTGCGCACCATCCATTCGAAGATGCCGAAGGCGATGATCAGAAGCACGAACGTGCGGTGCTGCAACACGTCGGGAAGCGTCAGGCTCTCCCAGAAGCCCGCGGGGCCGAGGGGCCACGCGCGCGGATCGTTGCGGACGAACAGAAAGGTCGCCAGGCCGAGCAACACGAGCGGCCAGTGGCGAGCCGGCCGCACGCCGACGAAATGCAGGATCGCCAGCCCGCCCATCGTCACGACGAACAGGCCGGCCCAGTGGTGGTTGTACTCCGACCACGCACGCTCCACCGGCTTGCGCTCGATCTGTCGTCCCATCAGTGGATCGGCCGTGCGCAGCAGCTCGTCGATGGGCGGGCTCGTCAGGCGCGGCGCGGTCGGCGTGAACCGCGCGGCGACCTCCGTCACGGTGGCGCGATCGGTCGTGACGTCCACCGCCGGCGGTAGCGACGTCAGCGACGCCGCCGCGAACAGAATGGTGACGCCGAGCCCCAGCTCGACTTCGACGAAGCGGAAGAGCCGGGCCCCCGGCGCCGCCGACGCGCGGCGCGCGACGCGCATGTTGACGTACGCGAGCCCGAGCACCGGCACGAGGAGCGCCACCTTGCTGAGGATCATCACGCCATACGCGGTGCCGACGAATGCGCCCGGATCGCCCACGTATGCAAAGGTCAGCGCGAGGCCGGCCGCCACGATCGCTGTCATCGACCAGAATGCCAGCGTCGAGAATCGGCGGATTGTGGTCGGAACGCTCAACGACGTGTAATCGGGCGTGTCGGAGCCGCGCCGCATCTTGAACAGGCCACCTGCGGTCCAAGCCGTGCTCGCGGTCCCCGCTACAACTGGTGGCTCCGACACGTCCGATCGCTCGTTCGCGATCGCGAACAGCACCAAATGCGCGAGGCCGCCGACCCACAGCGCAGCGGCCACCTGGTGCACGGCGTCGAGCGTCGCCAGCGTCACGCGCCACTCGAGCCGCGCGACGGCGTGGCTGACGACCGCAGACGACGCCACGAGCAGCGTCGCGCTTGCCGTCAGCGCGGTCCAAAGCACGCGCGACGCCGCCCGGCGCGCCATCGTCAGCGCCAGCGCGCTCACCATCGCGGCCAGGATGATGCGCGCCGTTGCCGTCAGCGCGAACGTCGTCTCAAAGAACGGGCCGAGCGGCCACGTGCCGTGAGCGTCGGCGACGGCGCCGAGGCCGACGAGCACGATCGCCGCCTGCGCGAGCGCGGCCGCCGCAGCGCCGATCGCGATCGCG
>DAIRVP010000103.1:0-19012 GCA_036802765.1 Candidatus Rokuibacteriota bacterium
TTCTCCATCGCCGCCTCCGCCAGCGGCACCACGGTGACGCCGAGCTCGCCGAGGAAACGCTGGAGCAGCTGGCCGATCTTTTCCTGAAGCAGCAGCGCCGGGACGCCGATCGTCCGCACCGGACCGCCCAGCGCACGCGTCACCCCGCCCTCGCCGTAGAGCTGACCGCGCAGCCAGTCCACGTACGCGCTGTTCTCGTCGTCCTTCCACCACTCGCGTAGCATCCGCTTGCCCCAGAGCCGGATCACCGCGTAATAGACGTCGCGCTTGGCGAGCTTCTGGACGATGCCGCCCCACGAGTAGAACTTCTGCATCGCCCGGATCGTCCCCATCTGCAGCTCGTAGGGGCTCATGCGCCGCGGCTGGTGCACGACGTGGTGGCCGTCGTAGAAGGACCAGTTGCGGTTGATCACGTACTTGTCGCCCTTCGCGTAGAGCGTGTCCCAGTCCGGCGAGCCCGGGATGGGCGTCAGGATCATGAACTGGATCGAGTCGATGTCGTGCTTGCGCGCGAACTTCGCCGTGGCTTCCAGCGTCTCGACGTCGTCTTCGTCGGAGCCGACCACGAACATCCCGTGGATACGGATCTTGTGGGCGTGGAACCGCTCGATGGAGCGCTCGATTTTGGCGAGGTCCTGCTTCTTCTGGAACAGCTTAAGGGTACGCGGGTTGATGGACTCGAAGCCGACGTACACGTTGAAGCAGTTGGAATCGCGCATCAGCTGCAGCAGCTCGGGGTCGTCGACCGTTTCAGTGCGGACCTGCGCGCCCCACTGCGGGGTCAGGTCGCGCTGGATCATCCCGCGCAGCAGCTCCTTGCAGCGCTTCTTGTTCGCCGTAAAGATGTCGTCGGCGAAGAACGTGTACATGTTGCCCTTGTGATTCTGCAATTCGGTCAGCACGCGCTCGATCGAATGCGTGCGGAACGCGTGGCCGTACATGCCGGGAACCGAACAGAAGGTGCACGAGAACGGGCAGCCACGCGAGGTGGCCACCGAAATCACGCCGCCCGGCTTCCAGCCTTCGATGAGGTGATAGTCCGGGATCGGATTGACGTCGAGGTTCGGGATCTTCGGCCGCTCGGTATTGTGCACGAGCGCGCCGTCGGTGCCGCGCCAGGTCAGGTTCTGGATTTTCTCGAACCCATCGCCGCGCTGAATGGTGTCCACCAGCTCCTGGAAGGCGAACTCGCCCTCGCCGCGCACGACGAAATCCGCGTGCTGCATGCCTTCGTCGGGCAGGAAGCTCGTATGCGTGCCCCCCATCACGACGATCGCGCCGGCCTCCCGCACGCGATCGGCGAGCCGGTACGACTGGGGCGCCGTCGAGGTGATGGCGGAGATCGCCACGAGGTCCGCCGAAAGCACCTCGCCCATGTCGACGTCGTGCATGTCTTCGATGTAGACGCGCACGTCGTAGCCCTTGGCCCGCATGATCGTGCCCAGCAGCACCGAGCCGAGTCGCGGGATGCAGACGCGGCTGTAGACGTGCAGGTGCGTAGACTTGGGCTCGACAAACACGAGCTTCTTCAGCGCACGCTTCATAGGATGGGCTCCGTGGTGCCAGGAGGTTGGCGAAGGTGTGGCAACCGTACCGCGGGCGTTCGGCGAAGTCAACGTGGCACTGATGCAGACCGTGGCATTGACACACACCGACCCGTCGCTGGCCGCTCCAGCGGCACGTCGTCGCGTTATTTCTTGGTGAGTACGGGCTTAGGGCGCGGCAACATAGGGGTTTTCGTCTTGTCGTCCTTGAGGAGCCCCTTCACCTCGTCCATGAACTGGTTGATGTCCTTGAACTGACGATAGACCGAGGCGAACCGCACGTACGCGACCTGATCCAGCTTCTGCAGGTGCTCCATGACCATGTCGCCCAGCTCGAGGCTCGAGATCTCCTTCTCGGCCCGCTCGTGCAGCCGCGCCTCGATGTCGGCCACGACGTCATCCACCGCCTGCACGCCGACCGAGCGCTTCTCACAGGCCTTGAGGATGGAGCCGCGCAGCTTCTGGCGATCGAATGGCTCGCGACGGCTGTCCCGCTTGACCACATGCGGGAGCACGTCTTCGATGTACTCGTAGGTCGTGTAGCGACGATGGCACTTGAGGCACTCGCGACGGCGGCGAATGAACTCGCCCTCGCGTCCCACCCGCGAGTCGACGACTCGATCCTCCGTGTGGCCACAGAACGGACACTTCATCGCGTGCCCCTCACTTGGTCCGGTCGGGATACAGCGGGAAGCGCGCCGTCAGCTCCTGGACTTCGCCCCGCACGGCGGCCTCGACGGAGCCCGAGCCGAGATCGGACAGCACGCGGTCGATCAGTCGCGCGATCTCCGCCATCTCCGGCTCTTTCATTCCTCTCGTGGTGACGGCCGGCGTGCCGACCCGAATGCCGCTGGTGATCATCGGGCTCTTCGTCTCGAACGGGATCGTGTTCTTGTTGACCGTGATCCACGCGCGGTCGAGCGCCTCCTGGGCGTCCTTGCCCGTGATTCCCCGCGAGGACAGATCCACCAACAGCAGGTGTGTGTCCGTGCCGCCCGTGACCAGGCGGAAGCCGTGCGCCTGCATGGCGTCGGCGAGCGCCCTGGCATTCTTCACGATTTGCTGCTGGTAGGCGCGCCACGACGGCGTGAGAGCCTCGCGGAACGCGACGGCCTTGGCGGCGATCACATGCATCAGCGGCCCGCCCTGCACACCGGGCATCACCGTCTTGTCGAGCGCCTGGGCGTGCGCGGCTCCGCAGAGCACGAGCCCGCCGCGCGGGCCGCGCAGCGTCTTGTGCGTCGTCGACGTGACGAAGTCCGCGATCCCGACGGGGGACGGATGCAGGCCGGCGGCCACGAGCCCCGCAGGGTGAGCGATGTCGGCCATGAGCGACGCACCGACCTCCCGGGCGATCTCCCCGAACGGCTTGAAGTCGATCGCGCGCGGGAAGGCGGATCCGCCCGCGATGATCAGCTTCGGCCGGTGTTGCTTCGCGAGATCACGCACCTGATCCAGGTCGATCCGCTCGGTGTCCTTGCGGACACCGTAGGCCACGATCGAGTAGAACTTGCCCGAGTAGTTCACCGGGCTGCCCGCCGTGAGATGGCCGCCGTGCGAGAGATTCGGCCCCAGCACGGCGTCGCCGGGCTTGAGCAGCGTGAAGTAGACCGCCATGTTCGCCTGGGCGCCGGAGTGTGGCTGCACGTTGGCGTGTTCGGCGCCGAACAGCTCTTTGGCGCGCGCGATGGCGAGATCCTCGACGACGTCGACGACTTCGCAGCCTCCGTAGTACCGTCGCCCGGGATATCCCTCGGCGTACTTGTTCGTCAGGACGGAGCCGGTCGCCTCCAGCACCGCCTCAGACACGAAGTTCTCGGACGCGATGAGCTCGAGATTGCGATGTTGCCGCTGCGCCTCCTCGCGTAGCGCCTTCGCGATCTCCGGATCGACCTCAGCCAGCCGCGGCATCGACCGCGTGCTCCTTTCGAGCGGTGTCCAACTGCGCGAGCTTGTCCACGCGGCGTGCGTGCCGGCCGCCCTCGAACGGAGTCGCGAGCCACGCCTGCACGACCGCGAGGGCCTGGCCTGGCGTCGTCAGGCGAGCCCCGAGCGCCAAGATGTTGGCGTCGTTGTGCTGCCGGGACAGGCGCGCCACGCCGGGATCGGCCGCCACTGCCGCCCGGACGCCCGCGACCTTGTTGGCGGCCATCGCCATCCCGATGCCCGAGCCGCAGACGAGAATCCCCCACTCGGCCTCCCCGGCGCGCACGGTGTCGGCGACGGCGGCGGCGTAGTCGGGGTAGTCGACCGATTCCGATGAATGCGTTCCGTGATCGAGGATGCGATGCCCGTCCGCGGCAAGCCACGTCTTGAGCCGCTCCTTGAGGGAGAAACCGGCGTGGTCCGCTCCAATGGCGATGATCGCCATACGCGAACCATACCGATTGTGGCGTGCTGCGTCAAGCGCCCCTATATCTCGGGGACCCTGTCGCCGTCAAAAGACGGCGGCGCCGGCGGCGGGAAACGCGAACGCTTCGAGCGCGGCGCCGTCCGCGCCGGCGGCGACGAAGCGTTCGAGGTCCATCCCGCGCTCCACCGAGTGGATCTCGTCGAGGGTCGTACGGGTCGCGGGATGGCGCGGGGTAAACAGCGTGCAGCAATCAGCGTCGGGCTCGATCGAGATCTCGAACGTCCCGATGTGCTGCGCCGCGGCCGTGATCTCGAGCTTGTCCATGCCGATCAGCGGGCGTAGGACGGGAAGCGAGGCCGCCTCGTCGATACACGCGATGTTCTCGAGCGTCTGCGAGGCGACCTGCCCGAGGCTCTCGCCCGTGACGAGCGCCTGCGCACCGACGCGCCGAGCGAGTTCCTGCGCGATACGCAGCATCAATCGGCGATACACAACGACGCGCAGCGGCGGCGCCACGCTCAACACGACCTCGCGCTGGATCTCGCCGAAGGGCACGAGATGAAGGCGCGAGGCGTACTGCCATGCGGTGAGCCGCTCGACGAGCGCTCGCGCCTTGGCCTGCGACGTGGCGGGGAGGTACGGCACGCTGTGAAAATGCACGAAGACCACGCGGCAGCCGCGCTTCATCATGCGCCAGGCCGCGACGGGCGAGTCGATACCGCCGGAGAGCAGCGCTGCGACCGTTCCCGAGGCGCCCACCGGCAGTCCGCCCGGCCCCTCCGTGCGATCGAGCGAGATGTATGTTTCCGCCGGAAGCACCTCGACGTGGATCTCCTGCTCGGCGTGCTCGAGGTCCACACGCGTCCGCACACGCTCGAGCACGAAGGCGCCGAGGGCGCGATTGAGATCGACGCTCGTCATGGGATAGGTCTTGAACGCGCGCCGCGCGCTGATGCGAAACGAGCCGAAGCTGCGACCCTCGAGCAGCCGCTCGAGCAGCGCCTTCATCGCGTCGAGGGTGGACGGCGTGCGATACGCGATCGTCACGCTCGCCACTCCGAAGACGCGCGCCACACGATCGCGTGCGGCCTCCGGGGCGGGATGGCTCTCGAGGTCCACGAGGACCCGGCCCGACAGCTGCTCGATCCCGAAGGGTCCGGTATCGGTGAGCGCTCGCTCGACGTTGCGCCGCAGGTGGCGGAGGAACAGCGGGCGGTTGCCGCGCTTGAGGCTGATCTCGTGGTAGTGCACCACGAGCACGGGCCGCAGCCTCACCACCGGCCGATCTCGGCGGCGAGCGCGCGCGCCCTGGCGAGCTCGTCCGGTGTGTTGACGTTCATGAACACGGTCTGCGGCGCGCCGTGTCGCGCGACCGCGTCGGCGGTGATTTCGAGCACACGAACGTCGGAAAAGAACCCGGTGATCTTCAGCTGTCCGGCGTCGAGTCGCGTCCGCATCGGCGCCAGACACGCTTTCGCGTAGAGCGCGTGCATGGTCTCGTACTGGCCGTCCACACGCGGGATGACGACGTCGGCATCGCCCGCCCGCGCCACCACCAGGCGCACGACGTCCGGCTGCAGGAACGGCATGTCGCACGCGACGTTGAACACCGCGTCGCCGCCCGCGGCCTCGAGCCCCGTGAAGATGCCGCCGAGCGCGCCGCCCTCCGGCCAGCGGTCGCCGACCATCGGCAGGTCCAGAAACCGGTAGCGCTCGGGCGTGTTCGTCACCACGAGCAGGTCGTCGAGCACGGCCGCGAGCGCGTCGATCACGCGCTCGACGATGCGCTTGCCGCCCAGCTCGAGCAGCGCCTTGGGTTCTCCGCCCATGCGCGTGCTGCGCCCACCCGCCTGGATCACGCCCGTGATTTTCATTTATGTGTTTCGCTCGCCTCGGACGGTGGAGCCCCAGCCCCACGACGTCCTGCGGCTCGCCCTACTGTTTCTTCGCTCGCCTCGCACGGCGGGGCTGCGATCGCAGACTCGCCTCGCCTTGCGGCTGCGGCTCGCACAACGGCCCCGCGACGTCCTGCGGCTCGCACTACCACGGCTCCAGTGTAACGGCTCCCTGACGGAGCACTCGGGGAGGGTCGACGGTCACGTCGACGACCGTGGAGGGCGCGCCGCCGGGCGTTGGGCCCCCGTCGAGCACCAGGTCGAGAACGTCACGGAAGTAGGCGAGCACACCGTCGGCCGTGGTCGGCGGATCGCCGCCGGTGGGATTTGCGCTCGGCGCCGTCACCGGAAGGCCAAGCTGGCTGACGAGCGCGCGCGCCACACGATGGTTCGGCACCCGCACGCCCACCGTGCCCGTCCCCGCGGTCAGCTCTGCCGGAAGCTGCGGAGCGGCGCGAAACACGAGGGTGAGTGCGCCGGGCCAGTGGCGATCCATCAGCGTGCGGGCGCGCTCCGGCACGTCTATGGCGACGTGCCTCAAACGGGCCGCGCTGTCGACGAGCACGAGCAGCGGCATTGAGCTCGGGCGGCCCTTGACCTCGAACACGCGCCGAACGGCCGCCGCGTCGAGGGCGGCGGCGCCGAGCCCATAGAACGTCTCCGTCGGAAACGCGACGAGTCCGCCGCGACGCAAGACATCGGCCGCCTCGCGCACAACGCGCTCGTCCGGGGCGACGGGATCGACGCGCACGACCGCCGTCGCCACGACGCGGTCAGCCGCGCGACTTCAGCTTGTCGGCGACCCGACGCGCGCGGTCCTCCACCTCGGCGGCCAGCTTCGCGCGATAGGCGACGAGCCGTTGCCGCAGCGCCGGATCGCCGACCGCGAGGATCTGTGCGGCGAGGATCGCGGCATTGGCGGCGCCCCAGCTGCCGATGGCGACCGTCGCGACTGGCACGCCCTTCGGCATTTGCACGATCGAGAGCAGCGCGTCCATGCCGCCGAGCGGCGTCGCGGCAATCGGCACACCGATCACCGGCAACGCGCTCGACGCCGCAAGAACGCCCGGCAGCGCGGCGGCGCCGCCGGCGGCGGCGATCAGCACTCCGAGCCCGCGCGCCTCGGCCGTCGACGCGTATTCCTCGGTCTTCTTCGGCGTACGATGCGCGGATGCCACCACGACCTCGCTGCCGACCTCGAGCACGTCGAGGACCTTCACGGTATCGAGCATGACGTCCAGATCGGAATCGCTGCCCAGCACAATGCCCACGCGGATTGGATTCGTCACGCCGGTGCTCCTAAGCGGCGACGGCTCGGCGCCGCCCGATGTCCTTACGAAAATGCATGCCCTCGAACCGAATACGGTCCACTGCCTGGTACGCGCGCTCGATCGCGCTCGCGACGTCGTCCGCGAGGGCGGTGACGCCCAGCACGCGACCACCCGCGGTCACCAGCCGCCCGTCGCGCACGGCCGTGCCAGCGTGGAACACCTCCACCCCGTCCAGCGCCGCCGCTTCGTCGACACCGGTGATCGGCACGCCCGTGGCGTATTTGCCCGGGTAGCCGCCGGAAGCCATGACCACGCACACCGACGCTTGCACGGAACCCGTGACGGTTGGTAACCGCGCGCCGCGTGCGGCGGCGTCGAGCAAGGGCAGCAGGTCCCCATTCATAGCGGCAAGAATGGCCTGACACTCCGGATCGCCGAAGCGGACGTTGTACTCGATCACCTTCGGCCCATCCTCGGTGAGCATCAGCCCGACGTACAGCACCCCGCGGTACGGTGCACCTTCCCTCGCGATCCCCGCGAATGTCGGCTCGACGATCGTCCGCATGATCCGCCCATGCATCGACGGGTCCACCGAGCGAACCGGCGTGAAGGCGCCCATGCCGCCCGTGTTCGGGCCGCGATCACCGTCGAAGATGGTCTTGTGATCCTGCGCCGCCGCGAGCGCCACACACTCGCTGCCATTGCTGATCGCGAAGAACGACGCCTCCTCGCCGCGCAGAAATTCCTCGACGACAACGGTGGCGCCAGCGGCACCGAATTCGCGGCGTTCGATGCATGCGGCGATCGCCTCATCGGCCTGGGCGAGCGTGCTGCAGACGATGGCCCCCTTGCCGGCGGCCAGCCCATCGGCCTTGACGACAACCGGGGCGCCGAGCTGGCGGCAGAACGTGCGGGCGCTCTCGGCATCGGTGAACGTCCCGTATCGCGCGGTCGGAATCCCGGCGCGAGCCATCAGGTCCTTCGCGAATGCCTTGCTGCCCTCGAGAGCGGCGGCCGCCGCGCCGGGGCCGAACACGGTGAATCCTTTGTCGCGAAGGCGGTCGGCGAGACCCGCGACCAGCGGCACCTCAGGTCCGATGACGACGAGCTCTGTGCGCTCGCGCTCGGCGAGCCGAACGAGGCCATCGTGATCGTCGACGCCCACGGCGACGGATGCGGCGTGCCGCGCGATGCCCGGATTGCCGGGCGCTGCGACCAGGCGCGTGAGCCGCGGGCTCTGCGCAAGCTTCCAGCACAGCGCGTGCTCACGGCCGCCGCTGCCGACGACCAGGACGTTCATTCGCTACCCTCCCCGTGCGTCTCGACCACTTCGAGATGGGCGCGCGCGATCTTCGCCCAGGGGCTGCCGGCGTCGAGATCGAGATAGCGATGCCAGTGCCGCACGGCCTCGTCGCCGCGCCCGGATCGGGCCAGCGCGCCGGCGAGGTTGAAATGTGCGTCGGCATAATCGGGAGAGACGCCGAGTGCCCGGCGGTAGCAGCGGATCGCCTCCTCGACGTCGCCGGTGTCCTCGTTCAGCGAGCCGAGGTTGTAGGCGGCCTCCGCACACTCGGCGGCCTCGGCCAGGGCGCGGTCGTACGCGACGCGTGCCTCGTCGTAGCGACCCATGCGATGCAGCAGCAAGCCGAGGTTGTTCCACGCGGCGGCGTACGTCGGATCGATCGCCACCACCCGCCGGTAGGCGTCGATCGCGTCGTCCCACTGCGCGGGATCGGCGTCCCACTCGCTCGCGCGCTCGAACCACGTCTCGGCCTGCTCGGATGGCGGCGCCAGCGGACGCACGAGCCCCGTGACGAGCGTCGCCTCCGCCGTCTTTTCGAGATTGCCCGCGTCGAGATCCAGGACGGTCTGGCCGGTACGCGGATCGAAACGCACGCGCTCGGACTCGACCAGGAGGCGGCCTCCGTCGAGCACCATCCGCATCTCGGCCAGCGGTTGCCGAATGCCGGGATCGCGCCGGCGCAGGGCGTCGAGCGCCTGCCGGATCTGACGGACAGACGCGCCCGACTCCAGCAGCGCGGACGCGGCGCGCAGCGCGAGAAGCTCGCGGAAGGTATACCGGAGCTCGCCGTGGAGCAGGTTGAGACGCTTGAGCTGCGCGGCGCGGCGAGGCGTCAGCGTGAGGATACGCGTGAGCTCGCGCAACCCGTAGATGCGCTCGGTCATGCCCCGCGGCGCCCCGTCACGCCGACGCTCAGTGGCGGAAGTGGCGGAGACCGGTGAAGAGCATCGCCATGCCATGCGCGTCGGCGGCGGCGATCACGTCTTCGTCGCGCAGCGAGCCGCCGGGCTGGATGACGGCGGTGGCGCCCGCCTCGGCGACCACGTCGAGCCCATCGCGAAACGGAAAGAACGCGTCGGAGGCGCAGACCGTGCCTTGCGTCGGCAGACCGACCTCGCGCGCGCGCATGACGGCCAGGCGTGCGGAGTCCACGCGATTCATCTGGCCGGCGCCCACGCCGATCACCTGCTCGGTCGTCGTGAGCACGATGGCGTTGGACTTGGCGTGCTTGCCCACGCGCCAGGCAAACCGCAGCGCGCGCATCTCCGCCTCGGTCGGCGCGCGCTTCGTGACGACCTTGAGCGTGTTCGGATCGAGGTCGGCCGCATCGACGCTCTGAGCGAGAAGGCCTCCCAGCACGCTGCGATACTCGGCGAGGCGGCCGGGGAGCGCGCGTCGATCGCACGGAACCTCGAAGACGCGACACTTTTTCTTCGTGCGCGACAGCTCCTCCAGCGCATCCGCCGCGAACGCCGGGGCAAACAGGATCTCGACGAAGATACCCGCGAGCGCCTGCACCACGGCCAGGTCGAGCGTCCGATTCACCCCCACAATGCCGCCGTAGATCGACACGGAATCGGACGCCTTGGCGCGCTCCATGGCCACGCCGACCGTCGGCCCCAGGGCGGCACCGCACGGGTTGGTGTGCTTGATCACGACGGCCGCTGGATCGTCGAACTCGAGCAGCAGCGACAGCGCCGCGGAGAAGTCGAGCAGGTTGTTGTAGCCGAGCTCCGGGCCGTGCCGCTGCTTCATCGCCGCCAGCCCGATCGCGGGCGCGCCGGCGATGCGATAGAACGCCGCCGACTGGTGCGGGTTCTCGCCGTACTTGAGCAGCAGCGCGCGCTCGGCCTCCAACCGCAGCGGATGCGGAAACTGATCCGGCTCTCTGGCCGCCGTCGGCGCCTGCGCCGTGCGCAGCCAGGCGGCGATCGCCGCGTCGTACTGCGCGGTGCGGCGAAATGCCTCGTGCGCCAGCCGCTCGCGTGTGGCGTCCGAGATGGCGCCGCCCGTCCGCTTGAGCTCGTCCAGCACGGCGCCGTACTGCGACGGGTCCGTGACGACGGCCACCGCGGCGTGATTCTTGGCGGCGGCACGGATCATCGTGGGTCCTCCGACGTCGATCTGCTCGATCACCTCGGCCGCCGTGACTCCCGGTCGCGCCACCGTCTGCTCGAATGGATAGAGCGCGACGACGACGAGGTCGATCGGCGGGATGCCGTGCCGCTCGAGCGCGGCGAGATGCTCGGGCACGTCGCGCCGCGCGAGGATCCCGCCGTGGATCTTGGGATGCAGCGTCTTGACGCGGCCGTCCATCATCTCGGGAAATCCGGTGACGTCGGCCACGTCGCGCACAGGCACGCCTGATTCGCGCAGCAGCTTCGCGGTCCCGCCCGTGGAGAGGATCTCGACCCCGAACCCCGCGAGCCCGGTGGCGAGCTCGACCACCCCGGTCTTGTCGTGGACGGACACCAGGGCGCGACGGATCCTCATCGGCTCTCCTTGGACGCGTGGTGGATGATGACGCGACGCCCGACGATCTCCAGCCGGCCTTCGGCGAAGAGTCGGACGGCGGCGGGATAAATCCGGTGCTCCTCCCTCAGGATTCGGGCGGACAGCGTCTCCTCCGTGTCTTCCGGCTCTACGGGCACGGCGGCCTGCAAAACGATGGGGCCTGCGTCGACGGCCTCGTCGACGAAATGCACCGTACAGCCCGCGACCTTCGTCCCGTGCTCGAGCGCCTGCCGCTGGGCATGCAACCCTGGAAACGCGGGCAGCAGCGAGGGATGGATGTTCAGCGCGCGTCCGGCAAAGGCCTGCACGTACACCCGCGACAGGATGCGCATGAAGCCGGCATTGCAGGCGAGCCCGACCTGGCGCTTCTCGAGCTCGCGGACGAGCTCCGCGTCAAAGCTCTCACGTGTGGCGAAATCCTTGGGATTGATCCAGACCGCCTCCACGCCGCCGGCGCGCGCACGTGCCAGGGCTGGCGCGTGCTCGCGATCGGAGACGACGACGGCAACGCGCGCCGGAAACTCCGGCGCCGCGCACGCGTCGAGCAGCGCCTGCAGATTGCTGCCTCGGCCCGAGACCAGAACGCCAATGGGCAGGCGCTCGGCTGTCCTCCCGCCGACAGGGCTCATGCCGCATCACGCTCGCGCGAGGGCGCCGTCGAGCCCGGGACGCACACGGGACAACGGAGAACGCGCCGCATGATCGTCGAATCGCGCGGGAAGACCTGGGCCATGCCCCAGTCCAGCGCGACCTGCAGCTGCTTGCGAAAGCCGACGAGCTTGTAGAGATGCACGGCGTTCCAGAACAGCCACGCGAAATAGCCGGAAAAGCGCAGGCCGAACAGTTCGACGACGGCATCGCGCTCGCCGAGCGAGACCAGCATGCCCTGCGGCGCGAACTGAATCGTCGAGAGCGGACGTCCCTCCATCTCGGCCACGATGTTCTCGGCGGCCAGTCGCGCCTGCGCGAGCGCGGCCGGGACGATCGGAATCGAGGCGACGGCGTTGTCCTCGACGGTCACCGCGTCGCCGGCGCCGTACACGTCGGCGTGCTCCTTGAGCTGCATCGTCGGCCGCGTGATGAGGCGGCCCAGCCGGTCGCGCTCGGCCGCGACGTGTCCGAGCGCGGGATGTCCGGTGACACCGGCGGCCCACACCGTCATGCCGACCGGCACGCGCTCGCCGCCGGCGACCTCGATGGCGCCCGGCAACACGCGGGTCACGCGCGTGCCGGTGCGGATCTCGATGCCCGAGCGCCTCAGCTTGCGCCGAGCGCGCTCCGCGAGGGTTGGATGCACGCCGCGCAAAATCTCCTGGCCCGCCTCCACGAGCAGCAGCCGGTAGTCATCGGCCTCGATGCCGCGGTAGCGCGGCACGATGTAGCCGTGAAAGAAGTCCCGCAGCTCGGCGATCAGCTCGACGCCGGTATAGCCGCCGCCGACGACGCACACGGTCAGCCGGCGTCGCCGCTCCGCCGGGTCCCCCTCGTGGTCGGCGTGCTCGGCTGCATCCAGGATGTGGTCCCGGAGCACGATGCCGTCCTCCAGCCATTTGTAGCCCAGCGCATGCTCCTCGACGCCGGGTACGCCGAACGAGGGCACCACGCTGCCCATGGCGATGATGAGCCGATCGTAGCCCTCGGTTCCCTCGGCCATGACGACGCGACGCGCGGCAAAATCGATGTCCGTCACGACGTCGCGGCGGAAACGGAAGCGCCGCCTGCCGCGGATGTCGCGGATGGGCTGCACGATGTGGCGCGGCTCGACCAACGAGGAAGCGACCTGAGGCAGCAGCGGCGTGAACAGCAGATAGTTGCGGTCACTGATCAGGAGGATGTCGATGTCCGCGCGAGCGTCGAGGCGCTGCTCGAGCACGCGGATGGCCTCCATGCCGGCGAACCCGCCGCCGAGCACGACGATCCGCATCAGCGCGTCAGCTCCACACCGCGCTCGCCCGCCACGATCTCGCCGATCACGCTCACCGTCTCTCCCGCCGCCTCCAGCGCCTGCTGCGCGCGGCCCGCATCGCCAGCGCGCACGACGACGACGTATCCGACGCCCAGGTTGAAGGTGCGCAGCATCTCGGCCTCGCTCACGTTGCCGGCCTCACGCAGCGTCGCGAAGACCGGCGGCTCGCGCCAGGCCGAGCGGCGAAGAACCGCGCGGCAGCCCTCGGGCAGGACGCGCGGCAGGTTGCCGGTGAGCCCTCCGCCTGTAATGTGGGCCATCGCCGTGACCGGCACGGCGGCGAGCAGCGTCTTGACCGCTGCGGCGTAGATGCGCGTTGGCTCCAACAACTCGTCGCCGACGCTGCGGCCTGTGCCCGGCAGCGGCGCGGCCACATCGAGCCGCATCACATCGAAGACGATGCGCCGCACGAGTGTGTAACCGTTGCTGTGCAGTCCCGACGACGCAAGGCCGAGGACGACGTCGCCGGGCTTCACAGCGCTGCCGTCCACGATTCGTTCGCGCTCGACGACGCCCACAGCGAAGCCAGCCAGGTCGTACTCGCCGGGCGCATAGAGATCCGGCAGCTCGGCCGTCTCGCCGCCGACGAGCGCGCAGCCGGCGCGCCGGCAGCCTTCGGCCACGCCGCTCACGAGCGCCTCGACGCGCGCCGGGTCGAGCTTGCCGATGCCGATGTAATCGAGGAAGAACAGCGGCTCGGCGCCGTGGACGAGCAGGTCGTTGACACCCATCGCCACGAGGTCGATACCGACGGTCTCGTGGCGGTCCGCGAGGAACGCGACCTTGAGCTTGGTGCCCGCGCCGTCGGTGGACGAGACGAGCACGGGCTCGCGATAGCCCGCGGGGACGCGGACGAATGCGGCGAACGCGCCGATGCCACCGAGGACCTCGGGCCGAAAGGTGGCTTTGGCCAGCGGGGCGATGCGCCGGACCGCCTCGTCGCCGGCCTCGATGTCGACACCGGCGTCACGGTACGTGAGCGGCTTCATCGTTCAGACGTCGAAGAGATGCAGCTGCGGCGTCGGATCGGGCTCGATGCCGACCTTGTAGGCGCCAGTGAAGCACGCGTGACAGAAGCTGCCGGGATCGCCGCCGGTGGCCTTCAGCATGCCGTCGAGCGACAGATAGCCGAGTGAATCGGCGCCGAGATAACGGCAGATCTCGTCGACCTGATGGCTGGAGGCGATCAGCTCCTTGCGCGTCGGCGTGTCGATCCCGTAGTAACACGGCCACTGGATCGGTGGCGACGAGATCCGCATGTGGACCTCACGCGCGCCCGCGCTCCGAAGCATGCGCACGATCTTGCGGCTCGTCGTGCCGCGGACGATCGAGTCGTCGACGACGACCACGCGCTTGCCCTGCAGCATCTCCGGCATCGGGTTCAGCTTGACCTTGACGCCGAAGTGCCGGATCCCCTGCTTGGGCTCGATGAACGTGCGGCCTACGTAATGGTTGCGGATCAGGCCCATCTCGTACGGCGTCCCGGATTCCTCGGAAAATCCCAGCGCCGCGCTCGTGCCGGAGTCCGGAACGGGAATGACGATGTCGGCCTGCACCGGATGCTCACGCGCGAGCTGATGGCCCATGGCCTTGCGCACGGTGTGGACGTTGCGGCCCCACAGCGCGGAGTCCGGCCGCGCGAAGTAGACGTACTCGAAGACGCAGTGCAGCTTCTCGCCAGGCGGAAACGCGCGCACGGAGCGCGGGCCGTCGTCGTCGACCACGAGGATCTCGCCGGGCTCGATGTCGCGCTCGACCTTGGCTTCCATCAGATCCAGCGCGCACGTCTCGGACGCGACCACCCAGGCGTCGTCGAGGCGGCCGAGCGTGAGCGGACGGAAGCCGTATGGATCGCGGATCGCGTACATCGCGTCCGGCGTGAGTACGAGCAGCGAATACGCGCCCTTCACCTGTGCGAGCGCGTGGCGCAGCTGGTCTTCGAGGGTGCCGGACGGAGCCCGCGCGAGCAGGTGCAGAATGACTTCGGTATCCGACGTCGACTGGAAGATCGCGCCGTCGCGCTCCATGTCGCGGCGGAGGGCGTCGGCGTTCGTGAGGTTGCCGTTGTGGGCGATCGAGATCGGCCCGCGCGCGGTGTTGGCGGTAATCGGCTGCGCGTTCTTGAGATTCGACGAGCCCGCCGTGGAGTAGCGCACGTGGCCGATGGCGCGATGTCCCGCCAGCCGACGCAACCGTTCGGGGTGGAACACGTCGGCGACCCAGCCCATCGCCTTCTCCGTGTGAAAGGCGTGACCGTCCGTGGCGGCGATGCCGGCCGACTCCTGGCCGCGGTGCTGGAGCGCGTAGAGACCGAGATACGTGACGTTCGCGGCTTCCGGATGATTCCAGATGCCGAACAGCCCGCACTCGTCGTGGAACCGGTCGTCGTCACGCCATGTGGCGCTCAAATCCGCTCCTCCACGCGTGTTCGATGCGATCCACGGCCACGTCGACCACCAATCGTCCCGTCACGCGGATGCTGAGCTTCTCGCCGCCCGTGCTCCCGATCCAGCGCCACGGAATTGCCGACTCCGCCATGAGCGCTTCGAACTCGCGCTGTCGCTCCGGCTCGACGCTCACCACCACGCGCGAGGGGCCTTCGCCGAACAGCGTTTCATCGAGCCGCCGTGCAACCTCCACCGCCACTTCGCATCCAATCCCGACCGCGCCGCCTCGCGTGCCGGTCACGCACGCCTCCGCGAGCGTCGTCGCGAGCCCCCCTTCGGCACAGTCGTGCGCGGCCGTCACCAGCCCCGCTCCGACGGCCGCCCGCACCGCCGCCTGCACACGACGCTCGACCTCGAGATCGAGCGGCGCCAAGCGCCCCGCGAGCCGCTCGTGCAACGTCCACAAGTACTCCGAGCCACCGAGACTCATGGCATCCGGACCGAGCAGCGCGATCCGATGCCCCGCCGCCTTGAACCACTGCGTCGCCAGCCGGCCCGCGTCATCGAGCACACCGACCACGCCGACGATGGGCGTGGGCAGAATGGCGCTTCCGGAAGTCTCATTGTAAAAGGAAACGTTGCCGCCGACCACCGGGACCTCCAGCGCGCGGCACGCCTCGGCTATTCCGTCGATTGCCTCCGCGAACTGCCAGAGAATCTCCGGCCGTTCGGGCGAGCCGAAGTTCATGCAATCCGTCACGCCCAGCGGGCGCCCTCCCGCGCACGAGACGTTGCGCGCCGCCTCGCAGACCGCCATGGCGGCGCCGCGGCGTGGATCGAGGAGGACCTGACGCCCGTTGCCGTCGGTGGCGATGGCGATCGCGCGCCGCGTGCCTTTGATGCGCAGCACGGCCGCATCCGAACCCGGCAGCACCAGCGTATTGGTCCCGACCTGCTGGTCGTACTGCCGGTACGCCCATTCCTTCGAGGCGATCGTCGGCGACGCGACGAGCGTCACCAGCGCCTCGGAATAATCCGACGGCTCGGGCAGGGCGAGCGGCTCGAACGCCCGGCGCTCGGTCAACCAGGCGGGCGGCTCGCAGGGCTTCTCGTATCGCGGCCCATCGGCCAGCGCGTCCACCGGCACGTGGGCGACCTCGTCGCCGTGGTGGCGCACGACCAGGTCCGAGCCGGCCGTCACCTCGCCGATCTTCACGGCATCGAGCTCCCACTTGGCGAATACGCGGCGCAGCTCGTCCTCACGGCCGCGCGCGCCGACGAGCAGCATGCGCTCCTGCGACTCGGACAGCAGCAGCTCGTACGGCGTCATGTCGGCCTCGCGCTGCGGGACCGTCGAGAGCTCGACCTCCATGCCGGTGCCGCTGCGCGCGGGCATCTCCGACGTGCAGCACGCGAGGCCGGCGGCTCCCATGTCCTGGATGCCGACGACTGCGCCCGTGGCCATCGCTTCGAGACACGCCTCGAGCAGCAGCTTTTCCGTGAACGGGTCGCCGACCTGAACGGTCGGCCGCTTCGCTTCGGCTTCGTCGTCGAAGGTCGCCGACGCCATCGTCGCGCCGTGAATGCCGTCGCGGCCCGTCTTGTTGCCGACGTAGAACACCGGATTGCCAATGCCTTCGGCTCGCGCGCGAAAGATCCGATCGGCACGCACGAGCCCGACACACATGACGTTCACGAGCGGATTACCGGCATATTCGGGCGCGAACGCGATCTCGCCGCCGACCGTCGGGCAGCCGAAACAGTTGCCGTACCACGAGATCCCGGAGACGACGCCGTCGATCAAACGTCGCGTCTTCGGATCATGTGGATCGCCGAACCGCAGGGAATCGAGGATGGCGATAGGGCGGGCGCCCATCGTGAAGATGTCGCGCAGGATGCCGCCGACGCCCGTCGCGGCCCCCTGGAACGGCTCGATGAACGAGGGGTGGTTGTGGCTTTCCATCTTGAACACAATCGCCCAGCCGTCGCCGATGTCGACGGCGCCCGCGTTCTCGCCGGGCCCCTGCAGCAGGTGCGGCGCCCGCGTGGGCAGACGCGAGAGGAACACGCGAGAGTGCTTGTAGGCGCAATGCTCGGACCAGAGCGCGGAGAACAGGCCGAGCTCGGTGTAGGACGGCTCGCGTCCGAGCCGCTCGATGATGCGATCGTATTCGTCGGCTGTGAGGCCGAGGCCCCGCGCGAGGTCGAGGGTAACCTTCGGCTCAGTTCCCGCCAAACAACCCCCGGATCACCGCTTGAGGAACGTGCCGTCCTCGACGAGCGTGCCGAGGAGCGACTGGAACAGCAGAAGCCCGTCGGTGCCGCCCATCGCCGATTCCGCCGCGCGCTCGGGGTGCGGCATCAGCCCCAGCACAGTGCCCGTGTCGTTGACGACGCCGGCGATGTTCTCGACCGAGCCGTTCGGATTGGCGGCCTTCACCACCTGCCCGTCGGTGGTGGCGTAGCGGAAGACGATACCGTGGCGCGCCTTCAGCTCCGCGAGCGTCGCGGCGTCGGCATAGTACTTGCCTTCGCCGTGCGAGATCGGCATCGTCAGCACCTGGCCCGCCCGCAGCCCACGCGTGAAGGGCGTCTCCACGTTCTCGACGAGCAGATTCGTCGACTGGCAGCGATACTGGAGACACTCGTTGCGCATCAGCACGCCGGGCAGCAGGCCGGCCTCGCACAGGATCTGAAACCCGTTGCACGAGCCGAGCACGTAGCCGCCGTTGGCCACGAACTCGCGCAGCGCGTCCACCACCGGCGACTTGCCGGCCACCGCGCCTGCGCGCAGGTAATCACCGTACGAGAAGCCGCCGGGCAGGACCACGCAGTCGAGGTCGGCCAGGCTGCGATCGCGGTGCCACACGTACTTCACGGGCTGGCGAAGCACTTCCGAGATGACGTAGTGGAAGTCGCAATCGCTCCAGGTGCCCGGAAACACCACGACCCCGAATCTCATGAGCGCGTTGGTCTCCTCTCGCGGTGCGCGCCGTGTCTCACGACAGCGGCGGACGACGCCATCTTACCGAACCGCCTACCTGGGGGCAAGGCGCTCTGACTCGACGGCTTCGATCGTGTAGTCCTCGAGAATGGTATTGGCGAGGAGTTTCCGGCACATCTCGTCCACGCGCTGGCGCGCAGCCGCAGGCGTGGTCGCGTCGACGTCGACGTCGATCAGCTTGCCGACGCGGAGCTCCCGCGCGTCGGGAAAGCCCAGTCCCGCGAGCGCCCGCTGCACGGCAGCCCCCTGCACGTCGAGAATGCCGGGCTTGAGGCGAATGAGGACCCGCAGCTTCATGCGCCGGCGAGATCTCCGACCAACCGTCGGTAGACTTCCTGGTACGCGTCCTCGACGCCGCCGAGGTCGCGTCGGAAGCGATCCTTGTCGAGCTTTTCACGCGTCGCGCGATCCCACAGGCGACACGTATCCGGCGAGATCTCGTCGCCGAGATACAGCTTGCGGCCGGCGCCGCGCCCGAACTCGAGCTTGAAGTCGACCAGGATCAGCTCGCGCTTGAGCATGTGCGGGCGAAGCACCGCGTTGACCTTGAGCGACATCCGCTTCATCCACGCGAGCTCGGCCGGCGTGGCGAGCGCCATCATCCGCACGTGGTCGTCGTTGATCATGGGATCGCCGAGCGGGTCGGACTTGTAGTAGAGCTCGACGATCGGCTGCTTGATCGGTGTGCCTTCCTCCAGTCCGGTGCGCTTCGCCAGGCTGCCCGCGACGACGTTGCGCACGATCGTCTCGATCTTGATGATGTCGAGCCGCCGGC